>NZ_JBWXUE010000030.1:82553-95515 GCF_057158765.1 Kitasatospora sp. NEAU-69
ACAAGAACCTCACCAACAAACAAAGACACAACCCCCCCCCCCCGCGGCGTTCTGCGACCCTGTCGGGCCGCCAAGGCGAGCAGTACCGGACGCGATTACTTCGCGGCGGTCTTGCGGGCCGTGGTCTTGCGGGTGGTGGTCTTCTTGGCCGGAGCGGTCTTCTTGACCGTGGCGGCCTTCTTCGCGACCGTCGCCGTGGTCTTCTTCGCGGCGGCGGTGGTCTTCTTGGTGGCGGCGGCCTTGGTGGCCGGAGCCGCCTTCTTCGCCGTGGCGGTCTTCTTGACCGCAGCCGTCTTGGTGGCAGCGGCCTTGGTGGCCGGAGCCGCCTTCTTCGCCGTGGTGGTGGCCTTCTTCGCCGCGGTCTTCTTGACCGGAGCGGCAACCTCGGCAGCGGCGGCCGCACGCTTGGTGGCGGCGCGCTTGACGGCGGCGGTGGTGCCGCTCTTGCCCGGGGTCAGCGAGCCCTTGGGGGCCTTCTTGACCGAGGGGCCCTCCTTCGGCAGCTTCTTGCTGCCGCTGACCAGGTCCTTGAAGCCCTGGCCGGGACGGAAGCGCGGCACCGAGGTCTTCTTGACCTTGACCTTCTCGCCGGTCTGCGGGTTACGGGCGAAGCGCGCGGAGCGCTCCACCTTCTCGAAGGTGCCGAAACCGGTGACCGAAACACGGTCACCGGCCACAACGGCACGCACCATGGTGTCGAGCACTGCGTCGACGGCCTCTGCGGCAGCCTTGCGACCACCCAGCTGCTCGGCTACCGCTTCGACAAGCTGAGCCTTGTTCACGTCTTCCCCTTCAGAAACGGGCGCCGGATGATTCCATCCGTTCAATTCGCACGTTAGGCATGTATTTGCGGACTTTCAATTACCAAACGCGCGAATCACCCTAGTGTCGCAATGGATTTGCGCGTCTGCGACCTCAGCCGACGGGTGGGCGCCCCTCGTCGAGGTCCTGCACAAAGCGACTCAACCGCCGCGCCGCCTCCGGGAGATCGCGCTTGGCGACCTCGGTGACGATCAACAGTTGCCGGGTGAGAGCGGTCTTTGTGTCCGCAGACACGTGCAGCGCGTGCACGCGGGCGTGAGCCTGCTTCAACCGCTCTGCCACAAGCGCGTAGAGCGCCGCGACTTCCGGGTCGTCCGGTCCCTCATCGATCGAGGTGTCGACGTCCGGCCGATCGCCAATTCGACTCTCGGCTTCCCGGTCCACGATCTCCGACGACGCGGGATCGCCGCCCGCGTACGGAGGTTCATGGTGCCGGTGCATGCTCTGATTGTGCCATCCGCAGCGAGTTGTGACGCGCGGGGGTTTATCCGTGCCACACCTGAGCCCCTGACAGGCCCGAACTCCCCCCCGTGACAGCACGATGGCCCGCCCCTTGCGAAGGGGGCGGGCCATCGGCGGTGCTGCGGGTTAACGCTCCGTCAGGCGACCGGCAGGGTGCGCGGCTTGAAGGAGGGCCGGGTCTGCTCGAACGCCGTGATGTCATCAGCGTTCTGGAGCGTGATGCTGATGTCGTCCAGTCCGTTCAGCAGTCGCCAACGGGCGTTCTCATCCAGCTCGAACGGAGCACGCACACCCTCGGCGCGCACCTCGCGGTCCTGGAGATCGACCGTGATCTCGGTGTTCGGATCGGCCTCGGTGAGTGCCCACAGCCGCTCGACCACCTCCTGCGGCAGCACCACCGTGAGCAGGCCGTTCTTCAGCGAGTTGCCGCGGAAGATATCGGCGAACCGGGAGGAGATCACGGTCTGGAAGCCGTAGTTCTGCAGTGCCCAGACCGCGTGCTCGCGCGATGATCCGGTGCCGAACTCAGGACCGGCCACCAGGACCGTGGCGCCGCGGCGCTCGGGCTGGTTCAGGATGAACGACTCGTCCTTGCGCCAGGCTTCGAACAGACCGTCCTCGAAACCCGAGCGGGTGACCTTCTTGAGCCAATGGGCGGGGATGATCTGGTCCGTGTCAACGTTGCTGCGGCGCAGCGGAACGGCACGGCCGGTGTGGGTGGTGAACTTCTCCATGGCTCAGACCTCCGCGGGGACGTTGGACGGCAGATCGGACGGTGCGGCCAGCCGGCCCAGCACGGCGGTGGCGGCCGCAACCTGCGGCGACACCAGGTGGGTGCGGCCGCCCTTGCCCTGCCGGCCCTCGAAGTTGCGGTTCGAGGTCGAGGCGCAGCGCTCGCCCGGGGCCAGCTGGTCCGGGTTCATGCCCAGGCACATCGAGCAACCCGCGTGCCGCCATTCGGCGCCGGCCGCGCTGAAGACCTTGTCCAGGCCCTCCGCGACGGCCTGCAGCGACACCCGCACCGAGCCCGGCACGACCAGCATCCGCACGCCCTCGGCGACCTGGCGGCCCCCCAGCACGGCGGCGGCGGCCCGCAGGTCCTCGATCCGGCCGTTGGTGCAGGAGCCGACGAAGACCGCGTCCACGGTGACCTCGCGCAGCGGCGTACCGGCGGTGAGGCCCATGTACGTCAGCGCGTTCTCGGCCGCGACCCGCTCCTGCGGGTCCTCGAACGAGGCCGGGTCCGGCACGCTGGCGCCCAGCGGGGCGCCCTGGCCCGGGTTGGTGCCCCAGGTGACGAACGGGGTCAGCTCGGCCGCGTCGATGACGACCTCGGCGTCGAAGACCGCGTCCTCGTCGGTGGCCAGCGTGCGCCAGTAGGCGACCGCGGCGTCCCAGTCCTCGCCCTGGGGGGCGTGCGGGCGGCCCTGCAGGTAGTCGAAGGTGGTCTGGTCCGGGGCGATCATGCCGGCCCGGGCGCCCGCCTCGATCGACATGTTGCAGATGGTCATCCGGGCCTCCATGGAGAGGCTGCGGATCGCCGAACCGCGGTACTCCAGGACGTAGCCCTGGCCGCCGCCGGTACCGATCCTGGTGATGATCGCCAGGATCAGGTCCTTCGCGGTGACGCCCTCGGCGAGCTCGCCCTCGACCGTGATCGCCATCGTCCGGAACGGCGCCAGCGGCAGCGTCTGGGTGGCCAGCACGTGCTCGACCTGGCTGGTGCCGATGCCGAAGGCCAGCGCGCCGAAGGCGCCGTGGGTGGAGGTGTGGGAGTCGCCGCAGACCACGGTCATGCCGGGCTGGGTCAGCCCCAGCTGCGGTCCCACCACGTGGACGACGCCCTGCTCGACGTCGCCGAGCGAGTGGATCCGGACGCCGAACTCGGCCGCGTTGCGACGCAGCGTCTCCAGCTGCACCTTGGAGACCGGGTCGGCGATCGGCTTGTCGATGTCCAGCGTGGGCGTGTTGTGGTCCTCGGTGGCGATCGTCAGATCGGTCCTGCGGACGGGGCGGCCGGCCAGTCGGAGGCCGTCGAACGCCTGCGGACTGGTCACCTCGTGCAGCAGATGCAGGTCGATGTAGAGCAGGTCGGGCTCGCCTTCGGCGTGCCGGACGACGTGGTCGTCCCAGACCTTCTCAGCCAGTGTCCGTCCCATCGCGTTCCCTCCAGCCGGCCGCATCGCCGGCCTTCTCGTGTCGTTGGGGTGCCCGTTACAGGGGGTGCGTGACGGGCTGCTCCGTCCAGAGTGCCGGGTTTCCCGCGGGATTGAACTTGCGTCTCGCGGAATGAGACTGCAGTATCGGCGTATGGACAACACAAGCGGCGTCGGCGTTCTCGACAAGGCCGCTCTGGTGCTCAGCGCACTGGAGTCGGGCCCCGCCACGTTGGCGGGGCTGGTCGCCGCCACCGGTTTGGCGCGGCCCACGGCCCACCGTCTCGCCGTCGCATTGGAACATCACCGCCTGGTCACCAGGGACATGCAGGGCCGGTTCATCCTCGGCCCCCGACTTGCCGAACTCTCCGCCGCGGCGGGCGAGGACCGGCTGCTCGCCACCGCGGGCCCGGTCCTGACCCACCTGCGCGACGTCACCGGCGAGAGCGCACAGCTCTACCGCCGGCAGGGCGAGATGCGGATCTGCGTCGCCGCCGCCGAGCGGCTCTCCGGCCTGCGGGACACCGTCCCGGTCGGCAGCACCCTGCCGATGAAGGCCGGCTCGGCCGCGCAGGTGCTGCTGGCCTGGGAGGAGCCCGAACGGCTCCACCGCGGCCTCCAGGGCGCCCGGTTCACCGCGACCGCGCTGAGCGGCGTGCGGCGGCGCGGCTGGGCCCAGTCGATCGGCGAGCGGGAGCCCGGTGTGGCCTCCGTCTCCGCGCCGGTCCGCGGGCCGTCGAACCGCGTGGTGGCCTCCGTCTCGGTCTCCGGGCCGATCGAGCGCCTGACCCGCCACCCGGGCCGGCTGCACGCCCAGGCCATCATCGAGGCCGCCAACCGACTCACCGAGGCGCTGCGCCGCGGCTGAGCCGAATACCCAGCAAGAGAGCCGCCACCGAGCAAGAGGGCCGCGCACCGGGATCCGGTGCGCGGCCCTTCCGCACGACTGCCGCCCGGATTTCGGCCGGGAAAAGCAAAAAGCCCCCGGATCACCGGGGGCAATTCTCTGGCTGGGGTACCAGGACTCGAACCTAGACTAAATGAACCAGAATCACTCGTGCTGCCAATTACACCATACCCCATAGCAATCAGCCGGTGGACTGAACCACCGGCTGACTTGCTGGTACCCCCGACCGGATTCGAACCGGCGCTACTGCCGTGAGAGGGCAGCGTGCTAGGCCGCTACACAACGGGGGCAAACTTGGTGATCCAGCTTCGCCGCCTCCGGGACCCCGCTGTTTTGACGAGGGGAACGTCCGGATGGTGGCTGATGAAGGATCTGGTACCCCCGACCGGATTCGAACCGGCGCTACTGCCGTGAGAGGGCAGCGTGCTAGGCCGCTACACAACGGGGGCTCCTGCTATGCAATTAATGTGCTGCCGAAACAGCTTGCACTGCGTACCCCCGACCGGATTCGAACCGGCGCTACTGCCGTGAGAGGGCAGCGTGCTAGGCCGCTACACAACGGGGGCTTGCTACATCAGCGTCACTTGCGTGACGACTGCGCTGGGGTACCAGGACTCGAACCTAGACTAAATGAACCAGAATCACTCGTGCTGCCAATTACACCATACCCCATCAGAACACAACCCCTTGCGGGGGTCTTGCTCGATGCTTGCACCGTGATCCGCTTGGTGGTTGTCGGCGAGGCTTCTGGTCCCTCGTCCGTTCCCTCCCGGGCGGCGCAGAAAGAACATTACCCGACGCCAGGCCCGGCACCAAAATCGATAACCGCAGGCCGACCCGAGCCCCTGGTCACGGCGGCTCGCCGTGACCAGGGCAGGGCCCCGACCGGGACCTCGGCGGACGAGGCCCCGACCGGGCCGTCAGGCCGCCGGCAGGCCGCTCAGCGCGGCTTCCAGACGGCGCAGCGTCTCCAGCCGGCCGAGCAGCTCCATCGACTCGAAGAGCGGCGGGGAGATCCTGCGGCCGGTGACGGCCACCCGCAACGGCGTGAAGGCGAACTTCGGCTTAATACCCAGCCCGTCCACCAGTGCCTCGCGCAGCGCCGCCTGGATCGGCTCGGGGCTGAAGTCGGGCAGTGCCCGCAGCGCCTCGATGCTGGCCGCCAGCACCGGGCCGGAGTCCGCGTTCAGCACCTTGGCGCCGTCCTCGGGGTCGACCGCGAAGTCGGCCGGGGCGACGAAGAGGAAGCCGAGCATGTCGGTCACCTCGCCGAGCACGACCATCCGCTCCTGGGTCAGCGGCGCGGCCTTGGCCAGCAGCTCCAGCTGCTCGGCGGTCGGCTGCTCCGGCAGCAGGCCGGCGGCCCGCAGGTACGGCACCAGCCGGCGGACGAACTCGTCCGGTGCCAGCAGCCGCAGGTGGTCGGCGTTGATCGACTCGCACTTCTTCAGGTCGAAGCGCGCCGGGTTGGCGTTCACCTTCGCGATGTCGAAGTTGGCCACCAGCTCGTCCATGGAGAACCGGTCGCGATCCTCGGCCAGCGACCAGCCCAGCAGCGCAAGGTAGTTGAGCAGGCCCTCGGGCAGGAAGCCGCGCTCGCGGTAGAGGTTGAGGCTGGCCTGCGGGTCGCGCTTGGAGAGCTTCTTGTTGCCCTCGCCCATCACGTACGGCAGGTGGCCGAACCGCGGGGTGGCGCCGCTGCCGACGCCGATCTCGGCCAGCGCGGCGTACAGCGCGATCTGGCGCGGGGTGGAGGAGAGCAGGTCCTCGCCGCGCAGCACGTGGGTGATGCCCATCAGCGCGTCGTCCACCGGGTTGACCAGCGTGTAGAGCGGGGCGCCGTTGGCCCGCACGATGCCGTAGTCCGGCACGTCCTTGGGCTCGAAGGAGAGCCGGCCGCGGACCAGGTCGTCGAAGACGATGGTGTGGTCCGGCATCCGGAAGCGCAGGATCGGCTCGCGGCCCTCGGCCCGGAAGATCGCCTTCTGCTCCGGCGTGAGCGTGCGGCACAGGCCGTCGTAGCCCGAGGGCAGGCCGGCCGCGCGGGCGGCGGCGCGGCGGGCCTCCAGCTCCTCGGTGCTGCAGAAGCACTCGTAGGCGTGGCCGGCCTCGTGCAGCCGGCGGGCCACGTCCGCGTAGACGTCCATCCGCTGGGACTGCCGGTAGGGCGCGTGCGGGCCGCCGACCTCGGGGCCCTCGTCCCAGTCGAAGCCGAGCCAGCGCATCGCGTCCAGCAGCTGCTGGTACGACTCCTCGGAGTCGCGGGCCGCGTCGGTGTCCTCGATCCGGAAGACCAGGGTGCCGCCGTGGTGCCGGGCGAAGGCCCAGTTGAAGAGCGCGGTGCGGACCAGCCCGACGTGCGGGTTGCCGGTCGGCGAGGGGCAGAAGCGGACCCGGACGGCCGCGCCGGTGGCCTCGGTGCTGGAACCCTGATCGGCGGTGGCCGGGGTGGCGGAGTTCATCGCTTCACGACCTTGTTGGCGAGAGTGCCGATGCCTTCGACGGACACGGCGACCTCGTCGCCGATGTTCAACGGACCGACGCCCGCCGGGGTGCCGGTCAGGATGACGTCACCCGGGAGCAGCGTCATCGCCTCGGAGATGTGCGCGATCAGCTCGGCCACGTCGCGGACCATCTGCGAGGTCCGACCGGCCTGCCGCAGCTCGCCGTTGACCGTGCAGGTGATCGCGAGGTCGGCCGGGTCGAGTTCGGTCTCGATCCAGGGGCCGAGCGGGCAGGAGGTGTCGAAGCCCTTGGCCCGGGCCCACTGGCCCTCGCGCTGCTGCACGTCGCGCGCGGTGACGTCGTTGGCGCAGGTGTAGCCGAAGATCACCTCGGGCACCCGCTCCAGCGGGACCTCGCGGCACATCCGGCCGATCACCACGGCCAGCTCCGCCTCGTGCTGCACGTCGGAGGAGAACGGCGGGTAGGCGATCGACTCGGTCGGGCCGATCACCGCGGTGGAGGGCTTGAAGAAGGTCAGCGGGACGTCCGGCACCGTGTTGCCCAGCTCCGCGGCGTGCGCCGCGTAGTTGCGGCCGACCGCGACGATCTTGCTCGGCAGCATCGGGGTGAGCAGCCGCACGTCGGCGAGCCGGTGGCTCTCACCGGTCAGCTGCGGCTGGCCGAACGGGTGGCCGGCCAGGGCGTGCACCACCATCGAGTCCGGTTGGGTGGCGTCCCCCTCGACCACGCCGAAGGAGACGCTGCCGACAGCAGGTCCCCCTTCTTTGACGGAGAACCTGGCAATGCGCACGGCGGGCAACCTCTCGGTGCGGTATCGATTCCGCCCAGGCTATCGCCCGTACAACGACCGAGGGCGCCGCCACCAGTGGTGACGGCGCCCTCGTGCGAGGTCGCTGATCAGGCCTGCGGCTGCGCCTGCTGCGGAACCGTCATCAGGATCGTGCGCCGCGGGTTGGCGGTGCTGGTCGGCAGCTCCTTGGCGTACTCGACCGGCTCGCTCGCGGCGCGCGCGCCGGGGAGCTGAGCGAAGTCGGCGACCGAGGCCAGCGTCGTGCGGCGCGGGTTGGCCGTCGGGCGGGCGCCGATCGTCGACTTGGAGACCGGCTTGACCGTCTGGGACATCGCTTCTACACCTCGGGTTGGAGAGCCCCAGTGCGGGGCGGATCTGCTGACGTGTCTACAACGAGTCAGGGTAGGGATCTCTTTCCATATGGACCGTGACCAAAGCTACACATTGGCCTGTGAGTTTGCTCACAATTCCGTGAGAAGTCGCCCGAATTTGGATATTTCACCCCTGTAGGGAATTCGGACAATCACGAACTAGCGCACATTTCGGGAACCCGCCGAAGCGGCACGTCTCGGCCGTCGGGCCGTCAACTGTCCGAAAAGTGCGGTATTCACGCCCCGGCTCGCACGGTCCGTGAGGCGCTGCGCGCAGTCGGTAGCACCCACGGCGGCGCAACCCCGCCCCTTGTTGGAGCTCCGCCGCTGTGCTGGAATGCCACGAACCGCCGAAGTGAACCCTCCTTGGCACCGCGAGCCGCGAAGCGCGATCCCACCGACCGCCCCCCGGCCAGCCGTTGCACTCAGGAGCTACCCACTTCGGCACGCGTGCATTCCCGGATCGGCCGGGTTTGCCGACATCGAAACTCGACACCGTCCTGACGCGGCAGCGCGGCGGGACGCCCGGTCCAGAGGTTGCGACGCCAGTGCAGGGACGTTTCAAAAGGGGTAGCGGCGCCGCAGGCCACCCGGAGTCGCGCGAACCCATCGCCGCCCCCCATCCGTCGGAGTCGGAAGCGCCCACCGGCGACCGGCTCGCCCACGGGGCTCCGGAGCCCGAGGCCGGTACCGAGGAGAACAACGAGGCCCTGGAGCAGGAGCAGGGCCGTGCCCGGCTGCGCGGCTCGCTGACCCGCCGCCGCGCCACCGGCTTCGGCCGGCTGCGGATGCGCAACTGGCGAATCCGCACCCGTCTGATCGCGCTGCTGCTGCTCCCCGTGGTGGTCGCGCTGGCCCTCGGTGGCCTGCGCATCCAGGGCTCGGTGCAGAGCTCCCAGCAGCTGGCCCAGATGGCCAACCTCAGCGACCTGGCCGTCAAGGCCACCGCGCTGGCCGACGCGCTGCAGACCGAGCGCGACATCAGCGCCGGCCCGCTCACCGCCAAGCCCGGCCAGCCGGACGACGAGGTCGCGACCGCCCGCAAGACCACCGACGACCTGAGCAAGGCGTACAACGCGCGCGCCGACAGCTTCGACAACATGGACCTGTCCGGCGGCAACTCGCTGCTGATGCAGGTCCGCAAGGACATGCTCCTGCTGTCGCAGTTCCGCACGAACGCGTACACCAACGTCGACAACATCGAGACCACGGTCGCGTCCTACGACACGATCATCACCGACCTGCTGTCGATCAGCCAGGACATCGCGCTGGCCTCGTCCAACCCCGACCTGGTCAAGGCCACCCGTGCGCTCCAGCAGTTCTCCCTGGAGAAGGAGAGCAGCTCGATGCAGCGCGCGCTGATCAGCGCCGCGCTGGCCCGGCCCAACGGCGCGGACCTGAGCCAGTCCGACCAGAGCTTCGGCGTCCGTCTGATCACCGAGGACGAGAACGCCTCCACCAACTTCAACGCGATCTACGGCAACGCGGCCGCGCAGAAGATCCGCGCGCGGCTCAGCTACAACACCGACATCGCGCTCTCCGACCGGTACGCCCGCCAGATCCTGGCGGCCAACGGCATCAAGCAGGCCGACCCGCGCACCTACAAGGACTGGTACGACCAGTCCACCGTCAAGATCAACGCCGAGCGCGTGATCGAGAACCAGCTGCTCGACGAGCTCAAGGGCAAGGCCCAGAACCTGCAGGCGCAGGCCGACAACGACACCCTGCTCAACGGTGCCGTGATCGCCCTGGTGCTGCTCGTCGCCGTCGTCGGCGCCGCCCTGGTGGCCCGCTCGATGGTGCGCTCGCTGACCCGACTGCAGGCCGCGGCCGAGGACGTCGCCGAGCGGCGACTGCCCGAGCTGGTCAAGACGCTCTCCGAGAGCGACCCGCACGACGTCGATGTCACGGTCGAGCCGGTCGGCGTCGACTCCTCGGACGAGATCGGCCACGTGGCCCACGCCTTCGACCTGGTGCACAGCGAGGCAGTTCGCCTCGCCGCCGAGCAGGCGCTGCTGCGAGGCAACATCAACTCGATGTTCACCAACCTCTCGCGCCGCAGCCAGGGCCTCATCCAGCGCCAGCTCTCGCTGATCTCGGAGCTGGAGAGCCGCGAGGCCGACCCGGACCAGCTGGCCAGCCTCTTCAAGCTGGACCACCTCGCGACCCGTATGCGCCGCAACGGCGAAAACCTCCTCGTTCTCGCGGGTGAGGACCCCGGCCGCCGCTGGACCCGCCCGGTCCCGCTGGTCGACGTGCTGCGCGCCGCCGCCTCCGAGGTGGAGCAGTACGAGCGCATCGAACTCGCCACCGTCCCCTCGGCCGAGGTGGCCGGCCGGGTCGTCAACGACCTCGTCCACCTGCTCGCCGAGCTGCTGGAGAACGCGACCTCGTTCTCCAGCCCGCAGACCCGCGTCCGGGTCACCGGCCACGCGCTGCCGGACGGCCGGGTGCTGGTCGAGATCCACGACACCGGCATCGGCCTCTCCCCCGACGACCTGGCCGACATCAACGAGCGCCTGGCCAGCCCGCCGACCGTGGACGTCTCGGTCTCGCGCCGCATGGGCCTCTTCGTGGTCGGCCGCCTGTCCCTGCGACACGGCATCCGGATCCAGCTGCGTCCGAGCGACTCCGGCGGCACCACCGCGCTGGTCATGCTCCCGGTGGACGTCACCAACTCCGGCGACCGGCGGCCGCCGCGCCCCGGCACCGGTGGCAAGCCGCAGCGCGGCGCCGGCGCGACGCCGCGCCAGCAGCGCCCGCTGCCGGCCGGTCCGGACGCGCTGGGCAACCGCCCGACGCCGGCGCTCGGCCAGGGCCCCGGCGGCCAGGGTGCGCCCACCGGCCGTCCGCAGCTCGGCCAGGGCCCGCAGGGTCTGCCCGGTGCAGCGGCTCCGGCCGCGCCGAACCAGGGCGGCCCGAACCAGGGCCCGGCTGCTCCGAACCCGGCTGGTCCGAACGCGGGTGGTCCGGCCCAGGGTTCGCCCAGTGCCGGCCTGCCGACCCGTGACCGTGGCCAGTCGCTGCGCGAGACCCCGCAGGCCGGCGGTCGGCCGCAGCAGCAGCCGCAGCGCGGTGCCGGTCGCCCCGGCGCCCCGGCGGGCGGCCCCGGCCTGCCCCGTCGTGGCGGCGCCCCGGCCCCGACCCCGACCCCGGAGCAGGCGGCCCGTCCGGCCGCTCCGGGCGGTGCCCGCGAGCGTGCGGCCGAGCAGCCGCAGCACGGCTGGGCCGGTCCGGACGGCCGTCCGCAGGGCCCCGGCCCCGGTGGCCGTACCGATGTCGGCCCGAACGCCCGCCCGGGTGGCCTGCCGCAGCGTCAGGCCGGTGGCCCGCAGGGTCAGCAGCCCGGTCTGCAGCAGCGCGGTCCCCAGCAGGGCCGGCCGCAGCAGGGCAGGGCGCCCCAGCAGGGGCAGCCGATGCCGGGTCAGGGTTCCCCGATGCCCGGTGCTCCGATGCCGGGTGCGCCGATGCCTCGCCAGCAGGCGCCGGCCGGTGACCCGCAGGGTCCGCCGACCCTGCAGCAGCCGGTGATCGGCCAGCGTGCGCCCGAGCCGACGCCGGTGGAGAGCACCGTGCCGTTCAGCCGGCCGCGCTTCGAGGCCAGCGAGATCGACCCGCGCGACCCGCTGGGCCTGGGCCTGGTGGAGCCGGTGCTGCCCAGCGTGGCCAGCCCGGCGCCCCGCCAGGAGCGCCCGATGCCGCCGGCCCCGCAGGGCCAGCCGTACCCGCAGCAGCACCAGCAGTTCCAGCCTCAGCCCCAGCAGCCCCAGCTCCAGCCCCAGCCCCAGCAGTTCCAGGGGCAGGGCCAGGGGCAGAGCCAGGGGCAGGGCCAGCCGCAGGGCTACCAGGGTCAGCCGCAGCAGCAGCCGATGGCGCTGCCGCCGCGGCCGTCCGCCGAGCACGGCACCCCGCAGGAGGGCCGCGCCGACGACGCGCAGGGCTTCCGCAACGGCGGTGCCAACCGGATGGCCTCGGTCCAGGTGAACGAGCAGTCGCAGGAACGGCCCCGGCCGTACCAGCCGCAGCGACCGGGCACCTCGGCTCCGGGCACCGCGCCGCAGCAGCCCCAGCCGACTCAGCCGCACGGCCAGCCGGGCCGGCAGCCGCTCGACGGCCAGCCGGACACCCCGTGGCGTCCGTCGGCCAACGACGAGCGCTGGCGCCGGGCCGAGCAGGTCCGGGTGCCGTCCTCGGACGGTGTCACGCTGTCCGGCCTGCCCCGCCGCACCCCGCAGGCGAACCTGGTCTCCGGCACCGCCGAGGCCGCTCCGCTGACCGGTCCTCAGGTCTCCCGGGCACCCGAGGAGGTCCGCGGCCGGCTCACCAACCTGCGCCGCGGCATCCAGCAGGGCCGCCGCGCGGGCGCCGAGGCCACGCAGGGCACTCCGGCCCAGGGAATCCCTGCCGCCGGTCAGCCGTTCGACGGTTTCGGGCGCCCCACCGGTGCGCCCGGTGGCCAGGACGGCTACCGTTCTCCCGCACCGGGCGGCAACGGCTTCGGCAGCAACGGCGCCGGCGGCTTCGGCACAGAGAACCAGGAGCGTTGAGTTGAGTCAGATGAGCCAGGCCGCACAGAACCTGAACTGGCTGATCACCAATTTCGTGGACAACACCCCAGGGGTGTCCCACACAGTGGTGGTCTCCGCCGACGGGCTCCTGCCGACGGGCTCCTGCTCGCCATGTCCGAAGGCTTCCCCCGCGACCGCGCCGACCAGCTCGCCGCCGTCGCCTCCGGCCTCACCTCGCTCACCTCCGGCGCCAGCCGGATCTTCGAGGGCGGCGACGTCAACCAGACCGTCGTCGAAATGGAACGAGGCTTCCTCTTCCTCATGGCAGTCAGCGACGGCTCCTCCCTCGCCGTCCTCGCCTCCCCCGACTCCGACATCGGCCTGGTCGGCTACGAAATGGCCCTCCTCGTCGACCGCGCCGGAGCCGTCCTCACCCCCGCCCTGCGCGCCGAACTCCAAGGCAGCCTCCTGCACTGACAG
>NZ_JBWXUE010000031.1:0-95178 GCF_057158765.1 Kitasatospora sp. NEAU-69
AAGGGCTTGCAGAGAAGTAACCCGTGGCTTCCGGTGTTCTGGCTCGTTGATGTGCTATGAGAACATCGCGGGAGCAGCAGGCTTTGCTGCAGGCCAAGTTCGAGGCGATCATGCCGCACCTGGACGAGCGGCAGCGGCGGTTGCTGCTGGGTGCGGAGGCCCGGTCGATCGGGCATGGCGGGATCAGGCACGTCGCCCGTGCCGCCGGGGTGCGTGAGGCGACCGTGTCCGCCGGGGTGGACGAGTTGGAGTCCGGCGAGCCGCCGCTGGGCCGGGTGCGGAGGCCGGGCGGCGGCCGCAAGCGCGCCGTCGACCTGGAACCCGCCCTGCGAACCGCACTGTTGGCGCTGGTCGAGCCCGACGAGCGCGGCGATCCGATGTCCCCGCTGCGCTGGACCACCAAGTCCACCCGCCACCTCGCCGACCGGCTCACCCGCCAGGGGTACCGGATCTCGGCGGACACGGTCGGGGACCTGCTGCGCGAGGAGGGCTTCAGCCTCCAGGGCAACGCCAAGACCATCGAGGGTCGCCAACATCCCGACCGGGACGGCCAGTTCCGCTACATCAACGAACAGGCCAAGGCTCACCAGGCGGGTGGCGACCCGGTGGTCAGCGTGGACACGAAGAAGAAAGAGCTCGTCGGCCCCTACAAGAACGGCGGCCGGGAGTGGGAGCGCGCAGGCCACCCGGTCGCGGTCTCCACCCATGACTTCCCCGACAAGGAACTGGGCAAGGCGATCCCGTACGGCATCTACGACTTGGCCGCGAACACCGGCTGGGTGAACGTGGGCACCGACCACGACACCGCCGCGTTCGCGGTCGAATCGATCAGGCGATGGTGGCGCGGCGCCGGGCACACCGCCTACCCCGGTGCCCGGCGCCTGCTGGTCACCGCGGACGCCGGCGGCTCCAACGGCTACCGCACCCGTGCCTGGAAGGCCGAACTCGCTGCCCTCGCCGTGGAGACCGGCCTGATCATCACTGTGTGTCATTTTCCGCCGGGTACATCTAAATGGAACAGGGTCGAACACCGGCTGTTCTCCCACATCACCATGAACTGGCGCGGCAGGCCCCTGAGCAGCCACGAGGTCATCGTGAACAGCATCGCCGCAACGACCACCCGCACCGGTCTGACCGTCCACGCCGAACTCGACACGGCCACCTACCCCACCGGTGTGACGGTCGGCGACCGGCAGATGGACGCCCTGCCCCTGGACCGCCACGACTGGCACGGCGAGTGGAACTACTCCCTGCGGCCCGAGGAATACGCCCAGGTCAGCGATGCCCCCGACCCGTTCGACCAACCCAGCCCCGACCTCGCCTGGCTCTGCCACCCGATCCTGACCGGCCTACCCGCACCCGAGTGGGACGCCCTGATCACCACGCTCACGTCCCTCCACGACACCCAGCGCGAGGGCCAACTCGACAAGCGGCGCGGCCACCGGCCCCGCGTCAAGGGCGACGGCACCACCGGCCGGCGACCGGTTCTCACCCTGGCCGACCGCCTCCTGGCCGTTCTGCTCCACCAGCGGCTCGGTCTCCCGCAGGTCGCCGTGGCCCGGCTCTTCTGTGTCACACCCGAGACCGTCAACCGCCGCATCCGCGACGTCCGCAACCTCCTCCAGGCCGCAGGCCACACCATCGAGCCTGCCGGAGCCCAACTGTCCGACCTGGACGCCCTCTACAAGCTCGCCACGACCCAAGGCATCACTCTTCCGGCAGAGATCAAGACTGCGAGTTGATGATCTGCAAGCCCTAAGCGCCGGCTACTGCCACGGCGATCGCCGTGACCAGCAGATCCCGGCGGACCAGCCACCGGCCGTGGAAGCCGCCCAGCCGCACACCGTCCACGACCGGCCCGGGGACCAGCAGCCGCGCGGCGAACGTGCCGCCCGGGTCGATCTCGATCTCGGCCTCCTCGAAGTCGAGCCACCGGCCGGTCAGCGGGAACCACGCCTTGTACGTGCTCTCCTTCGCGCTGAACACCAGTCGGTCCCAGCTCACTTGGGGCTGACGGGCAGTCAGGGCGGCTATGGCCGAACGCTCTCCGGGGCCGGCGACCAGGTCCAGCACACCCCGGTTCGGCAACGGCCGGTTCGGCTCGGCGTCGAGACCGATCGCCGCGACCCGTCGCCCGTCCGCAACAGCGGCCGCCCGGTAGCCCGCACAGTGCGTCATGGCCCCGACGACACCGCGCGGCCAGCCGGGCGCCCCCCGGGCCCCCGGCAGGATCGGCGCCGGGGCCACTCCCAGCTCCGCGAGCGCCGTCCGGGCCAGCACGCGCACCGTGCGGAACTCCCGCCGGCGCTCCGGCGCCGCCCGAGCGATCACCGCCTCCTCCTCGGGGAACGCGGAACGCCCGGGCGGATCCTCGAAGGCCTCGGCCACCGAAACGGCCGGGGGCAGCAGCTCGCCGATCATCCGCGCCCGCCCGCCGCGCTGTCGCGCGGCAGCATCTGCGCCACAGTCTTCGTCTTCGCGGCTCATGATCACCCCACCTGCCAGTCGCCATCCATGGTGGGCCGCCGCGCTTAAGAGCGGCTAAGGCACCTGGCGGGCGCTACCGGGGAGCGCCGCTACGGAGCGAGCAGCCCGTCGAGGACCCGGCCGAACATCCGTCGCCCGGCCGCCGCGAGCACACGGTCGCCCGCGCGCGGCACCCACCGGCAGAACACCTCCTCGTCCCAGGTGATCCGGCTGTGCGGCCCGTCCGGCCGAACCGTGATCTCCGCCCAGCCGCGCACCACCGTCCCGCGCTTCTCCAGCCGGCAGCGCCCCACCCCCTGCGGCCCGAGGTCCGGTGGCTGCCACAGCACGATCTCCATCGGATCGTCGAACCCCAGACCGAACACGGCAGTTCGAGCCACCAGCCGCCCGCCCACCCCGTCCGGCGAGCCGGCAGCCACCCGCAACCGGGTGAGCGGGACATACGCGGAGTGCCGCGGCCAGTCGGTCAACCGGCGCCAGCTCTCACTCGCCGGCAACCGCGTGCTGCGGGACAACTCGAACCTGGCCATATCCCCTCAGGCTACGGGCCGCTGCCGCCAGGCGGCCGCTTGGCGCGGCAGCGTCACGCGTGTGGCGCAGCCGCGTACTTGGAGAGGTCGAAGGTGAGCTGCGGGTAGCCGCTCGGGAGAGCCGCGAGGCAGTCCGCGTCGACGGCTTCCACTTCATCGAGGTCGAATACAATCGCACCGAACTCCGCAAGTCCCCCGGATTCGGGTGCCTCACCCAGCTCGGAACCCGGGCCGGATGGCAACAGGGCTTCACCACCGCAGCGTAAGAACCCGCTGTCCAGGGCAGGGGGAACTGCGGGTCGAGGAGCCGCCCGACGAAGGCATGTTCCCGACCCGACTGGCACGATTGGTGGTCATGGAAGAGTCCCGCCTCGAACGCCTCAGCTGTCTTGCCGTGTGTGCCGGTGCAGGAGGCCTCGCGCTCGGATTGGAGCAGGCCGGCTTCGATCCCGTGCTGCTCCTGGACAACCGTCCCGTGGCCTGTGAGACGTTGCGGTTGAACCGACCGGGTTGGAACGTCCTGGAGACCGACCTTCTCGACTTCGATCCGGAGGAGCATCAGGAGGCCTACGATGTGGACCTCCTCGCGGCCGGCCTCCCGCGCGTGAAAGCGAATGCCGCAAGGACACGCGAGGACAGCGCCGAGGAACTCCGCCTGCTCGAAGCGACCGTCATGCTCATGCACGGCGTGCAGCCGCGAGCCCTGCTCGTCGAGAACCTCGCCGAGCTGGCCGCCAAACCCGCGTACGAGCCCATTCGTTCGGAGATCGAGGCCGAGCTCGAGCACCTCGGCTACCGCCATCGTTGGTTCGTCGTCAACGCGATGGAGCACGGGGTGCCCCAGGATCGCAAGCAAGGGATCCTGGTGGCACTCAAGGGGGGTGCCATCTACGACTTCGTCCCCCCGGAGCCCGACAGCGGGCCGCCGCTGACGGTGGGTGAGGCGTTGGGTCTTTCGATGGCAGGCCGGGGCTGGCCGTACGCCGCTGCCTGGGCCGCACAGGCCGATCGGGTCGCACCCACCCTGGTCGGGGGCTCCTGGAACCGGGGCGGGCCGGACCTGGGGATGTCCGGATCGAAGCGTTCCTGGGCTCGGATGCGGGTCAACGGCGCCTCCGTTGCCAACGAGGTTCCCGGGCCCGAGGACTCCTGGGACCCGTCACCGGAGGGCACGGACATGGTGAAGCTGACCGTGGAACAGGCGGCGCGCCTGCAGGGCTTCCCCGACGACTGGTCCTTCGCCGGCGCCAAGACTCTTCGTTATCGCCAGGTGGGCCACGCGACGCCGCCCCCGGTGGGGCGGGTCCTCGGGCTCGCGATCCGCGCCGCTCTGGGTCATCCCGCCCCGGCGCCACCGAGCGACCGGTGAGGTGAGCAGAGCGGCGCGCACCGCTTGGCGCCGGGCGGGACGGCACGGCCTGTGGTCCCGCCCGGCGTCACCGCTCGGGGCTCAGTGGGTGAGCAGGCGCGAGAAGAAGCCGATCGACGGGTCCTCGGGCGTGCCGACGAGCAGAGCCCGGTCGAGCAGGCTGTTGTTGTGCTCGCAACTGGTCTCCGGGAGCATCACGCAGGCGTGGCAGGCGGCCAGGTTGGTGCCGCCCGCACCGGAGACCTCGGTCTCGATGCAGAGCGGGTCGGCGGAGCACCACTCGGCACGGTGGACGGCCGAGTGCACGGACCGGGCGAGCCGGTCGATCTCGCCCTGGGCGACCAGCCCGCCGAGACTCCCGGCCGAGTCACTGGTGGCGGTGTAGATCAGCACCCCGGCCATCTCGTCGCCCGAGTAGACCCGTTCGCGCAGCGATGCGGCGGGGTAGCCCGAGTCCAGACTCCACTCGTTGATCATGACGTGCGCGAAGGTGTGCAGCAGCGTCATGCGGGGGTCGACAGGTGAGACCGGGACTCGGGTCGGGTCGGAGGCCCTCTCGGAGAGGACCTGCAGGTGGCGGTGCCGCATCCTGGCCACGCGGGCCGCGACGGCGGGCAGTTCGGCCCAGGCGTCGACCTTCTCCTCGTCGAAGCGGAGGAACACCCCCTCGCCGTGCACTTCCATGGCGGGAAGCCAGTCGGTGGGTGTGAGGGACAACTGCGCCTCGTGGCCCTCGGGGGAGGTCTCGGGATCGATGGCCCGGGTGAAGGCCTTGAGGGCACGGACCTCACGGAGCTTCTTCACCAGCATCGGGGTGACCAGGCCCAAGCCGGCCAGGGGCTTCCGGTCGCCGATCGGCGGCTCGCAGACGAACTGCTGGGTGTGTCGGCCGGACTCTTCCGGGTTCCCGGCGCAAAGGCGTTGGTACTCGACGTCGCGCAGGGCACGGTAGCGCTGCTCCTGGTCGCGGTCGGGGACGTCCTCTCCGGAGAGGTCCTCGGCCTCCATCGCGGCGACCAGGTCCAAAGCTTCCTGGGCGCTCACGGGGGAGGGCTCCCCGTCGAAGATGTGCTTCAGGTGGATCTCCATCTCGACGAGGCTGGTGCAGCCGCGGAGCTTGTCCCAGTGCTTGTCCAGGGCGTTCACCCGGGTATCGCTCCACGGCGGGATGGACAGGGCGGAGCGGAGCACCGGCTGCCAGACGGAGGAGGAACCGCGCTGGAGGGTACGGGGTGTCAGGGAACAGGAAGCCTTGGGTGCGTCCTTCAGCCACGGCCGCTCTCCCCCGCAGCCGATGCTCAGCTCCCTCAGTGCGCCGGCCCGGAAGGAGCCCTCCATGGACACGTCGGGCACGCCGCAGGAACAGGAGAGCACCACCGAACGGAGCGAGGAGGTGCGGCCCGATGACCTGAGGCTCATCCGACCCCCGCAGCCGGCGACCATGCCCTCTCCACGCAGCCGTCGGTGCAGCCACCCCCAGTACGGGAAGTCGGAGATGTGTCCGTCCTCGCAGGCGACCACGAAACGGGAGGGGACCAGTGGCTCGCCGCACTCGCCGCACTCGTTGCGTCCGGGGGGACTGTTGAACTTCCTTACGTGGTCCAGGGCGTGGCACTCGGGGCAATGGTGCCAGAGCGGGAATCGGCGCACCCGGATGCCGTCCCGACTGTCGTCGCCGGACGCAGGGGGGAGCCGGAAGTGCCGCACACCCAGTACCCGGGCGAGGCGGGGCTCGCGGATCACCGGTGCCTCGTCTCGGGGCCACTGCTCCGCGGCGCCGTCGATGCCCGCGACGATGAAGGACTCCTGGTCGACGGCGATCAGCGACCCCACGCCGTAGGTGGTGATGGCCTGGGCCCGGCGAACCGCACCGCGGCGGGGCAGGTTGCGGGCCGGTGCGGCGGAACCGTCGGCGCCGCGCCGGCGCCGGGACGGGGGTGGGGTCATCGGGATGCCTCCATGAACAGGGCGGACTCGGCGTCGACGTCGCGCAGGGACCACAAGGTCTCCCACGCCTCGACGTCCTCCAGGGCGTCGTTGTAGGGCTTGAGCAGCGAGGGGACGGAGCGGCCGCGCTTCGGTTCGTAGTACAGACCGCCGTGCGCCTCGGCCTCGTCGTACCACCAGTCCACGAACTCGTCGAAGGCTGCGCCGACGTGGGCGATCTCCGCCGCCGCGGTCTCTTCCGGGGAGACGCTCCCGACCCGTTCGAGGATCAGCGGACGGATCGTCTTCCGCAGCTCGTCCCGGAAGAGGTGGATCGCCCCGGCGTCCTCGTCCCTGCGGGCCGCGGGGATCGTGAGGCGGGCCAGGGCGACGATCACCGCGTGCAGACCGCGGTCGCGGGCACGGGCCGAGAAGGGTGTCACCGAGGTGGACTCGACCTCGCGGTAGAGCGCGGAGTGGAAGTGCTGGAAGTTCTCGTAGTGCGAACGGTCGCGGGAGCGGCCCGCGTTGAGCATCACCGCGACCAGACCGGGGTGGGCGCGGCCCACCCGGCTGGTGGCTTGGATGTATTCGGCGGTGGTCTGGGGCTGGCCCATGACGGCCATCAGGCCGAGGCGGTCGACGTCCACACCGACGGCGATCATGTTCGTGGCGAGGAGCACGTCCACCGTGTCACCGTCCGTCAACCTGCGCTCGATCTGCTTCAGGCGGGCCGGGATCTCACTGGCGTCGACCCGGCTGGTCAGCTCGGAGTGGTTGCCGACGGAGCGAGGCTCGCACCCGTCGCGATCGGCGAGGTGCTCCAGATAGGCCGCAACGTCGTCATGGACCTGGAGTTCGGCGGCGGACAGCAGACGCAGGCTGTTGAAGTAGCCGACCAGCGTCCAGTACGCGTCACGCACCTCGTCCGTCGTGCCGGCACGCATCGCCTGGTGGAGCAGCGTGGCATAGGTACGGATCAACAGGGTGGACTGACTGGTGCCTGGGGCGAGCAGACCCACATAGCGGCGGGAGGCCTTCTCGCCCGCGGGGGTCTCCACAGCGAACCAGGAATCGCGTGCGTCCAGACCGGCGGGCGGGAACTGCCGTACCTCGCGGGAGAACAGGGCCCTGCCTTGGTCGGCGGCCCGTCGGATGGTTGCGGTGGAGGCGATGACCTTGGGACGGTCGGCGAGTACGTCGACGGCTGTCTCGTACAGGCCGGTCAGGGTGCCCAGCGGGCCGGAGATCAGGTGCAGCTCGTCCTGCACGATCAATTCCGGCGGAGGGGTGGAGTCCTGACGGTCCCGATTGAACAGGGCGGCCGTCTGCGCACGCCAGGGCATCGAGGCGAACTTGTCGACGGTGGCGATCACGAGGGTGGGCCGGGCCGCATACACGGCCTGGTCGACCAGGTGCACGGGCAGCCCGTCGGAGAACTCGCAGTTCGTGCCCGGGCAGCGCACGTCCATCCGCTGGGCCTCCTCGTCCACCGAGTAGTGGTGGGCGTCGAGGGCGGTGCCGCACCACGGACAGGCGTGCAGTTGGACGGGGTTCTCCGTCTGGAGCACCCGGCCGGCGCGGGCGGCGTCGAGCTGTCGGGAGGCCACGTCCAGCTTGTTCGGCGTGGCGGAGCGGCCCACCCACATGCCGATGGAGATCTCCTCGTGGCCCAGTTCCTCGCGGTTCTCCAGGCGCAGCCGTTCCATGGCACAGATCAGGATCGCGGCACGCTCGAACTGTTGCAGGGTGAGGAGGCGCAGGGTGTAGCGCATCAGCACGGTTACCCCACCGCCGGCCGACCCGAGCCGCTTCCGGCGAAGGAAGGTGGTCAGCGCGATCAGACCCAGGTACGCCTCGGTCTTGCCACCGCCGGTGGGGAACCACAGCAGGTCGGACACGTCCCGGTCGGAGTGGTTCGGGTCGTCCACTCCGGCCAGGCACAGCAGGATGAAGGCGATCTGGAACGGGCGCCAGCGCGCGGAGGCCGGGTCCGGTTCTCCGGTGCGGCCGTTCTTGACCCAGGCGGCCCGGGCCCGCTGGGTCGCCATCGCCCGGTTGGCCAGACGGAACGCCCACATCAGGTCGGGCTTGTCGCGCAGCAGCGCAATGCCCTCGCGGATCCGGTCCAAGGCCTCGCCGCAGGAGCGGACCTGGTCGGCCGCGGCCTGCTCGTACGAGGTGCCGGAGAGCGCGGCGGCCTCGTCCTGCTTCCGCGCGATCCATCGTTCGTAGCCCGCGGCCAGCCTTTCCAGAGCGGCGACGATCTCGGCGTCCTCGGCCTCGGCGAGGCCGAGCATGGTGAGGGCCTCGGCGTCGATCGTCGGATTGGAGTCGGTGAGCAGCACCTCGTGGGTGGGCACGAACTCGGTGCGCACCTCGGCCACGCCCGCCCGCACCACGTCGGTGAGGCCGATCGGGGGCGGGGTCCAGTCCCATACCGCCGCGCAGCCGTGGCCCGCGGCAAAGGTGGGGGCGTGCCTGTACAGCAGTCGGCTGGTGTCCAGCTCGGGATCGACGGCGGACAGGGCGGTCGGGCGTTCCACGAAGGCGCTCGACCCATTGCCGGCGCGGACCGTCAGCCCGGTCTGGAAGAGGGCGAAGGCGTCCTGGAGTTCCCGCTCACTGACCCTCTGGATGTTGACCAGGGTGACCGTGACGGTGACCGTACCGGTGTCGGGCGACGGTCGGCGGACGTGCACCTCCAGTCGGGCCGTGCCGTCGATCAGGTCGTGGGAGGCACCGCGGCCCGGGTACGTGACATCGACCCTGGTGTCCGGCAGGTCCAGCTCCACCCGACGCCAGTGCTCCCGCTGGTCGGCGGTGGTGCGGGCCTCGCTGCGGCGGGCCGAGACCTTGCGTCCGTGGGCGTCCTCGGGTTCGTAGACGGCGGCGCGGGCCGAGACGACGATCTCCCGGCACACCTCGAGGTCGACGGCGAAGGTCAGACCGACGGAGGACGGGCGGCGGCCGCCCGGGGCGGGGCGCTCGGCGGCCGCCCCGGACTCGTCGAGGCCTTCGGCCCTGGTCACGGGCTCCTCGTCCAGGCCGTCCTGTTCGGCGACGTCCTCCCGGAGACGACGGCCGGCCTCGGTGTCCGCCGGGCGGGGGTAGAGCACCCCGGCGAGGTAGCGGGTGATCGGGGCGTCCTGGTCCAGGACCTCGGCGCGGTCCTCGGCGGAGGCCTCGACGTCAGGGCCGAGCAGCTCTCGGCGGAGCCGGGCCACCAAGTCCTCACGGACCTCGTAGTGCCCGGCGTGCCGTCCTGCGTGGATGGTCATTCCTGCTCCTCCTCGGTTCCGGCGGCGCGCCGGAACCGTCCGATTCCACTGATGCGTGGGGCGATCCACACCCCTCGGTCGCCCAGGCCCGCGTTGGTTCCGGCGGCCCGGCTGCCCGCGATCGATTCCAGGCAAGCGATCCGCAGCCCGGTGATCTCCTCGGGCCAGCGGATCTCCCAGGCCGTGCCGACCTTCAGGACGGAGTGCAATTGGCTCCTGAAGGCCTCGGAGGCGTCGCCGATCTCCCGTTCTCCGTGCAGCAGTACGTACCGGGGGCTCTGCTCGGGGCCTGCGGGGAGGGTGTCGCGCAGCCGGAACGTCACCGCGTCCCCGGGCCGCACCCGCTCCAGGAGGTATGCCTGGGCCGCGGTGGCGTCGATCGAGGCGTCGGCGGGTTCCAACGTGTCCACGTCGCCCGCCCGGACCTCGACGCCGTCGCGGCGCCATCTGTGGCGCGGGTTCGGGACTCCCCGGTACCAGCGGCCGGTCGGCTTGTGCCGGAGCACCGTCACCGTGTCGGGCGCGGCGATCCGGTACAGGTCCTCCCGCGCCCGGGTCATCGCCACGTATAGCGCGCGGGCCTCGGCGGGGACGTCGAGTTCGTCGGTGCGCCGGCGCAGCTCGGTCATGGTCGGCGGATCGAGAAGGACCACCCGGTCGAACTCCAGGCCCTTGGAGCGGTGCACCGTGGACACGACCAGGCGCGCGGGTTCCGGATCCGCCAGCTCGTCAGGGAACCGGCGTTCCGCCACCAGACGGCTCAGCCGCGCCATGTCGAGCGTGCCCCGACCGGCACCGCGTGCTGCCACCCGCAGGGAGCGCCACACGCGGTCGATGTCGGTCCCCTCGGGCAACGGAAATTCCGCGAGCAGCACGCGCAGCTGCTCCTCGGTGAGACTGGCGGCCTGACTGCGGCGAAGCACTTCGGCGACCCAGTACGGCACGGGCCGGTCCTGGAGCGAGCGCCGCAGGGCGTGCGGGACCCCGTGGGTGTGCAGGAGCTCCGAGATCACCAGGGCCTGCCGGTTGTCGCGGCACAGGATTGCACAGGTGCCGGGGTAGGACCGGAGCGAGTCCAGGGTGAAGCTGTCGGTGAGCGGGCCCAGGTCGGGGAGGTCGAGCAGCAGCTCGCGCAGTTCCCCGTGAAGACGCTCGGCTGCCGCGTCCGCGCCCTCGGCGGCGCTGCCGATGCCCTGGACGGCGGGGCCGAGTGCGAGCGCGGTGCGCGCCTCGGTGGTGACCGACCGGAAGTTCCGGGTCAGACGGAGCTCGACCAGGTCGTCGGCGTAGGAGATCCGCACCCAGCGGAGGAAGAGGTCGGCACGGTCGGCGTACTCCTCCGGGTCCTCGATCTGAAAGTCGTAGATCGCCTGGGCGGGGTCGCCGACCAGGGTGAACCCGCAGGAGCCGTGGAGCCGGTCGAGCAGCGACTCCACCATCTCCCGGCGTGCACCCACCAGATCCTGCACCTCGTCGATGATCACGTGCGCGGGCGGACCGGACTCCAGGGACTCGAGCGCGCCCTTCTCGATCGCCTCGGTGGCGGCCCGGATGCGTTCGCCGAAGGAGAGTGCCGACCACTCCCCGTCCGGGTACGCCTGCAGCAACAGCGAGTACGCCCACGAGTCGAAGGTCTGCACCCGTACCCGCCGCGCGTGCTCACCCTGCCGGGCGATCCGGTCCCGCAGCTCGCGGACCGCGGCACGGGAGAAGCTGAGGACCAGCAGTTCGGACGCCTCCAGCGCCTCGTCCGGGTCGGTGTGACCGATGAGCGCGTCCATGCGGCGCACGAGCGTGTGGGTCTTGCCCGTGCCCGCGCCCGCGATGACCAGGAGGCGAGTGTCCCATGGCTGGTCGACCACGGCCTGCTGTTCGGTCGTGAGGACGGGTCCGTCCACGGGGGAGAGTGTCACCGGGTGCTCCACAGGTGCTCGAAGCGGGTGAAAGCGAGGGCGGTGTCGAAGTTCCGGATGTTGTCTCGGACGTTGAGGATGAGGCAGGTGTCCTTGCCGCCGTTGCGGGGCCCACGCAGACCGCGTCCGATCATCTGCTGGTACACGTTCGGGCTGTAGACGGGTCGGGCCACGACCACCGCGCGGGTGGCCGGGGCATCGAAACCCTGGGTGAGGACGCCGTAGTTGGTGAGCACCCGCACCCTGCCGTCGCGGAACTCCCGGATCCGGGCCCGGCGGTCGTTGTCCGAGGTGGTGGAGTCCACCGACGATGCTGAGATCCCATGATCCTTCAGCCTTGCCGCCAGGTACTTGGCGTGCTCCACCGAGGTGGCGAACACCAGCACCGGCCAGGTCTCGTCCATCGCCGCGATCTCCGCGACGATGCGACGGCTGCGGTCGTGGTCGTCGGCCAACCGCTGTTCGGCAGCCTTGGACAGGAGGCTGAACTGTTCGGCGCTCTCTCGTTCCTGGCGGGACAACTCGATGGTGCCACCGGTCAGTTCCTTGTGTTCGACCCGCGCGAGAACACCGAGTTCCTGGAGGTGGCCGTAGGCGTCGCCGGAGGGGAAGACGCCCTCGTCCAGCCGACGAGTGCCGAACCTGTTGACCAGGCGGCGGGTCTCCTCCTCGTTGTGGCCACGGAACGGGGTGGCGGTGAGGCCGAGCAGGTGTCGTTCGGTCCGGTGCTGGGTCAGGCCGAGCAGGTTCAGGATCCCGGTGTAGCTCTGGCTGGTCGCCACGTGCGCCTCGTCCACCACGACCAGCGCTGCGTCCCGCAGCCAGGCGTACCGGTCGGTATCCAGGCATACCCGCAGCTTGGCGTCGGTGGCCACGACGAGCTGCGGCCCGTCGGTGACCGGTGCCGCCTCGTTCGTGGTCCACAGTCGGTTGATCGTCAGCCGCTCCTGTGCGCCCGCCCTGCTCCAGACGAACTGCCAGCTCTGCACGGCCTGCTCGCACAGCTCCTCGGTCTGGGCGATCCACAGGATGGGCCCCTTCAGCGCACCGGTCTGCTTGACCCAGCGGATGACCGCCTCGGCCGTGACACGCGTCTTGCCGGCGCCGGTGGGAAGAGACAGCATGGCACGCTGCGGGGCGATCCGGTCCAGCATCTCGAAGATGTTGAGGGCGAGCCGCTCCTGGTAGTCGTGCAGACGGGGGAAGTCCCGGGGTCCTTCGACGGTCAGGCTCTGCTCGAGGGCCGGCGCCCGGTAGCCGGCGAAGGGCGCGGGCAGGCCGAGTTCGGCGACGAAGGAGACCGCCGCCGAGCCGCCGGTGTAGGACGACGGCGCGTTCGGGAAGCGTTCCTGGACGTCACGGACGTGGACCTTGAGCACGGTGTCGCCATGCGCGTTGAAGGCCAACTGGGCGATCCGGCGGCCGGTGGGCTCCTGCCCGTCCAGTTCCTGACGCTCGGCGTCCATCAGCCCGGCGGGGAGCCGGTCGCGCAGGGCCTCCGCGCCGATCAGCAGCTCCAGCTTGGCCGTCACGTCCTTTGCCTCGCGAATCGCCTTCAGCGCGGACCGCACCTGCTCGTCCTGTTCCTGGCGCTCCTGGGCGTCCAGGACCGCCCGACAACCGGCCTCCCCCATCCGCAGGCCCAGCTCACGGTCGACGGCCCGGAGCGTGCCGAGCCGGTCCAGCGAGTCGAGGACCTTGATCACGTTGCCCTGGCGGGCGCTCTCCAGGGACTTCGCCCGCGCGCCGTGGGGGGTGCGGACGACCTCCTCCAGCGTGGAGCAGCGCAACAGGGAGTACGTGCCGACCGAGGCGCCCATCTTCTGGCGCAGCGTCGGGAACTCCTCGACCAGCGGGACCGGTTCCACGGTCGACTCGTGTCGGCTCTCACGGCTCACGACGTCGTCGTGGCGCAGCATGCCCCACCGCTCGACCATGAGTTCGGCGGACTCCGGGTCCGGCATCAACAGCGCCGGCACCCGCTCGGCCTGCAGCGAGCGGTACTCCTCCTGGCTCGCGGCGACGGCGATCTCGCCGTCGGCCCGGGTGCCCCAGGTGTCGCCGATCCGGCAGCGGGTCAGCGAGTCCTCGGGGAAGGGGATCTCCAGCCGGGTCAGCAGGGCGTACGTGGAGCCGACGAACGTGTCCTCCTCGCTCTTCTGCAGCTTCTCCAGAAGCTGCTCCCACTGCTGCGGGCGGACCTTCTCGACGCTGTCCGCGAGTCCCAACTTGCGGGCCTTCTCGTCGCTGATCGATGCCACCGGAAGCACGTCGCGGTATCCGTCGAGCTGCGGCCCCACGGCCTCCTTGAGGGACTTGAGGCCCTGCGAGGTCGCGACCCGACCGTGCCGGCCGAGCATCCAGCGGATCGGGGAGATCACCGCACGGCGGGTGCCGGCCTGGGCCCCGATCTGCAGCGTCCAGTTCGTGATCAGCGCGTCCTCGGAGAGTGCCTGGAGGAAGGCCGCGCGGGCCTCCTCCGAGAGCCGGGGCAGCAGGTGCAGCGGCCCACCGACGGGAGAACCGTCGATCCTGGTCCTGGCCAGGGGCGGCCGGCTCGCCCGGCCGTCGAGCGTGCGGCAGTAGGCCGCGTGCACGGCTTCGCGGTACTCGTCGAACCAGGGTTCCGGTTCGACCTTGTGCCCGGGCGTCGGACGGTCCCGCAGGCCCAACTCTCGGAAGAAAGCGACGTCGTCGGCGTGGAACCGCATGTCCACCGCAACCTCGGGGTCGCTCTCCGCGCTGACGACGACGCCGGGCAGCATGCAGTCGCGCATGAGGTGGAAGCGGTCGTCCGCCGTTCGCACCATCAGGGTGTCCGCCGGCGTCGGGACCCGGTTGGTCACCTCGTGGCCCACCACCGACGCGCCCGCCCGGTGGAACAGCTCCCAGAACCGGGTCCACTCCGGCGGCCCGTACGAGCCGAAGCCCTGGTCGAGGACGCTCACGAAGCGCCCCCGGACGTCGGCTTCCTGGATGCCGAGCGTGGTGAGGGCGGCGGAGAGCGACGGGTCGTCGGACAGTGCGCGGTCGACGTAGACCAGCGACTCCGGCAGACCGTCCTCCTCGGTGCGGCGGTACACCACGCTGCCCAGCGGGGCGACCAGCCCGTGCTCCTCGGTGAGCACGATCCTGGCCCTGCGGGCCTCGGCGGCGCAGGAGGCGTTCGAGCCGATCATGTCGGCGACGATCCGGATGGCGGCTGCCGAAGCGGCCGCCGAGCCGTCGGAGACCAGCGCCTCCAGCCACTCGACGATCGAGGCCCGCTGCCGGCCGGCGGCGCTCAGGATGTGCTGGACCTTGCCCGACCGCAGGTCGGTGGCCTCCACCGAGGGGTGCACCCAGTTACGGGGACGGCCGGTGTACGAGTGCCACGCCTGCAGCCAGCGGTTAACTGCAGCACTGTCCTTGCCCAGATCCGGGTGGATGTTCAGGTCGCCGGGCGTATGCAGGACGCCGTTCTGGTCCGGCAGCGACGGGCGCATCGCGGTGGTGGACCAGATCTGCTCGGTGAGCAGACGGTCGGCCCAACTGATCGTCTCCACGCCCTTGGCGCGACCGGGCAACAGCGGGAGGTACGCGCCGGGATCCTCCGGCGGCGCCAGCTCGGGCAGCGACTCGACCACCAGGCGGGCCGCGACCTGGATCATCTCGACGTTGAACGGCGAGGAGTCCAGCAGGTTCTGACGGTCCTCGTTGGTCTTCCAGGCTCCGTTCAGGATGCCGCTCAGGGTCATCTCGTACTTGGTCGGGAAGAAGGACCAGAACCGGCCGCGCCCCCGGGCCTCGACGGCGCCGAGCAGACCGGTGCGCTCGTCCGCGCGGTAGGCCGGAACCGCCCAGGCCACATCGATGGACACGCGGTCGTGCAGCTCGCCGGCGTCGCTGCGGGCGGCCTCGGTCGGCTCGTGGGTGTGCGTGAAGACCCGCCACTGCGAGGCGGCCGGCGGCCGGCCGACGCGCTCTTCGTGAACCGTGTGGAGGCTGCCCTCCCGCTCGGAGCGCAGTGCGCGGCGCGTGATCGGGCGGGGCCGACGGTCCTCCAGGACCACCTGGCCCACGTGCGGGGAGAAGAGGTGGAAGCCGGACGGGAACTCCTCGCGAGTGTCGTGACCGGCGACGCCCTGGTGCCCGTGCATGTCCTTGCCCAGGCGGTCGGCGGCGCCGAGCAGCAACGGCAGGCGGACCACCGTGGTGGCCCACTCGAGGAGTTCGTCCAGCACCTGGTCCCGGAGGCGTTCGGCCGCCATGTCCAGCTCGCGAGCCATCCGCAGCACGGGCGCCTCGAAGGCATCGCCGAGCTGATTGCGCACGCCGGGGACGTTGCGGATCAGCTCGTACGACCAGGCTCGGTCGAAACCGAAGCTGCCCTCGCGGCTGAAGAATTCGGGTGCGTCCGTCACCACCAGGACGGACTTCACCCCGACGCCGAACCGGCCGATCTGCCCGCCGCGCTTACGGGACATGCTCATGCGCAGGATGGTCTCCGCGCCCTCGGGCGTCACCGGATCGCCCTGGTTGGCGCAGTACAGATGGGTGCCGGTGAGAACCACGTGGATCCGGCCGCCGGGCTCGTTGCGCAGCTCGTCGGCCGCGTTCTGGACGAGCTCGAAGAGCTGGCGGTCGCCGTACCCGCCCTGGGTGATGCGGCGTTCGCCGTTGGCGTGTTCGGGGATGAGGCCCGGGTCGATTCCATACGTCTCCAGGACGCGGCGGGACTGTTCGACGACGGTGCGGATCACGGGGGACTGCGGATCGGCCACGAATGGTTCCACTTCGGGTGCGGGACGGAGAGCTGGACTCAGGCGGACGGCGATGCCGTCAACGTGCTTGCCGCACATGGAACGTGACGGTCACATGGTCGGCGTGACGACAGCGGCCCGGGCGACGGGACGGAGCGGCGGCGTGGCGGAGCGCGTCCCGGTACGAGGCGACCATGCCGTCGTCGATGCCCACCAGGCCGAGGAAGGTCTCCCGAGCCTGGGGGTCGTCGGCGAGTCGGTCGTACGTGGCGACGAGGGAACGCATGCGGTGGAGCGGGGAATTCTGAGGGGACACCGAGGTACCTGCGCTTTCGCTTTCGTGGACGTACACGATGGAATGATGCGAGGTGGTGCGGGAGGGGAGCGGGTCGCGCAGGAACACACGGAACCCACGTGGATTCCGGAGGCGACCGAAAAGAATTCCCCCCCAGGAAAACAGGCGTGCCTGACCCTGCTTCAGGGCCGATTCCTTCGGCATCCGCCGTGGAATTGGCAACAACCCTGCCATGGATCGCGCCGGTGCGCAACCCCCATCCCAAATGGGGTCGATTCGGGACTTCCGGGAGAATCCGGGCAAATTGAAGAAGCTGTCGGCTCGATTTTTTCGATGCGCGTTCGAGAGTCGTCCGCTCGGGCATGGCGCCTGTCAAAGGTCGATTGACAAGGGGGTGTCACTGTCAACAGGGATGCGGTAGCGTGGTCGTCACCTTGTGAAACAAGCCATGCGGAAGCAGGTGGGACGTGAAGGCGGCTGAGGACTTCGGCCCCTGGCTGGCGCGCCAGCTCAAGAACGCAGGGAAGAGCCAGACCGATCTGGCCGACGACCTTGGCGTGACCCGAGCCGCCGTATCGGCCTGGATCGTCGGCCGCTCCGTGCCGAGAGACGACACCATCAGGTCGATCGCGGAGGTGCTCAACACCGACCTGGAGACGATCCACACACGCAGCGCCGACGCCCAACTCGGGCTGCCCGTCTCCTGGTACCACCGGCCGGCCCATGAGGACGGCGGGCGCGAGTACGGCAACGCGGCTGCGTTCGCCTTCGCGGCCGACGTCTCGGTCCTCGCTCGCGAGGCCACGCAGAACAGTCTCGACGCTCGCTTCGACCGCGCAGAGCCGGTCCGGGTCCGCTACACGTTGCACGAACTCACCGGCGAGGCCCTCGCCCGGTTCCGCGAGGCCGTCGACTGGGAGCGGCTGCTCCCGCACTATGAGGCGCTCACGGCCGACGGGGGGAAGCAGAGCAAGGTCTCGCGGACGATCGCGGCCGGACTGCGCGACATGTACCAGCACGACCGCCTCGTGCTGCTCCGCGTAGACGACTACAACGCCACCGGTCTGACTGGTGGCGACTACGAGGACGGTCTGTTCGCCGCCGTGGTGCGCCGTCAACTCGACAGCCACAAGCGGGACCTCGGGGCGGGCGGGTCCTACGGTCTGGGCAAGGCCACCCTGTGGGCCACCAGCAGACTCGGGCTCGTACTGATCAACTCCACCCTCTCCGAACCCCACGAGGGGCGTACCGAGCGACGCCTCATCGGCCGGCTGGACCTCCCCTGGCGCGAGGTCGGCGGCCGGGAGTTCGCCGGTCCTGCCTGGTTCGGCCGTCCCGACCCGACCACCAGGGCCGCTGACGTGGCCCGCTCCTGGTGGGCCGACGAGGAGACCGTCGAGAAGCTCCACCTCACCCGCGAGAGCGCGGCTCCCGGCACCTCCTTCCTCATCGTCGGTGCCCACGACGTCGCCAGTCTGGTGGCCGCCGACCCCGCCGCGGACGAGGAGGAGACCACCGAGGACGACGATTCCGTCCACCGCATGCACGCCCGGCTCGTCGATGCGCTCGGCCGCAACTTCTGGGCCGCGATGACCGGTGGCGGCGACCACAAGCCGCACCTGGAGGCGTCCGTTCGCACCTACCGCAACGGTGAGGTGCTGATCGACGAGGAGCACGTGGATCCGGCCGTGGCCCAGCCCTCCCGTGCTCGCGCCTTGCGGGCCTTCCTGGAGGGAACCACCGTAGACCGCCTCACGGGCCCCGGCCAGGTCGCCCGAGCCACCGTGACGCTCAACGTGCCCCTGCACGGAGGTCAGGTGCGCGGTGGCGTGCTGCACGAGGCGGTGGTCCTGGTGACCGCCGCCGAGGACGCAGACGGCCGTTCCAACCGACTGGTCTCCATGCGGGGCAACCGCATGACCGTCAAGGACGGCGCTGTCACCAACCTCCCGATCGGCACCAATCCTTTCCAGGCGATCCTTCTCACCGGACGCGCGGCCGGCCCGGATGCCCCCGGCGCCGATGCGGCCGAGGAGTTCCTGCGCGCCTCGGAGCCGCCCGAGCACAACAAGTGGGGGCAGACAGAGGAACTGCGACTCGCCTTCTCGCCCTCCGCCTACCGGCGCATCGCCGCCCTGACCACCGCGGCGAACACCGCGGTGCGTGACCTGGTAGCCGTGCCCCGGGCAAAGCGTCGCAACGGGGGAGAGGCCAAGATCGCCGGCCGGCTCAAGGTGGGCGGCGGCACGAAGAAGCCGCGCCCCGCGGCGGCCGCGGTGCTGCCCGAACTGGACAACGTTGACGCGCTGATCGACGAGACCGGAGCCTGGTCGGTCACGGTGGACCTTCGGGTGCCGTCCGGTGTGGACACGGACCGTCAGATCACGCCGGTCGCCAAGTTCGACGTGCGTTCCGGTCCCCGCCCCGCCGCACCCTGGAAGGATCTCGTCGCCGTCAGCGGCTGTGAGGTCGTCGATGGGGCCCTGCAGTTGTCGCCGGGGAGCCGCAAGGCCGTCTTCCGGGGCGTCACCGATGTCTCCCGTCACCCGGTCCGGGCCCAACTCACCGGACTCGTCGTCGAACTCCGCAGCGGAAAGGGGGAGCAGGCGTGAAGGTCTACCCCTACCGGCGGCTCACCGGAAACGTGTCGTGGCGCGTCGACAGCGCCCAGCTCAAGGCCGAGGGGGAACCCTGGGAGGACGTGGAGAGCAAGTACCTCTCCACCGTCGAACGGGTCGTCGCCCTGGGACCCGACGACGACCGCCCCGACTGGACTCAGGCTCGGCTGCGCCTCTCTGTCGGCCTCCCGGCCAAGGCACTCGACCCGACGGGGCCCTGGCAGGACGTCAAGGTCGTCGCCGTCCTCACCGAGCGCGCCACCAACACCCGTTCGACGGTGGAGTTCTCCGCGGGCTCCGAGAACGGCCGCGAGCGGGCGGCCGAGCTGTACGTGCACCGTTGCGACCTCCATGACCGGGCTTCCCTGTCTGTGCACGTGGTGGCCACCGTCGACGGCGTCCCCGGGCGTGTGATCGCCACCTCCGACACGGAGTGGTTCGTCGATGTCATCGAGGCCGTACCCTCGCTTGCCCGCGAACTCGAGGTCAGGATGGTCAACTTCGCTGCCGGGGCGAGTCGGCTCCAGCGCTTCAAGGACTCGCCCTGGTTGGTCGACACCACCGGCCGGATCCCGGCCGTCCGCGTCAACACCGACTTCGACGGGTTCGGCGACCTGATCGGTGCCGACGGCGGCAGCAGCGCGGAGAAGACCGTCCGGGAACTCCTCCTCGCCCAGATGTGCTCCGAGGTCTGGACGGCCGTCTTTCACTCCGCCGTCGGCGACCTGGAGGTCGAGGAGGACGGCACCCCCGTGTTCCCGCAGGGCTGGCAGGGCGAGGTGCTCCGGGACATGCTCCCCGACGTGTCCCCCGAGCAGGAGCCGGAGGCCGCCCTGCGCGAGGTCCACGCGGCCCGCACCGGAGTGTCCGCCGCCGGCTGGGGCGACCTCCAGTCCCGGATCCACTACGCCGCCTCCCGGCGTGCCGGCGTCCCCCGGACGCTCTCCACCACCATCCACGACCTGGAACGCCTCACGCAGGGGGAAGACGCATGACCGACCGGCCCGATCACCTCCCCGAGCGGCTCGCCATGCTGCCCGGTGCCGAGGCGACGGAATTCGTCACCGAAGGGCTGCTCACCGGCCGTGAGAACGTGCCGAGCATCAAGATCAACCAGGTCGCCGAGCCGCTTCCGCACGCCGATCGGCGCGGCGAGCTGCGTCCCGTCCGGGACTTGATCGAGGACGCCATGGCCTACTGCCGGCACAACGGGCTCAAGGCCACTCAGGCCGACGCCTGGCTGGCACCTCGGCTCCACGCGGCGCTTCGGCTCACCCGCCGCGATGCGGCCGACCCGGGGTTCTGGAACTACCTCGCCCTCGGCGTCGCCCCGGATTACGTGGTCTGGCGGCACCTCTCGGAGCCCAAGGACGGCAAGGTCGCCAAGGTGGCGGCCGACCGCTTCCGAGGGCAGTACCACAAGCAAGCCTTCGCCCGTCTCTGGTGGGCGGCCGAGTTGTTCCGCGACGGTGCGGACTACGACCCCGTGGTCACGGCCTGTGGCAACCAGGACATCCTCAACACCGCGCTGCGTATGTCCGTGATCAACCACCGGCCCACCGCCCAGGCGATCGTCCGGCTGGTCGCGAAGGGCACGGTCACCACCGGCCGTGAGCTGAACGCCCTGGTCGGAGCCGTCAATGCCTCCGCAGCGACGCTGATGTACGACGTGATCGCCCCCGACGTCGAGCGCGAGTCCCGTCCGCTGCTCGACTGGATCGACGAGGCCGAGAACGCCCGCCAGGTGTCACGGAACGCGCTCCCGGCGGGGCCCGATGAGGAGCCCGCGCCGGAGTCGGCCGTGAGCACGCTGGTGGATTACTTCGCAGACCTCTTCGCGGACGCGCCGGTCCGGGGGAGGGACGAGTCGGAGGAGGTCGAGGAGGAGGCCTGATCCTCGGGCTTCGGGCAGTTGGTGCCACAGCGGTCCGGAGCCTCGCAGCCTTCGGTGCGGAGCTCCTTGTACTTCTGGTCGTCCTTGTCGAGTCGGCTCCAGCTCTCCCGCAGCGTCTCCTCCGGCGGGAGCGTCCAGGAGAGTGCCGCCGCAAGCACGTGCATGCCGAACAGCGGCGGCACGGCATTGCCCACCTGCTGCGACCGGTCGCCGCCCTCCCAGGGGTAGTCCGGCGGGAAGGTCTGCAGGATGCCGGCTTCCGGGATGGTCAGGCGGTCCGGGTCGAGAGCACTGCCGTTCGGATGCCGCCGGACGGCGTTGCGCGAGACCTTCCCGGTGACGGTGAACGATGGCTGCTCGTCCGTGCGGATGCCACGCTTCTTCGGGTCGCCGCCACTGCCGTAGTTCGACACGACCTCGAAGGGAGGCTGTCGGCCGACGAGCACCTCCCCCATCGAGACCCAGGGCCTGAGCGACGCCACGGCTCCGCCCACCGGCAGCGTGGTCTGGGCCTCCTTGGGGCCGCCCTGCTCCGGCTTGTGCGGATTGTAGGTGTGGTGGGTGGGGGCGGGGAGCTGCGGAGCATCGTACGAGGCGAGCCGCGCGATCAGGATCGTGCGGCGGCGGGTCTGCGGGATGCCGTACGCCTCGGTGTGCAGCGTCTTGACCTCGGCAACCTTGTACCGGACCTTTGTCCCGTCCTCTCGGGGCAGCCCCGTCTCCAGGGCGTCCTTGTAGACGTTCCAGAGCGCCTTGACCGCGGGCACCTGCTCCAGGACGATCACGTCGAACGGTCGTCCGTTCCTGTTCGGGCAGCCGAGGGCCTTGATCGCGTACCGGAGCGGTTCCAGGACCAGAGCGGTCCGGGGATCGCCACCCATCTTCTCCAGCTGTTCGTCGATCTCCTCATCGCGAGCCCCGGCCACCAACCGGTGGATGAGCTTCTCGACCTTGTCCAGGGCCTTGCGTCCCGCGCCGTTGCCGGCCACCGAGTACGTCTGACAGGGCGGACCGCCGGCCAACACGTTGAGGTCCGCGGGAAGCTTCTGGAACCGCTCCCGTCGGACCTCGCTCACGTCCGCGTGCCACGTCCTGAGCCCGGCTGCGTAACGCGTCTCACAGGCGTCCTTGTCCCACTCGATCCCGAGCGAGCGCCACCCGAGCACCTCCACAGCCACGTCAAGACCCCCCGGACCGGCGAAGAGGTCCAGAACGTGAGGATTCTCGAGGATTGGAGCGGCGGCGTCCGAGCTGGTCATGTGGCGAGAGTCTAGCCGGCGACGGTCGGTGCGACCTACTCGATCGGCGCTCCCACCGGATCCTCTTCCGGCACGGGCTCGGTGTCGTTCGACTCAGGACGAGCGGTCGAGGGCCGTCGGCCGGACCTCGGCCGTCGGCCCGCCCGCCGTTCGCGGACGATCGCGGCGATCCGCTCGGCTGCCTCCGAGGCCTTCTCGTGTTCCCAGACACGGACCGACACCCAGCCTGCCTCGGCGAGGCGGGCATCCGTGTCGCGGTCCCGGGCCCGGTTCTTCTCGATCTTTTCCCGCCAGAACTCGGCGTTGTTCTTCGGCCACGTCGCGTGCTCGGGGCAGCCGTGCCAGAAACAACCATCGACGAAGACCGCGACGCGCGTCGGGCCGAAGAGGATGTCGGCCTCACGGCGGACACCCTTGAGCGGCCTGCGGTGGACCCGGTAGCGGAGGCCGGTGGCGTGCAGGGTTCGGCGGAGGGTGATCTCGATGTCCGTGTCGCGGCTGCGCTGATGGCTCATCCGGGCACGGATCTTCGGAGTGGTCTCCAGGGAGGGCATGCTCCCATTCTGGCGCGAGGTGTCCGGCCGGGGCCCTGCGGGGGCAGGGAGGGCCGATCGGAGGCCGTGGCACAAACCGCAGTCCTGCGACCGACGTCCGGCGCGGCCTGAGCGGGCGTCACATGGGTGACCGCCCCCGTGGGGGAGCTACAGGCTGAGCAGGCCGATGACGTGGCCGTCGTGGTCCACCACCGGCCATGCGTCGAGGCCGCGGGAGCGCATGGTGGCTATCGCGTCGGTGGCGGGCATGTCGGCGGTGGCGAACGGGGCGCGGTCGAGGACGATGGAGCGGACCGCGGTGCGCTCGGTGTACCAGGACCGGGTCTGGAACGGTGCGAGGTGCAGGCGGGTCAGTAGCCCGGCGCAGCGGCCGTCGTCGTCGCGGACCAGGACGTGGTCCGCGCCGGAGCTCTGCAGGATGTCCATCGCCGTGTCGACCATGACGTCGTCACTGATCTGCATGTCCGGGTGCTTCATGAGGTCGCCGACCGTCGCGGGGCGTTCGAGGATGATGGGCATGGACGGACTCCTTCGTGTCTCCCGCCGGTGACGGCGGCGATCGGGGCACTGTCGGGGGCACTGGTGGTGGGGCAGCCGGGTGCTATGCGGCGAGGGCGATGCGCTTGGGCGCCCTGCGGCGGCCGGCGGAGCCCCGGCTGTCGCGACCGGCGACGGCTCGGGAGCCGCTGCTGCCGTTGCCGTTGCTGCCGTTGCCGCCGCTGGGGGCCGGGCGGCCGCGGCGGCCGCGGCTGGTGGACGGGCTGCGGCGCGGGCGCTCGATGACGGGGTCGGGGATCACGGTGGGGATGCCGGTGGGCACCCGGGCACCGGTGATCCGGGCCAGCTCCTCGTCGCCGGCGCTTACCCGGGTGATGACGGGGGTGATGGCGGCGGTGGCCATCATGCGGGCCATCTCGCGGCGCTGGTTGGGCAGGACCAGGGTGACGACGGTGCCGGACTCGCCGGCCCGGGCGGTGCGGCCGCCGCGGTGCAGGTAGTCCTTGTGGTCGGCCGGCGGGTCCAGGTTGACGACCAGGTCGAGCCCGTCGATGTGGATGCCGCGGGCGGCGACGTTGGTGGCGATCAACGCGGTCACCTGGCCGGTGCGGAACTGCTCCAGCGTGCGGGTGCGCTGCGGCTGGGACTTGCCACCGTGCAGGGCGGCGGCCTTCACGCCGCTGGCGAGCAGGTCCTGCACCAGGCGGTCCGCGCCGTGCTTGGTGTCGGTGAACATGATCACCCCGCCGTCACGGGAGGCGATGTGGGCGATCGTGGCGCTCTTGTCGAAGTTCTGCACGTGCAGCACGTGGTGCTCCATCGTGCTGACCGCTCCTGCGGACGGGTCCACCGAGTGGGTGACCGGGTCCTTGAGGAAGCGCCGCACCAGGCGGTCGACGTTGCGGTCCAGCGTCGCGGAGAACAGCATCGTCTGGCAGCCTTCGGCGACCTGCTCGAGGAGCTCGGTCACCTGCGGCAGGAAGCCCATGTCGGCCATCTGGTCGGCCTCGTCCAGCACGGTGATGTCGACGCCGTCCAGCTGGCAGTCGCCGCGCTGGATCAGGTCCTTGAGCCGCCCGGGGGTGGCCACCACGATCTCGGCTCCGCGGTTCAGCGCCTGCGCCTGACGCCCGATGGACATCCCGCCCACCACGGCCGCGATCCGCAGCCGCACCGCGTGTGCGAAGGGGGTGAGGGCGTCGGTCACCTGCTGTGCGAGCTCGCGGGTGGGCACCAGCACCAGGGCCAGCGGCCGGCGCGGCTCGGCCTTCCGGCCGGCGGTGCGGGCCAGCACCGCGAGACCGAACGCGATGGTCTTGCCGGAGCCCGTCCGTCCACGTCCGAGGACGTCACGGCCGGCCAGCGAGTTCGGCAGCGTCGCGGCCTGGATCGGGAACGGCACCGTGACGCCCTGGCGGGTCAGCACGGACAGCAGCGCCCTGGGCATGTCCAGCTCGTCGAACGATTCCACGGCGGGCAGCGCGGGGGTGGTGCTCACCGGCATCGCGAACTCACCCTGAGAGGACGACCCCGGACGGGAACTGCGACCGGAGGAGTTACGGCCACCGGCAGGCCGGCCACCCGCCCGGCCACCCGCGGGCCGGTCGCCGTAGAAGGAGCTGCCGCCGGAGCGGGAGCCGTAGCCGGCGTTGCCGGAGCGGGAGTTGGTGTTCTGCTGCGGGGAGCGACTGGAACGGCTGGAGCCACTGGAACGACTGGAACGGCTGGAGCTGGTCATGTGGGAAACCTTCCTCGGGGCGGCACGTCACGAGGAAGGCTCCGCAGCGCGGGGCGCCGACTGGAGACAGCAAGGGAACGGGCCGGGAGATGGTACGGGCGGGGCGTGGACGGTAGAACCGTGCGGCACCTTCACCTGCGGTCGGCGCTCACCGGCGAAGAGCGGGAGCGAGAACCTCGAACCGTGGGATGTCACGGCAGGGCGCCGATCCCGACGCGGAGCCGGACGCAGAGTCGTGCGTCTCGCGTGGGGATGGTCGCCGGTGGCGGAGCCAGGGGGCCTCAGGGGCCGGGGGAGTGCGTGGTGGCGCAATGGCGAGGGGCCCGCACCGGGCATGTACGCGGTGCGGGCCCCTCGCTGCCGGGCCCTGTCCGGCGGGAGGCTGGACAGGGCCCGGGCGGGTTCCGTGACGGAAAAGAACTACAGCGGACGAATGTTCTCCGCCTGCGGGCCCTTCTGGCCCTGCGTGACGTCGAACTCGACCTTCTGGCCCTCGAGCAGCTCACGGAAGCCGTTGGCGTTGATGTTCGAGTAGTGGGCGAAGACGTCAGCGCCGCCACCGTCCTGCTCGATGAAGCCGAAGCCCTTTTCCGCGTTGAACCACTTCACAGTGCCATGAGTCATAAAGAAAATCTCCTTCAAGGGGCTGTCCGAAAGCGTGCACAGTGCGCGCTTCGAGTCGCCGCGATGAGCGCCCACCCGGGGAAGAGCCGGGAAAAACAGAAATACGCCTGCGACACACTCAGCAGGCGCACACAAATTTCATGGGAACCACTACTGCAACTATCACGACTCTAGCAGCTCCCGGCCCGCAACGGTGGAATATTTCCACATCCGATTTCGCGGGAGCTTCCCCCAGGGCCGCCGAACCCGAACGGCCAGGGGCATCAACACGCCTTCCAGGCAAGGCTGTTGGCTGCCCAGCGCACTGTCCGGGGCGGCGGATCCGCCCGCGATTCAGCGCGGAAAAGCACCCGAAACGCGGCGTGTGGAGTCCCGCCGAACTGCCCCGGCCGCCCGTTCCTGTGATTTCCGGCGCATGCTGCAAGGAATGACGAAATCAGCAGCACTCCGGCGGCCCCTGTGCTTGGCCGCGCTGGACTGCTCGCGGGCGGCCCCGGCCGTGTAGCCCGGCGGCCCGCCTGCCCTGCGTCGCCCTCACCGCTCCGGGGTGGGCGTCCGGACCGCTGCCGCCGTGTCCTAACCTGGGGAGCATGTCGAACCCCGACGGGCTGCTCGTCGACATCGCCGCGATGGTCGAGTCCGAGCACAGTAACCAGATGTCCTTGACCGTGGTGGTCCCCGGAGCGGTGATCACCGGCAGGCTCGCGCCGGTGTCCCTGTGGTGGGAGCGGGTGGCGGAGGTCCTCCAGGCCTCGGATCACCTCAAGCCGTTCGCCGCCCTCTTCGCACCGCCCGCCGGCGGCGCGCCCGCTCGGCCCACCCACCTCCACCTCCACCGGGCGAAGATCCTCCAGGGCGACTTCGGGCTGCCCCACACGGGCGGCATGTACCGCATCGCCATCGAAGACATCAGCAGTTGGACGATCGGGGACCTCAGCTACTCCGACGCCTGAGACGGCGAGCAAGAGGGCTTCAGCTGCGAGTGGCGCGGTTCCCGGCCACGGCCCGAACGCTCCCGCGCCGCTCGCCGCTCGCCGCCGCTGTGACGTGACGGTCGCAGCTCCGGTATCAGGATGCCGCGGCCGTGCTGAGGAGGCGGTGGCGGGCGTCGGCTTCGGTGTGGAGGCCGGCGAACAGGGCCCCACCCGGGTCCAGGGCCGTGGAGGCGGCGAGGGTGCCGAGGTCGAGCGGCGCGAAGCCGGCGTCGTCGATCAGACCGGCGACGACCGCCTTGGCGGCGGCGTCGTCACCGGCATAGGCCATCGCGACCCTCAGCGGCTCGAAGAAGGCCCGGGTCTCCAGCAGTTCGTCGAGGATGTGGCTGAACGCCCGCACGACCCGGGCTCCCGGGAGCAGGTCTGCCGTCCGTGAACCCGCGGTCCGGTCCGGACCGAGCGCGGAGACCACCCGGCCCTGCGGGGAGATGGTCAGTGGATTGGTCGCGTCGATGACGATCTTGCCGTCCAGCAGCGGGCCGATCTCGGCGATCACGGCGAGGAGGGAGGAGCTCGGGACCGCGAGCAGGACGGCCTCGGCCGATTCCGCAGCCTGCCGCCAGGTGACGGCTGTGGCCCGTGGGCCGAGTTCGCCGACCAGGGGCCGCAGGCGCTCGGGGGTGCGGGAGGCGAAGGCGACGGTGTGGCCGGCGCGAATCCAGTGCCGGCCGACAGGGGTGCCGACGCGGCCGGCGCCGATGACGGCCAGGTTGCGCTGGGTGGTGGACGGCTCGGTTGCGGACATGGCTGGGCCCTTCCGGTGCGATGGGGTGGTGCGGCGCAGTGGTGTCGCGCAGTGGTGTCGCGGAGTGGTGTCGCGAACAGGCACTACTTAAAGCTATAACTATCCGAGTTGTAAATATGTGAGCTAGATGAACTTGCTAGGCTGGGGTCATGACCAGCAGCGAACGGCCCCCTGGGACGTCGAGTGGGCTTCCGGGTGAGGTCCCGAGTGGGCCATCGAGCGAGGACGGCGAGCAGGAACTGCGCAGCCTGGTGGCCGGCCTGGCCCGCCGGCTCGACGAGCATGTCCGCACGGCCGTGGCCGATCTGGGTCTGACCACCTCGCAGGGTGTCGCCCTGCGGGAGCTGTCGGGGCCGCTGACCATGCGGGAGCTGGCCGAGCGGATGAGCTGCGAGCCGTCGAACGCGACCTTCGTCGTCGACCGGCTGCAGAACGCCGGGCTGGTGGAGCGCCGCCCCCACCCCATCGACCGGCGGGCGAAGGTACTCGTGCTGACGGAGGCGGGGGCGGCGCTGCGGGAGCGGGCACTGGCTCGCCTCGCGGCCGGCTCGCCGCTGGCGCGGCTGTCCCCGGGGCAGCAGTCCGCGCTCGGGGAGCTCCTGCACGCTGCGCTCGACCCGGAGGCTGGGGCGCAGCAGGGCAGTTGACGCACCGGAGCTGTCATGACGCCCTGCCGGGATCGACCGGCAGGGCGTCACGCGTTCTCGGTCGGTGCGAGGCCCCCGGGCATGCGTCAGGGGCGGCCCTGGTGGCGGGCCCAGTCGGGGGCGAGGACGGACATGACGGTGGCGTCGACCCACTGGCCGTCGTACTGGAGGAAGTCCCGCAGGGTGCCCTCGGCGACGAAGCCGACCTTCTCGTAGACGCGGCGGGCACGGGGGTTGAAGGCGTAGACGTCCAACGAGATCCGGTGCAGGCCGAGTTGTTCGAAGCCATGGGCGAGGACGAGTCGGGTCGCCTCGGTGCCGAGCCCCCGGCCCTGTGCTGAAGGGATCAGCAGGATGCGGAAGTTGCAGTGCCGGTTGGCCGGGCTCCACTCGTTGAGGACGACCTCGCCGACGCATGCCCCGGTGGCCAGGTCGACGATCGCGAGGTCGAGGCGGTCGGGTTGGGCGTTGCGCCATTGCCGGAACTGCTCGGAGCGCTCCGGGTCCTGGGGTCGCAGCGGAGCGTCGGAGCGGTTCGCGCTGCCGGTCAGGCGCAGCAGCTCGCGGTCCTCGAAGGCGGGGGCGAGCGCCGCCACGTCGGCCGGCTCGAAGGGGCGCAGCCGCACCTTGGATCCGGTGAGGGTCGGCTTGTGGGTGAAGTCGGCGCGTGGAGTGTCGTTCACCAACTGATTGTCGGCGCTTCGGCGGTGCCGCGGCTAGGCGTTTATTGCGGGGCCTCGTGGCCCGCCGGTACGACGACCACGGGGAGGTGGGCGTGGTGGACCACCTCGGTGCTGGTCGAGCCGAGGGTGAGGCGTCCCCAGGTGCCCGATCCTCGGGAGCCGACCACGAGCAGGCAGGCGTCCTCGCTGGCTTCGAGGAGTACCTGGGCCGGCCGGCCGCGTTCGCAGACGATCTCCACGGCCACCGAAGGCCCGCCGAGCTGGAGCAGCAGCTCCTTGACGGAGTCGGCCATGGCCTGCATGACGAGATCGCGCTGCTGCGGGATCGGGTTGCTGTCGGGCCCGGAGCCCGGCGTCAGCTCGAAGCCGGAGTGCTGGGTGGGGGCGTACTCGTACGCGCAGACGGCCCGCAGGCCGGTCTCGCGCAGCTGGGCCTCGCGGAGCGCGAAGAGCACGGCCTGCCGGGCCGGGGCCGAACCGTCGGTGCCGACCACGATCGGGCCGCCCGGGTGGGGGACGGGAGGATCGGCCATGGGAGACCTCCAAGGGTTCGGGGCACCTCTGGGGCACCTCTCAGCCTGCGCCTGTCCGGTGGCGGCTGCCAGTGCACCCGTCCCTGCCGAGACGTGCGGGCGGATGCGCGGGGTTCGGGCGGCGCCGCGACCCGGCGGCGCCCCGTTCGGGACTGGGAGTGTGCAACCCGTCACCTATCGTGGCAATCGGGATCGCGGGGACCACGCCGTCGGTCTACCGGGAGGTGTTCAGCGAGAGGTCCTGATGCGCCGTCCCCCGGCCAAGTGCGGTGCGGTGGGCGGAGGGTGTGGTGCCGTAGCGGGCCTGGAAGGCCTGGCGCAGGGTCTCGGTGGAGCGGAACCCGCAGCGGCGGGCGATCGAGGAGAGCGGCAGTGCGGTGCTCGTCAGGAGCGTGGCGGCGGCCTCGGTGCGGGCGGTGCGGACGTAGCGGGCGGGGGGTTCGCCGAGCTGGTCGAGGAAGAGGCGCGACAGGTGCCGCTCGCTGACGTCGCTGCGGGCGGCGAGCGCGGCGGTGGACAGGTCGGCGTCCAGGTGGCCGGTGATGTACTGCACCACCTGGCGCAGCAGCCGGTGGGCCGGCGGGGCGTCCTTCACGTACGGTGACAACTGGGCCTGGTTGCCGGGCCGTTGCATGTAGGTGACCAGCCAGCGGGCGATCGAGCGGGCCAGGTCGGGGCCGTGATCGTCCTCGACCAGGGCCAGCGTGAGGTCCAGCGCGCTGGTGACCCCGGCCGAGGTGCAGACCCCGCCGTCGATGACGTAGAGCGGGCGCGGGTCCACGGTGACCTTCGGGTGCCGGCCGGCGAGTTCGCGGGCGTACGCCCAGTGGGTGGTGGCCCGCCGCCCGTCGAGCAGGCCGGCCGCGGCCAGGACGCTTGCGCCGGTGCAGACCGAGGCCACCCGCCGGCTCCCGGCCGCCAGTCGGCGTATCTGCTCCAGCAGGGCGGGGTCGGCGGCCGCGTCGAGGTGGCCGGGGCCACCGGCGATCACCAGGGTGTCGAGTGGGCCGCGGAGCTTCTCGACGGCGGCCTGGCTCGCCAGCGCCAGCCCGCCGGCCGAACGCACCGGGCGGCCCTGCAGCGAGGCGAGCCGGATCCGGTAGCCGGGGTCCGCTCCGAGCCGGTTGGCGGCGTCCAGGGTGTCGCTGACGCAGGCGATGTCGAGGAGTTCGGCTTGGTCGAAGCCGATGATCACGACCTGCCGGGCGAGGGCTGTCGCGCGGGCTGTCACGCGGGCTGTCATGACGGTCAGCCTACGCCCGACCGGTCCGACGGACAGGGATCGCAGGATTTCGGACACGGTGTCCGGACCCGGTCCGGAGCGGGGCGCGGTGTGGGCGACGGTGAGAGCGGCGGTCGAAAACGGCCGCCCGGTCCAGCGCAAGCCGCCTGGGCCAGAGCCGAATTCGACCCACCAGGAGCCTGACCATGTCCCAGACCCTCACCGGAGCGAGTGCGGACCCCGCGACCCCGATCCGGACCATCGCCTTCGTCGCCTACCCGGGCATCACGCTGCTCGACCTGGTGGGCCCGCTGCAGGTCTGCTCCGCACTGCAGGACCTGTCACCGAACTTCCGCACCGTGGTGCTCGGCGAGCGGATCGAGCCGATGGGCACCGACACCCCGCTCGCGGTGCTGCCGAGCCACACCTTCGACGAGGTGCCCGAGCCGTTCGCCCTGGTGGTCCCCGGCGGCCTCGCCCCGACGCTCACGGCGCTGGCCGACGAGCATCTGCTGGGCCGCCTTCGTCAAGCCGCCGACCAGGCCCACCTGGTGGGCTCGGTCTGCACCGGTTCGCTGCTGCTGGGCGCCGCCGGGCTGCTGGACGGCCGCCGGGCCACCACGCACTGGTGGTACCGCGACCTGCTGACCCGCTTCGGCGCGACCCCGGTCGCCGAGCGGTGGGTCGAGGACGGCCGCTACGTCACCGCCGCCGGCGTCTCGGCCGGCATCGACATGGCGCTCCAACTGGTCGCCCGGGTGGCCGGCGAAGAGCTCGCGCGTGAGATCCAGCTGCTCATCGAGTACGACCCGCAGCCGCCGTTCGGCCCGATCGACTGGGCGGGCACCGACACCGAGAGCTACCGGCCACTCGCCCAGCAGGTGCTCGCCGGCGCCCTGGCCGACCACCCGGAGCTGCTCGCCCGCCTCGCCGGCTGACCGGACCCAGCCCCGGCCCACCCGGCGGCCTCGAACAGCCCGCTCGGCACACACCTTCGGGCCGGCGTCTTCACGACGCCGGCCCGAAGGCACGTGCCGACACCCCGAGGGGGTCAAGCAGCCCGGCCAGCCGCCACCGCCGCCTGCTCCCCGCCGGTGGCCGGGGCAGCCTCCCGGCCGCCGCGCCGCACCGGGTCCACCCGGCCCGCCGTCTGCTCGCGCTTCTCCTGGAGCAGCAGCATCGCGAGCAGCGCCAGCAGCGCGAGCGGGGCAGTGAGCAGGAAGACGTCACCGAGGCTGTGGGCGAAGGCGTCCTCGATCAGCGGCCGGACCCGGGCCGGGATGGCGGCGAGGTCGGGGATGCCGGAGCCGTTGCCCTTGGCGGCCGCGGCCGGGATGTGCGCCGCGGCGAGGTTCTGTGCCGCGTAACGTCCCGCCTTGTGGCTCAGCACGGCGCCGAGTGCGGAGACGCCGAGCGCGCCGCCCATCGAGCGGCAGAAGTTGGCCGTCGAGCTGGCGGCGCCCAAGACGGCGGCCGGCGCGGTGTTCTGGATCACCAGCACCAGGTTCTGCATGGTCATCCCGATGCCGGTGCCGACCAGCAGCATGGCCAGTGCGGTGAACCCGTACGAGCTGTCGGAGCGCAGCGTGCCCAGCAGGGTGAAGCCGACGGTGAGCAGCACGCCGCCGGTCACCAGGTAGCCCTTCCACCGGCCGTGGCGGGTGATCAGCTTGCCGACCACCATGGCGGCCACGGCCAGGCCCAGCATCATCGGCATGGTCTCGACCCCGGCCATGATCGGCGACTTGCCACGGCCGAGCTGGAAGTACTGGCTCAGGAAGGTGGTCGCGGCGTACATGCAGGCACCGATGAGCAAGCTGGCGAGCACGGCGAGGGTGACGGTGCGGTGGGCGAAGAGCGAGGGCGGGATGATCGGCTCGCTCGCCCGCCGCTCGGTCAGCACGGCGAGCAGGCCCAGCAGCACGCTGCCGCCGACCATCGCCGCGGTCTGCCAGGACAGCCAGGGGTAGTCGGTGCCGGCCAGGGTGATCCAGACCAGCAGCAGGGTGGCCGAGGAGGCGATCAGCGCCGCGCCGAGGTAGTCGATCTTCGCCTCCCGCTTCTGCACCGGCAGGCGCAGCGTCTTCTGTAGCAGCGCGATCGCGATCAGGGTGAACGGGACGCTGACGTAGAAGCACCAGCGCCAGCCGAGCCAGGAGGTGTCCACGATGGTGCCGCCGATCAGTGGTCCGCCGATCGTGGCCAGCGCGAACGCCATCCCGAAGTAGCCGCTGTAGCGGCCGCGTTCGCGCGGGCCGGCCAGGCTCGCCATGCACACCTGGCCGAGCGCGGTGATGCCGCCCGAGCCCAGGCCCTGGAGCACCCGGCAGGCGATCAGCTCGCCGGGGTTCTGCGAGAGGCCGGCCAGCATCGAGCCCAGCAGGTAGAGCACCAGCGAGATCTGCACCAGCAGCTTCTTGCTGACCAGGTCCGAGAGCTTGCCCCAGAGCGGGGTTGAGGCACAGCTCGCCAGCAGCGTGCCGGCGATCACCCAGGTGTAGGCCGACTCGCCGCCGTGCAGGTCGGTCAGGATCCGGGGCAGCGCGTTGGTCACGATGGTGGAGGAGAGCGCCGCCATGAAGATCCCGAGCAGCAGGCCGGAGAGCGCCTCCATGATCTGCCGGTGGCTCATGGAGCCCGCCGGGGGCGCCACTTCGGGGGCCGCTGTCTGTCCGGAGCTGGTCATCGCTGTCTCCACCTGATTTCTGACGTGCGGTCGCCGGTCGGGGCGTGCCGGCCGAGTGCGGGCGTGTTCTCCGCGCCTTCCGGGGCTCTCGCGAGTGCTCCCTCACCGTAGGCGATGAGGCTCAAGTTACGCAAATAAAATACGAAGTACTGGTATACGTAAAAGTACCCTCAGTGGCCGGCCTTCGACTCGCCGGCGGAGTCGGAGGAGTCGGCGGAGTCGATGGGTGGTGCGAGCGGCAGTCTGTGCAGGGCCACGCCGTCGGCCGGCTTCCAGCCCAGCCGGGCGGCGGTGCGGATCGAGTTGAGCAGCAGTCGGCGGGCGGCGAGCACGAGCACTGCGGCCAGGGGGAGTTCGAGGAGGAGCGCCGAGGCCAGGGCGACCGGCAGATCCGCGGTGTCCCAGCTGGTCATGATGTCGAACCAGGCATCGCAGGCCAGCAGGGTGGCGCTGATCACCATGAGGGGAATGGTGAGGTGCAGACGCCTGAGGCCGGCCAGTGTGGTGCCGGCCAGGGCGGCGAGCAGCATGGTGTCGAAGCCGACCCAGAGGGTGTCCCACTGTCGCGCCAGGTGCTGCTGGGGCAGGCTGGTGGCCAGGTGCACGGTCCAGGGGACCAGTGCCACGCAGCAGGTGGCGAGCAGCTCGACGAGCAGGCGGCGTCCGTGGGTACGTACTGAGGTCATGTCGGTGCGCCGTTCGGACGGGGTGCGGCCGATGCCGCACCGGGCATGGTTATGCAAATGAAGAGTTGACTACGTAAATACGTACAAATAGGATTCCGGCCATGGTGCGTCCTGAAAGCTGGTCCAGGCTCGCGGGTGAAAGTCCCGTCCGGGTAGACACCGGAGTGCCCGGTAGTAGGTCCCGGTTCGTCGTGGAGACGCGGCGGGCTGAGCGGGATGTCAAGAGCCTCTTTGGAGGGAGCAAGCACGCGGGCCGTAGCGTGAAGCGAACCTTGCAGCCTCGTCAGATTCACAGCGGAGAAGCCGAGCCCCTCATGTCAGGGCGAAGGCCATGCCTTGGGGGCCCTGTTCCGGGGTCAGCCCTCAGGGTTCTCCCGGGGTAGGGAGGGCGGCACGTGTGCACAGTCTGGACCGGAACAGGAGAGACCCGTCTGACCACGCCTGACGTCGGGCAAGAGACCGGACGTATAAGCCGATGGTGAAGTCGTCCGGAGGGCAGCGGGAGTCCGAGGGGGCCGTAGTACCGCTGATCGGCGTGCAACATAACGCGCCAGGAGGGAAGGGCCCTCACTTTGATCACGTCCGTGGCGGAGGTAAGCGCGAGGGCATGGCCGGAGAGAGACTGGTCAACTACCCCGGCGGGGAGACCCCCGCCGTAGTGGACGGGCGTGCGTCCGTCCTGAAAGTGCGAAAACTGCAACGCGGGCTATGGGCTGCGGCCAAGCAGTCTCCGGAGCGGCGTTTCCATGCTCTGTACGACCGTATCCACCGGGGTGACGTCCTGTGGGAGGCATGGGAGCGAGTCCGGGCCAACAGAGGGAGTGCTGGGGTGGATCGGGTCACTCTGGCGTTCGTGGAGAACGATTACGGGGTTCGGCGGATGCTCGGCGAACTCCAGCAAGCTCTCCGCACAGGCACATACCGTCCCGCGCCGGCCAGGCGCGTGGACATCCCGAAATCACAGGGTGGCAAGCGGCCGTTGGGTATCCCCACGGTGCGTGACAGGGTGGCCCAGCAGGCGGCGAAGATCGTATTGGAGCCGGTGTTCGAGGCGGGGTTCACCCCTTCCTCGTTCGGATACCGGCCGAAGCGGTCGGCGACGCAGGCGATGGAACGTCTTCGGACGGGTTTCATCGAGGGCAGCTGTGTCGTCGTGGAGTTCGACATTCGCAACTTCTTCGGCGAGATTGACCATGGTCGGCTGCTCGCGGAGGTTGGTCGTAGGGTGTCGGATCGCAGGGTACTCAAGCTGCTGCGTCTGTGGCTCCAGGCGGGTGTGATGGTGGACGGGGAACTCCAGCGGACGGTCGCCGGGACTCCTCAGGGCGGGGTGATCTCACCTCTGCTGGCCAATATCTACCTGCACGTCCTGGACACTGAGCTCGTTGAGCGCGGTGTCGGCGAACTGGTGCGGTACGCGGACGACGGTGTCGTCCTGTGCCGGTCGGTGAGCAACGCCAGGAAGGCCTTGGCGGCGGTCGGGGAGATCCTCGGCTCGCTCGGGCTGGAGCTGCATCCGGACAAGACGAAGATCGTTGACCTCAGAGAGGGCCGGGAAGGACTCGACTTCCTCGGCTGCCACTTCAGAGCCCGCTTCTCGGGCAGGATGTGGGAGAAGTACCGCAAGGTGCGCTACTTCCTGCATCGCTGGCCGTCGCAAGCGGCGATGAAGCGACTCCGGGACAAGGTCCATGAACGGACTGACCGCCGCCGGTCGGGAGCGGATATCCGTGAGGTGATCGCGGAGTTGAATCCGATCCTGCGCGGCTGGGGCAACTACTTCCGAACCGGGAACGCTGCCCAGAAGTTCATCCAGATCGACCGCTACGTGGTGTGGCGACTCCGCAGACTGATGGTGAAGAAGCGGGGCCGCAACCTGCGGGCGGGTCAGACCGGGGTGTGGACGGAAGAGTGGTTCAACGGGCATGGCCTGCACCGTCTGCGCGGCACGATCCGCTATCCGAAGGCGGCGTAACCATGCCAAGAAGATCATCGGTAAGCCGTGTGCGGGAAAACCGCATGCACGGATTGAAAGGGGACGGAGGAACCGGGCTCGAAAGGGCACCGCGCCTCCAACTACCAATGCCTACGAAGAAGACCGAGAGTGGCGAGGCCGCCGAGCAGACCGCCGAGCAGGTCGCTGAGCGGAACGCCGGGCCGGCCGCCGGGCAGTCCGGGACCGCCGCCGCGCCGCGCCGTCCGCACCACCGCACGGTGGACCGCGTCGCGGCCATTCTCGACGCGGTGGCCCGCGCACCCATGGGTCTGTCGCTCAGTCAGCTGGCCACCCGGCTCGAAGCGCCGGTCAGCTCGATCCAGGGGCTGGTCAACGGCCTGACCGCGGTCGGCTACCTCACCGAGGACGGCAAGCGGTTCCTGCTCGGCCCCGCCACCTACGTGCTCAACCTGGCTGCCGGGCGTCGGCCCGCGGCCGGCGTCGGCCGGCAGGACCTGGAGGAGCTCGCGGCCGAGGTGGGCACCGACGTGCTGGTCGCGGTGCGGGTCGGCGACAGTGTCGTCTACACCAGCCACGCCGGTCCCTGGTCGATCCAGCGCCTCGCCTACCGGGCGACCGAGTACCGGGCCGCCCCGATGCTCTGCACCACCGCGGGTTGGGTGATCCTGGCCTTCGCGGACGAGCGTGACCTGCGCGCGCATCTGGCGGCCGAGGGTGAGCAGCACCGGCGGGAGACCGCGGAGTTCCTCGACCGGATCGAGCAGATCCGGCGGACCGGGGTGGCCTTCAGTCGCGGTCTCGGCGATCCCGAGGTCTCGGCGGTCGCGGTGCCGCTGGGCGAGGGCGGCGGCGAGGGCGAGGGTGACGGCCCGGTGGACGCCGCGCTGGTCGCGATCGGGCGGCACGAGCAGATCGACGGCCGCAGCGACGAGGTGGGATCGCTGCTCCGGGCGGCCGTCCGGCGCTGGCAGAACCGGGCGGACGCGTCAGCCGGGTCGTAGCGGGTGACGCGTCCGCCGGACGGTCGGTGGGCCGAAGCCGGGATCGCGAGACATGGCTGCCTCCACTGGAGTGCTGCGGTGAAAGGGAGTTGGGGCGGCTGATCCCGCCGCCGCGATCCCCTTCCGAGGGCTCTCCCACCGTAGATCCCGGGGCTATGTTACGCAAATGAAAAAGATGTTACTGATATAGGTAAACCTGGCATTCGGTGCGGCGGCGGGTCGGCCCCGAGGGCTTCGGCGAAGGGATCGTCGGGCAGTCGCCAGCGGTCCATCCCGAGGGCGGGAGCACGGCCGCGCCGGCGTGAGCGTGCCGCCGACCGGCCCGCGGCGCTCGTACACCTGCCAGGAGACCGTACGGCCGGCGGAGTCGACGTGCACGGCGAGCACCGCGAGGCCCGGGATCTCGATCCGTGCGAGGTCGGCGACGCAGTCGCGGACGCCGGTGGCGAGGCCACCGAGCACGGTGACGGGCAGCGGGCGGGGCTCGCCGTGGGGGGACCTCCCGGCCGAAGGCTGGGGGAGGGGCAACTCGTTCCTCCTCGGTGTGGCGGCTCGGTGCGTACCGAGAACTGACGATCCGTCAGCTCGTGGTGCCGGTGCCGGGCTTCGAGTTGGTGAGGCCGTAGCGGCGCTGGAAGCGCTCGACGCGACCGGCGGTGTCCATGACGCGGGCGTTGCCGGTGTAGAAGGGGTGGCTGGCGGAGGAGATCTCGACGTCGATGACGGGGTAGGTGTTGCCGTCCGGCCACTCGACGGTCTTGTCGCTGGTGGCGGTGGAACGCGTCAGGAAGGTGAGGCCGCCGACCCTGTCGCGGAAGACGACGGGGCGGTACGCGGGGTGGATGCCGGGCTGCATGGGGTTCTCCTGTCGGCGGGTGGGGTGACTGGGGTGAGCGGGGTGGCTGGGGCGGGTGCTCAGCGCTCTTCGCGGAAGTCGGTGTGCCGGCGGGCGACCGGGTCGTACTTGCGCAGCACCAGGCGGTCGGGGTCGTTGCGCCGGTTCTTGCGGGTCACGTACGTGTAGCCGGTGCCGGCGGTGGAGCGGAGCTTGATGATCGGGCGCAGTTCGTTGCGGGCCATCGGGGTCCTCCTGGGGTGTCGGGCTGGTGCGGGCCTCACCATAACGTAATGGTTTTCGTTTTCATCTAGTGTACTGTCAGCTCAACATTCGCGGCAGCGGCCGCATTCCCACGGGTCGGCCCCGTCGGGCCGGCCCCGCCTGCCGCCGCTGTCATCACCGGCACGGAGTCGCCATGTCCGCCCACTGCCAGCTCACCGGCCGCAAGCCCGGTTTCGGCAACGCCATTTCCCACTCGCACCGGCGCACCCGGCGCCGCTTCGATCCGAACATCCAGAGCAAGCGCTACTGGCTGCCGAGCGAGGGCCGGTTCGTCCGCCTGACGCTCAGCGCCAAGGGCATCAAGACCGTCGACAAGCTCGGCATCGAGAGGGCCGTCGCCGTCGTGCGGGGCCGGGGGGAGAAGGTCTGATGGCCAAGCGCAGCAAGATCGCCAAGAACGAGCAGCGCCGGGCCGTCGTCGCCCGGTACGCCGATCGCCGGGCCGAGCTCAAGCGCCTGATCGCCTCGCCCGCGACCGCGGTCGAGGACCGCCTCGCCGCGCAGGCCGAGCTGCAGCGCCAGCCGCGCGACGCCAGCGCCACCCGGGTCCGCAACCGCGACGCCGTCGACGGCCGCCCGCGCGGCTACCTGCGCGCCTTCGGCCTCTCCCGCATCGGCGTGCGCAACCAAGCCCACGCCGGGTTCCTGCCGGGTGTCCGCAAGGCCAGCTGGTAGCGCACCGCACTCCACTCCACTGCACCGAAATCCCAGGAAGGAAGAACCGGTGTCCCAGCCCAACTCGCTGCCCGTGGTGGTGGTCGGCGGCCTGCACGAGGCCGCGCGCCGCCAGGCCGTCCTCGAACTGCTCGAAAGCTGCGAGGGTGCCGTGGTCCTGCACCACGACCTGACCCGCGCCGCCGAGGGTCGCGTGCTGCGCCGGGTGCAGGAGGCCTCGGGCGCGCTGCACGAGACCGGTGTGCCGCTCGCCAACGACTGCCCGTGCTGCGCCCTGCGCGAGGATCTGCTGCCCGAGCTGGTGCGGATCGCCCAGGCGGGCGGTCACGAACTCGCGGTGGTGGAGCTGTGGGGCGGCAGCGACCCGCATCCTCTGGTGGAGGTGCTGGCGGGCGGCGAGTCCGAGGGCCGCTGCATGCACGAGGTGGTGGAGGTGGTCGGGGTGGTCACCGCCGTGGACCCGCTGCGGGTCGTCCCGGAGCTCTCGGTCTCGGACCAGCTCTTCGAGCACCACCTGCACACCTGCGCCGACGACGAGCGAACCGTCGCCGAGGCGCTCTCCCACCAGATCGAGTACGCGAACGTGCTGGCCGTCGCGCCCGCTCAGGAGGCCTACGCGAGCCCGGAGTTGCACGCCGGGTTGGCGATGCTGCGTCAGCTCCACCCGACCGCCCGCCTCGCCCGGCTGGGCACCGGGGTCCTGGTCGGCGCGGCATCCGGGGGCTTCGACGTGGCGGCCGCGCGGGACCGGGTCAACCCGGCGATGGCCCTGCTGCCGCAGGAGGCCGACGAGGCGGGGGTGGCCACGCTGGTCTGGGAGCGGCGTCGCCCCCTGCACCCCGCGCGCTTCTACGAGGCCCTCGATCAGCTCGTCCCGGCGGCCCAGCGCAGCCGGGGGCGGTTCTGGCTCGCCAACCGTCCCGACCTGATGCTCGCCTGGGACGCGGCCGGCGCCAACCTCGCGGTGGAGGAGTGCGGCCCGTGGCTGACCACGCTGCCGGACGCCGCATGGGAGCTCTACCCGCCCGCCCGGCGGGCCGCCGCCGCGCTCGACTGGGACGCGGTCCATGGCGACCGGGTGCAGCAACTGAGCTTCACCGCTGAAGGGTTGGACGTGGACGGGGTCACCGGCCTGCTCGACTCCTGCCTGCTCACCGACGCCGAACTCGCGAGCGGCGAATCGGGCTGGAAGGCCCTGCCGGACGCCTTCGAGGAACTACTCGACCCGGTTGCCTGAACGCACAGCCTGACGAACCGTCAACTTCATTCGGAAACAAGGAAAGACGTGATCAAGATCGCCCCCGCGCGCCGGGATCGCAAGCCGCGCCCCAACCCTCTGTATGAAGCACGCATCAGCTACATCGACTACAAGGACACCAATCTCCTCCGGAAGTTCATCTCCGACCGGGGCAAGATCAGGAGCAGGCGGGTCACTCGGCTCACCGTCCAGCAGCAGCGCGCGATGGCACGCGCCGTGAAGAACGCGCGCGAGATGGCCCTGCTGCCGTACGTCTCCAGTGCGACGGCCACCGCGAGGGCGGGTCGGTGAGCGGCTCGGTGAGCGGGCCGTCGGTGAGCGGGCTGCCGGTGAGCGGGCGGCTCCCGGTCACGGTGCTCTCCGGGTTCCTCGGCGCGGGCAAGACCACGCTGCTCAACCACCTCCTGAACAACCGGGACGGCCTGCGGGTCGCGGTCATCGTCAACGACATGAGCGAGATCAACATCGACGCGGCGCTGGTCCGCGACGGCGGGGGCGCTCTCTCGCGGACCGAGGAGCGCCTGGTCGAGATGACCAACGGCTGCATCTGCTGCACGCTGCGCGACGACCTGCTGGAGGAGGTCGACCGCCTGGCCCGTGAGGGCCGGTTCGACTACCTGCTGATCGAGTCCAGCGGCATTTCCGAGCCGATGCCCGTCGCGGCCACCTTCGCCTTCGCCCGCGACGACGGCGCCACCCTGGGCGACGTCGCCCGCCTGGACACCATGGTCACGGTGGTCGATGCCGCGAACTTCCTGCCCGAGCTGCGCGGCGGCGACGAGCTGACGGCCCGCGGGCTCGACCAGTACGAGGACGACGAACGCACCGTCAGCGACCTGCTGATGGACCAGGTCGAGTTCGCCGACGTCCTGGTCCTGAACAAGACCGACCTGGTCGGCGCGGACGACGCGGACCGCCTCGCCGCCGCGCTCAGCCGGCTCAACCCCGCCGCCCGGATCGTCCGCGCGACCGGCGGCCGGGTGCCGCCCGCCGAGCTGCTCGGCACCGGGCTCTTCGACCTGGCCAAGGCCCAGGAGGCTCCGGGCTGGGTGGCCGAGCTCAACGGCGACCACGTTCCGGAGACCGAGGAGTACGGGATCGCGAGTCTGGTCTTCCGCGCCGGACGGCCCTTCCACCCGGGCCGGCTCTGGGAGTTGGTGAGCAGCAGGCTCGACGCCGGGGAGTTCGGCACGGTACTGCGCTCCAAGGGGTTCTTCTGGCTGGCCTCCCGGCCGGCCGTCACCGGGCTGTGGTCCCAAGCCGGTTCGGTCGCCCGCTTCGAACCCTCCGGCATGCGCTCCGCGTTGGGTGAACGGACGGGCCCGGCCGGCCTGACCAACGCCACCGCCCTGGCCGGCATCGGCGGCGAACAGGCCCAGCACGGGCAGGAGTTGGTCTTCATCGGCACCGGTCTGCGCGAGGACCGGCTGCAAGCCGCGCTCACCGGCTGCCTGCTGGACGACGCCGAGGCGGCGGCCGGTCCGGCGCTCTGGCGGGCCTTCGACGATCCGTTCCCCGCCTGGGACGAGTACGCCCTCCAGGAGCACGCCGACCACGCCGACTACACCGACCACGCCCACGCTTAGCCACCCCTCAGAAGGAGAACCCCGGCATGGCCGTCCCCAAGCGCAAGATGTCCCGCAGCAACACCAGGCACCGCCGGGCCCAGTGGAAGGCCACCGTGCCCCAGTTGGTCCCGATCACCGTGGACGGCCGCGAGCACCTCGTGCCGCGCAACCTGGTCCGCGCCTACGAGCGCGGACTGCTGACCGTCACCTCCTAGAGCCGGCCGGCCCCAGTCGCCGCCGGCCGTCCCGCCCGCGCCCGTCGTCCACCAGTCGTCCACCCGAAGCGGGCCCCGCCGTGTCTGCGGCCGGGCCCGCATGTGAGGAGCAACCCACCATGCGCACCGCCCTGTCCAGCAAGCTTCGCCGTCAGCCGCTCAGAGTCGTGCTCGGCGCCGCCGCCGTCGCCGCCCTCTCGGCCACCAGCGCGTGTTCCACCGCATCGAAGGCCGCGACCTCGTCCACCGCGGCGGCCGGCGGCTCGAAGGTGATCCAGGTGGTGGCCGCGGAGAACTTCTGGGGGAGCATCGCCACCCAACTCGGTGGCTCACACGTCAAGGTGACGAGCATCATCACCAACCCGGACACCGACCCGCACGCCTACGAGCCGACCGCCGGCGACGGGCGCACCATCGCGGGCGCGGACTACGCGATCACCAACGGCATCGGCTACGACACGTGGTCGGACAAGCTGCTCGCCGCGAACCCGGCGCCGAGCCGCACCGTGCTGAAGGTCGGCGACCTGGTCGGGAAGAAGGAGGGGGACAACGCGCACCAGTGGTACTCGCACGACAGCCTGTACCAGGTGATCGACCGGATAGCCGCCGACTACCGGAAGATGGACCCGGCCGACGCGGCCTACTTCGACACCCGGAAGACCACCTTCGAGACCCAGACGCTGGCGCAGTACAACCAGCTGGAGTCCGACATCAAGGCGAAGTACGCCGGCACCCCGATCGGCGCCTCGGAATCGATCGTGACGCCGCTCGCCGAGAGCGTGGGCCTGAAGATGCTCACCCCCGAAACCTTCCTGGACGCGGAGAGCGAGGGCACCGACCCGACCGTCGCCGACAAGGCCACCATCGACCAGCAGATCGCCACCAAGGCGATCAAGGTCTACGTGTTCAACACCCAGAACTCCGACCCCGATGTGGTCGCCCAGGTGAACGCGGCCAAGGCACAGGGGATCCCGGTCGCCCGGGTCACCGAGACCCTGGCTCCGGCGAGCGACACCTTCCAGGCCTGGCAGGTCCAGGAGTTGCAGGGCATCGAGGACGCGCTGAAGCAGGCGACGGGACGCTGAGCGTCCACTGACCGACCAGCGCGGGAGCCGGGGGAGACCGTGACCGACGCCAGAGCGGCCGCACCGACGCCGGCCGCGCGGACGTCGTCCGCGAGGCCAACGGCGAGAAGCTCTTCCGCTATCGGCCGGGCGGCGACCACCGGCACTACCTGATCTGCCGCCAGTGCGGCCTGAGCCTGCCGGTCGACTCCGCCGTCGTCGAGTCCTGGGCCGAGAAGGTCGCGGAGATGTCCGGCTTCGCGGACGTCCGGCACACGGTCGAGCTGGCCGGCGTCTGCGCGAACTGCCACACGGTGGACACGCCCGGCTGAGCACCGGACCTCTGACCGGGCCGAGTGCCGGCACCTCTTGAGCGAGCAGAGCGACCAAGGAGAACGAGCGTGATCACCCCCGAGACCCAGCCCACCGCGTCCACCGAGGGCGCCCGAATCCCTGTCACCGTTCCGGCCGCCGGCTTCCTCGGCGCTCGGATGCGCCGCCGCCGGAGGTTCCGCCGGATCATCGTCGAGATCATCGGCCTCGCCGTCAACTCCCGGGCAGGAGGCCGGGCATGAAGACCACCAGCCGGCCCGCGCTGTGGCGCGTGGTGGTGGGCGACGTGCCGGTCGCGGTCGCCGTCGCCCCCGACCAGGCGACGCGTCAGCCCTGTTCTCCGGCTTCCGGGGTCGGCGGCAGGGTCGGGTAGTCGGGGATCGGGTACACGCCGACGGCGAACCCGTGGACCGTCTCACCGGAACGTGGAAGCCGGTCGAACTCGTGGATCACCTGCTCGATGCGCTCCCAGAACTCGGCCGCCTGCTCCTCCGAGATCCGGGCCCGCCGGATGAACTGGCGCAGCCGCCCGAGTTCGTAGGCCGGGGCCGACTCCTTCGCCGCCACCTCGAAGTCATTGAGGTCCGGCGGCAGTGCGCCGTCGGCCGCCTGCCGGCCGAGGCCGACGAAGAACATCCGCGCGGTGCGGCCGTAGTAGCGCTCCTCGATCGCCCGGACCCGGCGCGTCCGCACCACGCGCAGCAGGCCGGCTCTGGCCAGGACCCCGACGTGGTGCGCGACGGTGCTCTTCGGCCGCTTGACCGCGGCGGCGAGCTCGGTGACGGTCGCGGCGCGCTCGTGCAGCAGGCCGAGGAGGGTGGTGCGCAGGGGGTCGCTGATGGCCCGCACCTGCTCGGCGGTGGTGAGCTCGATCGTCTCGTCGAGGTCGTAGTCAGGGGTGTTGCTCGACATGATCGAATGAGACTAGCATCGCCGATCGTTCGAGAAATTTGGATCATTCAGCGAGTCGAAAGCGGGCAGGCCATGGCCGAGGTTGTGCTGTTCCACCACGCTCAGGGACTGACTCCGGGCGTCACGGCCTTCGCGGCCGAGCTGCGTCGGGCAGGCCACACCGTCCATCTGCCGGACCTCTACGAGGGGCACACCTTCGAGACCCTGGAGCAGGGCATCGGCTACGCGAGCCGGACCGGGTTCGACACCGTCATGGAGCGCGGCCTGGCCGCCGCCGCGTCGCTCGGGCCGGAGGTCGTCTACGCGGGCTTCTCGCTCGGCGTCATGCCGGCCCAGCGCCTGGCCCAGACCCGCGCCGGTGCCAAGGGCGCCCTGCTGATCTACTCCTGCCTGCCGGTGTCCGAGTTCGGCGGGGCCTGGCCGGCCGACGTCCCGGTGCAGGTGCACGGGATGGACGGTGACCCGTTCTTCGCCGAGGAGGGCGACCTCGACGCTGCCAGGGAGCTGGCCGCCGCCACCGAGCGTGCCGAGCTGTTCCTCTACCCCGGCAAGGAGCACCTGTTCGCGGACTCCTCGCTGCCGTCCTACGACCGAGCGGCGGCCGAGCTGCTCACCCGGCGTGTCATCGAGTTCCTGGACGGCCTGCGGTAGACGGGATCCCGTCTACCGCAGGCCGGCCCGGCGTCCGCTCGACTCGGCGCGTCAGCTCTGGTCGAGGGCCGGCTCGGCCAGGCCGCGGGTGGTGACGAGGCGGGCCGCGCCGTCGGCGAGCCGGTAGGACAGGCCCACCACGGCGGCGCGCCCGGCGTCGACGGCCTCGGCCACGATGCGGGAGCGCTCCAGGAGCAGGTCGACGGTGTGCCTTATGTGGGTGTCGATGAAGTCCGCGTCGTCGGTGTGGCCGGCGGCGCGGGCGGCCAGCACGCTCGGGGTGACCCGTTCGATCACGTCCCGTACGTAGCCGGCGGCGCTGGTGCCGTCCTCCACGGCGGCTCGGGCGGCGGCGACGGCGCCACAGGAGTCGTGCCCGAGGACCACGACCAGCGGGCTGCCGAGCACGCTGACGCCGTACTCGATGCTGCCGAGCACCTCCGGGCCCATGACGTGTCCGGCGGTGCGGACCACGAACAGGTCACCCAGGCCCCGGTCGAAGATGATCTCCGCGGCCAGGCGCGAGTCCGAGCAGCCGAACAGCACCGCGAACGGGCTCTGGGCCGGGGCGGTGGAGGCCCGGCGGGCGGCGTCCTGGTTGGGGTGCTCGGGGATGCCCGTGGTGAAACGCCGATTGCCGGCCAGCAGCGTTTCGAGGGCCTCGCGGACAGTCAGTCGATCATCGGTCATGGTGGCAGCCTAACGAGTGGGTGCGACGCTGCGCCTGCCCGGTCGTGGCCCTGCGAGAGGCGCCCCCTGGCAGGGCCTGCGCCAGGGCCTGCGCCCGGGCCTGCGCCGGGAGCCTGCGGCAGGCCCGTGGCAGCAGCTCGTGGCAGTGGTCTGCCCGGTCCGGCCGGTCATTCCGGCCAGTCGGAGTTCTTGATGACCTCGACGAAGTCGCCGCGCACGAAACCGGGCACGAAGTGCGCCAGCACGTCCGCCTTGACGTTGCCGAAGGTGGTGTCGGGGCGGTCCTCGATGCCTTCGGTGAAGGCGGCGAGGATCTGGTTCTTGAAGTCCGGGCGGGGGTGAGCGGCCACGACGGCGGCGCGCTTCCCGTCCGGCACCGCGTGGTAGCCGATCCCGAGGACGTCCAGTTCCACACCCCGGGTGACCAGGGCGATCTCGGGCGCCATGTGCAGCGGGATCTCGGGCGTGGTGTGCAGGGCGATGGCGGTCCAGACCCGCTCGGCCGGCTCGCCGGTGATGCCGTGGGTGTGCAGGAACCGGCGGGCCTCGTCGGCGCCGTCGATCTCGAAGCGCTGGTCGTTGCGGCGGTGGCGTGCGGTGAGTCCGAGGTCGTGGAACATCGCCGCCACGTAGAGCAGCTCGGGGTCGAACTCGAGCCCCTGCTCCCGCCCGCGCAATGCGCCCCACAGGAAGACCCGCCGGGAGTGGTGGAACAGCAGCGGCCCGGCGGCCTCGCGGACCAGTTCGGTCGCCTCCCGCGCCAGGTCGCTGTCGGGGATCCGCACGCCCGCGATCGTCTCGTTCATCGCTCCTCCGTCGTCTCGCTCGCCACCCGCTGGATCGGTGGTGTGCCTCCACACTCCCTCGGCGAGGTGGGCCGTGCCATGTCCCTGTGGCCATGGATCCCACAGATCCGGACACGACGCAGTCCGCCGCGTCCGCGCCCGAGCACTGCGCCTGAGCATGGCCCGGCCTCGGGCCGGCCCTCGGGTCGACCTCGGGCGGACGCGGAACCGGCAGGGCGGCCGACGGCACCGCCGGCGGCTGGCTGATCGTCAACCGGCTGACCAGGAAGGCCATCTGTCGGGTGATTCGTTGCCGAATCAATTCCGTCGGGGTGATGACATGCGCAATGCTGAGGCCATCGCTTTTCCCTTGCTTTCCGATCACTTTGTCAACGAAGCGCCGAATATCCGATCCGATTCCGACCGGCCCGGAGCCGTGGGCGGGACGGTCGGCCGCCCGAGGAGTGCCGATGTCCGCAGCCCCTGCCGTGTCCCGAAGCCGAACCCGCGCCCGGTCCCGTCTCCTGGCCGTGCTGAGTGCGACTGCGGTCACGGCCGGGCTGGCGGTCGGGCTGCCTGCGGCCCAGGCGTCCGCCGCCGGGTCGTTCGTGGTCAGCGAGGCGCAGTTCAACCAGCTGTTCCCGAGCCGGAACCCCTTCTACAGCTACCAGGGCCTGGTGGACGCGCTGAGCGCCTACCCGCAGTTCACCACCACCGGTGCCGACGCGGTCCGCAAGCGGGAGGCGGCGGCGTTCCTGGCCAACGTCAGTCACGAGACGGGCGGCCTGAGGTTCGTCGTCGAGCAGAACACGGCCAACTACAGCCACTACTGCGACCAGAGCCAGCCCTACGGCTGCCCGGCCGGCGGGAGCGCCTACTACGGGCGCGGCCCGCTGCAGCTCAGCTGGAACTTCAACTACAAGGCGGCCGGTGACGCCCTCCACATCGACCTGTTGAACAACCCCAACCTGGTCCAGCGTGACGCCACCGTGTCGTGGAAGACCGCCCTGTGGTTCTGGAACAGCGTGAAGGGGGCCGGGACGACGACCCCGCACGACGCGATGGTCAACGCGAGGGGCTTCGGCGAGACGATCCGCAGCATCAACGGCGACCTGGAGTGCAACGGCAAGAACCCGGACGAGCGCAACGACCGGATCAACCTCTACAAGCAGTTCGTCGGTGTCCTCGGCACCGACGTGGGCGGCGGCGCCCTCTCCTGCTGAGCCCCGCGAACCGGGGCCCCGCGCACGAGGTCGTCTCGGCCGCACTCGACCGGGCCGCCGCCGCCGGGCCCCTCAACGCGTTCATCACGCTGGACGCCGAGAGGGCACACACGCAGGCGGCCCGCCATGCCGCTCATTCTCGCCATGACGCCCATGACTCTCACGAGCCTCACGACGCTCGGGCCGGCCAGGCGCCCTGGTGTCTCGTCGTCAAGGACAACATCCATGTCGCGGGCCTGCCCAATACCGCCGGCACCCCCGCGCTCACCGGCTTCGTTCCCGACACCGACGCGCCCGTGGTCGCGGTGCTGCGTTCGGCGGGGGCGATCGTCCTGGGCAAGACGAACATGCACGAGCTCTCCATGGGAGCCACCTCGTGCAACCGCACCTTCGGCGCCGTCGCCAACGCCACCGACCCGGCCCTGTTCGCGGGTGGCAGCAGCGGCGGTACGGCCGCCGCGGTGGCCGCAGGCGTCACCGACGCCGGACTCGGCACCGACACCGGCGGTTCCATCACCGTTCCCGCCGCGCTCAACGGGATCTATGGTCTGCGCCCCAGCGCCGGGCGCTACCCGTCGGCAGGTGTCACGCCGCTGTCCACCACCCGGGACACCCCCGGACCGCTGGCCCGCACCCTGGACCGCCTGATCGAGCTGGACACCCTCGTCACCGGGGAAACCGGCGGCACCCGTGACCCGCGGCGCCCGCTCCGGCTGGGCTTGCCGAGGCACGTGTTCACCGAGGACCTGGAGAGCCCGGTCCGCACCGCCTGGGAGGCGGCAGTCGACCGCCTCGGCGCGGCGCGGATCCGGTGGGTTCCCGTGGACACGGCGCAGCTGGCCGGCTACGACTCCCGGATCGGATTCCCCCTCGTCCTCGGCGAGTTCACCGCAGCCTTCGGCCGCTACCTCCGCGAGCACCGCATCGGACTCACCCTCGCCGAGGTCCTCGACGCGGTCGCCGACCCGGTCATCGCGGAGCTGCTCAAGGCCACCGCGTCGCCCATCACGCTGGCCGCTGCGCTCGGGGAACGCCACGCGATGCAGGCCGCCTACCACGACCTGTTCACCGCGAACGGTCTCGACGCGATGCTGAGCCCGACCGTCCCGGTGTGTGCCCGGTCCCTTCACCGGTACGAGGCGTCCCTGCCCCTCAACGGCCGGGACGTACCCACGTTCCCCACCCTGATCCGCAACACCTCCCCGGCGGCCACCGCGGGCCTGCCGTCACTGACGATCCCGCTCCCGGTCACCGGGTCCGCCCCCGTCGGCCTCCAGCTCGTCGGCCCACGGCTGGCCGACCGGGATCTGCTCTCCGTGGCCGCGCGGATCGACACTCTTCTTCGCCCCGAAGAGGCTCCCGCATGAGAGATCGGTGACAACCATGGCTGACCAGTCAACCGCGCCCACGGTCCGAAGCGTGACCCGCCGGAGGTCGACCGCAGCGGCGGCTGGGATGCGGCCGGGCGCGCTGCCGGGCGGGCCGTGCGGGCGGGGCGGGCCGTGCGGGTCACAGGAGTTGACGTGACGTCAGCCGACGAGGCGGCGGCCGGAGTCGGAACGGGCTTGCGCGGCCGGCCCTGAGGTCTATAGTGGCTGGTGTTTCAGAAAGGCACCTCGTTCGGTGAGGCGTCTTCACGGACACAGGCCACTGACCCGACGACGTCGAGAGACGCCCAGGTTCAGGACAGATCTTCCCGACCTAAGGGTTGATCCCAAGTGGCTTCCCGCCCATGCCGGGTGGGATCACGCCGTGGAGTGCCAAAGCTCTGACGAGTTGGGGTGAGCCGGCGGTTTCCGTGCGTCGGCGAGCTCCTTGCCGTGTCGATCAGGCGCCGTCGCGCGCCCCGGCCGGGAGGAGGCGAAGACATTGGACAGCAGTAGTCCGGGCCGTAAACGGCCCTGCGTCCGCCCGTCCTCACCTCTCATCGGCGCGCGCTGACTCCTCGATCGACACTGGCCACGATCCACCCGACGGTGGCGTGGGTGCCCGGTCGATGCGCTGCGCGCGCCCTCCAACAGCCCTTGTGCTCCCGGAGGTCAGCCATGTCCAGCCTCACGTTCACCCCGGCCGTGCGCGAGTCCGCCACGGTCGCGTCGCACAGCGGCGGCCACCACCACGACCGCCGAGCCGGACGCCTGCTGCGCGCGCTCGGCCTGCAGTGGACCGGGCGGGCGCCGTCCACCACCGGGCCCTGCTGCCCGGCGGTACCCCTCAGTGCACCCGCCACCGGCAGGGCCCGCGGGTGCCTGCGGTTGACACTGCAGGACGGCGAACCACGGCTGTACCTGCTCGACCCCCGCGACTTCGCCGCCACCACCTCGCCCGACGTCGCGTACGACGCCCGGGTGCACACGGCCTACCAGCTGACCCTCCAGGGCCATCGCCCCGATTGGCTCGCCCAGCACCTCGACCTGCCGCCCGCGGCTGCCCGCTGCATCGGCGAGCAGGCGGAGCGCTCCGGCCCGGACGGCCCCGGCACGCCACCCCCGCGCATCTGATTGTCCATCAACGCCGCATTGCCGCAGGATCGGTGGGCTTCCGCGTGCCAGTGAGTCACCGTTGCCCCTGCGCCTGTCCAACCCCTTGCCAGCGCTCGTACTCCGCTGGCACGCGGTAACCCCCTGCTCTGCGCCTTTCCCCAACTCCCGTACGGCCATCGGTCGTTCCGGTGCTTTGGCGTGCGCTCTCGCAGAGTCCTGCCCTGCCGTGCCCGAAATCGGCCACGGCCTCCCCGAGGTGAGCTCATCGTGTCCGTCTTCACCGCTTTCCAAGCCCAAGGCCAAACCCAGGCCCATGTCCGCCCGTCCACCCGACCGGCCCGGTACGCGGCCACCGTCAGGTGGCTCAGGGTGCGAGCCGCGCTCGCCGGTGTCGTCCGCCGGATCGCCGACAGCCCCGCCGACAGCCCGGTGTGGCTGGCGATCGCCGCCGACCGGGCCGCACACCAGCCGGTCCACTGGCAGGTCCGCCGCCAGGCCCGTGGGCAGGCCCGCCAGGGCGGCCACGGGCAGGCCGCTGCGCAGGTCCGGCTGCACACCCGCTGGCGCACCGTGGCCGGCGCCGACGGAACCTCCCGCCTGGTCGCCGGCTGGCACGCCGACAACTGACCGGCCGGCAACTGACCGGCCCGGCCCGCGGGTCGGCTACAAGTACGACCCGGGTCGCGCCCTCACATCGTGACCGCATCGTTCGCCGACAGATCGTCAGTGATCCATCAGTGATCCATCAGGGAAGCGTCAGGAGTCCGGGGTGGGGCGTTCGGACGGCCCTAGCATCCGAGCAATCGTCACTCCTCTGTAGACGAACGTCAGCACGCCCAGCGATCGAGGTACTTCAGCATGCGCTCTCTCTCCCGCCGCTCCCACACGCCCGCCCAACGCGCCATTGCGGGCACCCTGCTCTCGGGTCTGGCCGTCGCGGGCCTGATGGCCTCGCCGCAGCGGGCCGCAGCGGCCGACTGTGACGGTCAGAGCAGCGTGGGCGGCGGCAACTGCACCACCGCTCTGATCAACTCCATCGGTGCCATGATCGGAGGCTTCCGCAGCGCTGCCCTCCAGGCGCAGGCCGACAACGCCGCCTTCACCCAGCAGATGGCCGGCCAACTGAGCGCTGCGGCACCGGGCTTCAACGTCATGGTGTTCAAGTACGACGGAACCGACCTCTATGACACCGTCTGGTTCCGCAACACCTACGAAGCCGACATGAACGGGGTGCTGGTCGACACCACCGTCAAGCTGCAGCACCACGACTCGGAAGGCGGCCCGGCCGGCTACGACGACTTCCGCATCTGGGTCTTCTCGGGCGACTCGACCTTCACCAACAGGGGCGACGGCGGCTACGGGAACTGGGCCTTCGTCGGCAACGACTCCGACCGAACCGTCAGCACCACCCGCTCCTGCGTGCTGATCCGGTGCGTCGACAGCAAGCGGATCATCCACTTCCCCGCCGTCAGCATCACGGCCGCCAAGGGCAGCGGCACCCCGATCGTCGACACCCCCGCCACCCCGGCCGTCCCGGTGCACGGCGGTGGCGACGACGGCGACGGCGACGGGAGCGGTGACGATGGCGGCAGTGACGGTGATGGCGGCAGTGACGGCAATGGCGACACCGACGCCGTCCCCATCACCGGCACCCCCGCCACCCCCGGCGTGCCCGCGCACCAGGGCGGCGGCAAGGGCGGCGGCGGTGGCGGTGGCGGTGACAGCGTCGCCGGGCTGCGCTATCCCAAGGTGAAGACCGGCCGGGGTCCGGTGCTCTCAGGGTCCTCGATCCTGGCCGGCGCCAGTGGGGCCAAGAACTCCGCCTGGCGGTTCAGTCCGGCGGGCAACGGCCGATACGAGATCACCAGCGCCGTCTCGGGCCTTGCCCTGACCGAGAACACCAAGACCTTCTTCGCCGAGGCCAAGCCCTGGACCGGCGCCGACGCGCAGAAGTGGCAGCTCGTCAGCAAGGGTGGCGGCCAGTACCAGATCCGGATCACCGACCAGGACTGCCTGACCTACGACGAGGACGCCAAGGCACTCGGCGTCTGGACCTGCAACAACGACTGGAACCAGCAGTGGAAGCTCCAGTAGCCGTCACCACCCCCCACTCCGCACGCTGACCCGGCAGTGCGCCCGGTACGGCGCTGATGCGATCATCAAGCGACGGATACGAGTTGACGGGGAAGGGTCGCACGATGTCGCCACGGTTGCGCATGGCAGGTCCCGACGACGCCGAAGGGGTGGCGCTGCTGCACGCCGACAGCTGGCGCCGGCACTACCGTGGCGCCTATGCCGATTCCTACCTGGACGGCGACATCCTCACCGACAGGCTGTCCGTGTGGTCTTCGCGGCTCGCCGCCCCGGCCCACAGCATGACGCTCGTCGCCGAGGATCAGGCCGGGCTGGCGGGCTTCGTGCACGTCGTCTTCGACGAGGACGATCGCTGGGGCAGCCTGATCGACAACCTGCACGTCACCCACGACCGTCAGCGCACCGGCGTGGGACGGGAGTTGCTCGCCCGCGCCGTCGAGGCCATCGCCGACGAGGCGATCGGGAAGTCCATGTATCTGTGGGTGCAGGAGCAGAACGTCTCCGCCCAGCGGTTCTATCGCGCCATGGGTGGCAACTACGTTGAAAAGGTGCCGATTTCACCCCCGGGCGGCGTGCCTTCCCGGCTGAACGGGACCCCCGACAAGCTGCGCTTCAGCTGGCCCGATGCCGTCGTGCTGACCGGCGTCACCAGCCGCTGACTCCCCGCCGCGCCCTGGTCCTCGGCGTCGGTGTCGGAGCCGGTGTCGGAGCCGGAGGCAGTGGCGGCCGGTCAGCGCGCCGGTGCTTCGGCCACCTGCGATCCGCGCGTTCGGCCGGCCGCCGTCCGTACGACGGCCAGCGACACGGCGATCAGGACCACCTCGACCGCCACGCTGACCAGGCCGAGCGGCTCGGTCCAGTTGCCCTTGTCGTCCGAGTAGTCGGGCAGCCCCGGACCTCGCGACAGCACGTAGCCGACCAGCGGGCCGATACCGATCCCGGCCGCCAGCAGCCATACCGGAACCGCCACGGCGCCGCGGCCCGCGACCAGCAGGAGCAGCGCGGTGACCACTCCGGCCGCCTCCAGCAGGTAGTACCCGACGCCGACGTATCCGGGTGTCTTGTTGCCGGGGAAGCCGCCCTGGTCCTGCACGTGGATCCAGGAAACCGCCAGGCAGAGCAGTGCGGCGGGAACGGCCACCCGTAAACGGGCAGCACTGAGCTCGGGCATGGGTCCTCCAGGGGTAGTGGGCGCATCGCTGCTGTGCGCCGTGCACTGGCGGAACCAGCATGCCGAAGAGGCGGTTGACTGCGCATGGCCAACCGCCTCTGAAAGCACTCTGAAACAGCCTCCGGAGCCCGGCCGGGCTGGGCTCAGGCCCGGCAGCGCAGCATCGTCAGCGGGGGGTTGGCGGCGAAGTCGTCCCAGAACTCCTGGCCGTACTCGCGCACGCCGGCGGGGGAGATCTCCAGGGGGACCCAGGTGATCTCCTGGAACCCGGCCGCCCGCAGGCACTTCTCGAGGACCTCGCGGCTGGGCGGGTTCGCGACGAACGAGATCGGCGGGTCCAGGAGTGCGGTGATCCGCACGCGCGGCCCGATCTCGGTCTCCTCGCCGAGCGATTCACACAGGAAGCCGTACTTGGCCAGGGACGGCCCGTCGAACCGCAGGTCCGGGTGCTGGGTGAAGACGAAGAACTCGGCGCCGCTCGCGAGACTGCGGTGGATGGTGCGGCACATCCGCTCGATGGTGGCGACGTCCTCGGCGTAGTTGAACAACTGGACGGCAACCGCGATGTCGAACGGCTCCTCGAAGGTGCGCAGTTCGGCGACGTCGCCGACCTCGTACTGCACGCCCAGCGGGTCGCCGTCCTCCAGGGCCTGGGCGGCCTCGACCATCGCGGAGGATATGTCGACGCCGAGCACGTGGGATGCGCCCCGGCGCTTGAACTCCCGGCTGTAGAAGCCGGTTCCGGAGGCCAGGTCGAGGATGGACCGGCCCTTCACGTCACCGACGAGGGAGAGGAAGCCGGGCACCTCCGCGTAGCGCGCCAGGGGGAGGTTCTTGAAGCCCTCGAACGCCTCGCCGATCTCGTCGTACAGCTGACCGCTCATCGTGCTGATCCCCCTCGGTCCCTGGCGCCGGCCCCGGTACGGGCCGCACCCCCTGGCGGGAAGTCTCCCTCTCGCCGGCCGGGGCGTCGTACTGGCGAAAGCCACAAATGTGCCGCGGCTGCGGCCAGTCAGCTGTGGTCGATGATGACGGAGATGCCCCAGCCGATCGCGGCCAGCACCACGGCGAAGCAGAGGCCGGCGACCACGCGCCCGAACGGCCCACTCTCGGCCGAGGCCGACGGCGAGGGGACGGGAGCGGGGACGCCGCCGTCGCCAGGTTCACCGAGTTCACCGCGTCCACCGAGTCCGCCGGCCGGTGGGTGCAGTGCGCGCAGGCCGACGGCGAAGAGCGCCGGCAGCCCGGCGCCGGCGAGCAGGCCGACCACGAGGATCTTCCACAGCGCGTTCAGGTTGATCCAGGCGTTCACGAGATCACCTCGGCCTCGGCAGGAGCGGGCACCACCGAGCCGGTCCAGGCGGCGTTCACGTTCTCCGGCGTCACGGCCGGGTGGCGCGAGGCGGCGAAGAAGGCCACCGAGGCCAGGATCAGCACGACGAACATCACCACGACCCCCATGGTGCCGCCGATGCCGTGCGCGGCGCCGAAGGCGAGTGCGCCGGCCACCGCGGCGGCCGGCAGGGTGAGCACCCAGGCGAGCACCATCCGGCGGGCGATGTGCCAGCGCACCACCGCACCCTTCTTGCCCAGGCCGGAGCCCAGGATCGACCCGGTGGCCACGTGGGTGGTGGAGAGCGAGTAGCCGAAGTTGGTGGAGGCCAGGATCACGGCCGCCGAGGACGACTCGCTCGCCATCCCCTGCTCGGACTCGATCTCCACGAGTCCCTTGCCGAGCGCCCGGATCACCCGCCAACCGCCGATGTAGGTGCCCAGGCTGATCGCCACCGCACAGGAGGCGATGACCCAGTCCGGCGACTTCGCGCCGGCGTGCAGCGAGCCGTTGGCGATCAGCGCGAGGGTGATGACGCCCATGGTCTTCTGCGCGTCGTTGGTGCCGTGGGCGAGTGAGACCATCGACGCCGAGCCCACCTGACCGACCCGGAACCCCGCGCTGCGGGGGGTCTCGGCCACGCCCCGGGTGATCCGGTAGACCAGGTAGGTGCCCAGGGCGGCGACCAGGCCCGCGATGAACGGCGAGAGCGCGGCGGGCACGATCACCTTGGAGACCAGGCCCTGCCACTTGACGGCCGATCCGCCGGCCGCGGCCATGGTGGCCCCGACCACACCCCCGATCAGCGCGTGCGAGGAGCTGGAGGGGATACCGATGTACCAGGTGGCGAGGTTCCAGAGGATGGCGCCGGCCAGGCCGGCGAACACCACGGTCAGGGTCACCGCCTGGGCGCTGACCAGGCCGCTGGCGATGGTCGCCGCGACGGCGGTGGACAGGAACGCCCCCACCAGGTTGAGCACGGAGGAGACGGCGACCGCTATGCGCGGTCTCAGTGCGCCGGTGACGATCGAGGTCGCCATCGCGTTGCCGGTGTCATGGAAGCCGTTGGTGAAGTCGAAGCCGAGCGCTGTGGCCACCACCAGCGTCAGCATCACGTCGTTACCGGTCACGCGGCCGACCGTAGCCCGCCGCTCGCGGGGTGGTGAGACGGCGCTGCGGCGCCGCGCCGGGTGGCCGGGGCCCCGTCACCCGATCGGGCCAGCGCCCGAGCGGTCGGGCACGTACGGTCCGTGGCTCGGCGAAGCCGGGGCCGCTCGCAACCGGGCAGGCCCGGGAGCCGTCTGACAGTCTGACGGCCTGACGGGTGGGGGAAACGGGGGGCTTGGCGATGGCTGCGGGGGAGACCGGCCGGGCAGGCACAGGCACAGGTACAAGCCCAGGCACAGGGTGCGGGCCGTCGGGCTGCCTGCTGATCGTGGTCGCCCTGGCCGTGTTGCTCGGGGCGCTGTACCTGGAGAACGGCTCGCGCGGGGGCGGGCAAGGCAGCGGGCACGATCCGGTGACCATCAACCTGCCGAAGACGGTCGAGCAGAAGCGCCAGTTGCGCTCGTCCACCGGCTTGACGGAGGACGACCCGGACACCGACGACCCGGACACCGACGGGACGAAGCTCTCCTACTCCGGGCTCTCCGACATGAGCCAGGCCTCCTACGGCGACGCCCCGGGCAGCGCCGCCATCTGGGTGGTGACCACGGCGCGCAACAGCAACGGCCAGGTGGGGCGCTGGCTCGCCGCCAACGTCCCCACCCCGGCCGGCGCCACGCTCACCCACCCGCAGCTGCCGATCGCCGGCACCACCACGTGCTACCAGGACCAGCACGCCAACCGGAGTCTGTGCACGTGGTACGACGAGAACTTCCTCCTCCAGGTCAGCGGCCCGGCCGGCGCGGACGCCGTCCAGCAGGTGCTGCTGCGGATCCACGGCGGCACCGAGCGCTGACCACGGCACAGGTGGGACGCGGATACGGGCACGGGTGGTTGACCTTGCCCCGGCGCGCGCGGCTGTACGGCCGAGGCGTGCGGCTTCCGCGACCACCATCGCGAGCTCCTCGACGCCGGCGCCACCGGCGTGTACGGCCTGTCCGGCCGAGGGGTGGAGTACCAGCGCGAGGTGGTCGAGCGGCTGCGGCTGCCGTTCGCGATGCTCTCCGATCCCGGCCTGGAGCTGGCCGCCGCCCTCGGCCTGCCGACCTTCGAGGCCGGCGGCGACCGGCTGTACTCGCGACTCACCATGATCGTGCTCGACGGCGTCATCGAGCACGTGTTCCACCCGATCGACGAGCCCGGCGAGCACGCCGGGCAGGTACTGACATGGCTGAAGGGAACCTCATGACCGAGCAGACCGAGCAGACCACGCAGACGAAGCCGACCGAGCGAACCGCCGACGGCAGCGCGGGTGACGCGGACTACGGCACGATCGGCGGCTCGTACGCCGCCCACCGCCGCCCCGAGCCGCGGATCGCCGCACTGATCGAGCAGGCACTGGCCGGCGCCCGAACCGTGCTCAACGTGGGTGCCGGGGCCGGATCGTACGAGTCGGCGGCGTTCGACGTGACCCCGGTGGAACCGTCCGCCTCCTGCTCGGCCTGGAGCTTCGTCGAGCAGGACCTGGCCCAGCAGTACACCGAGCACCTCCGGCGGGACCTCGCAGACGGCACCTGGGACGGACGCCACGGTCAGCTGCGCCGCCGGCCCCAGCTGAACGGATCGCTCGTCCTGATCCGCGCCGCCTGACCCGTCGGGCGCACGACCGGCCCGAGCTCTCGGGTCTACCGAGCCCGCCCGAGCCGCAGCCGACCGGGCTGGAGCAGGGCGAGGGTGGCGAACAGCAGCGCGCCGGTGGTCGCGGCCTGAAGCAGGACGAACCAGGTCGAGTCGAGGCCGGTGATGCCGGTGTCGCCCCCGAGGTAGCTGAACCTGGAGCCGAGCAGCAGCGAGGCGAGCAGGAAGTACAACTCGGGCCCGTAGTACGCCGCGATCGCCCAGCTGATGACGGACCGCTGGTCGGCGTCCGTCACCTCGCCGATGGCGACGGCGACGCACAGCGCGCTCATCGGGACCAGCACGACCACGCTGCCGAGCGGCCCGGCTATGTCGCTGACGGTGATGGTGCCAGTCATCGTGCCGAGGTCCGTTTCGACGGCGGCGGAGACGGAGACGAACAGCAGTACCACCTGCAGGGCCACCGCCGCCAGCGCCAGGCCCGCCAGCGGGCGGCTGCTCGGTGGCCGCAGCGGGAGCCGTCTCGGTACGGCGGCGAACGGCCAGTAGCTGACCACCAGCCCGGCGATCAGGCCGAGCACCGCGAGGAACTCCAGCCAGCCGAACACATCGGCCTTGCTGTGCAGCAGTTCCACCGAGTCGGCGAGGAAGTAGACGGCGGATGCGCACACCAGGCCCAGTCCGACGGTGCGCCGGGCCTGCGAGCGGTGCAGCCAGAAGATCCCCAGCAGGAGCAGCGCGGCCCGCAGCGCGAAGTACCCGACCCCGACCAGGCTCGATCCGTGCAGCACCGAGGCCGAGGCCAGCGGCCAGACCGTGAGGGTCACGGCGGCGAGACCGGTGGAGATCCGCCAGTCCCGGGCCCAGGCGGCCCGTGGCTCGGCGAGCGTCGCCGCCCGTGGCCACAGCGGCCCGAAGCCGGACTCGGCCCGGACGGGCACCTCGACCTCGCCGAGGCGGTTGCGCAGGGTGATCGAGCCCTCCAGCGCCCCCGCCTGGTCCGGCAGCGCACCGGGCACGACGGTCACCCGGATCCAGGCGCCGGCCGGGTCGGTGGGCTCGCTCTGCTCCACCCGCAGCCAGCGGGCGGTCGTGGTGGCCTGGAAGACCCGGGCCAGCGGCGATCCCACCAGCTGGACGGTGTGCGGGGGCGTCGGTTCCCCGCGGCGGATCGGCGGCAGGTCGATCCGGCCGGGCAGCGCCTTGAGCTGGGCCTCGGTCAGGGTCGCCGCCGCTGCCATGGAGACCTGCTTGCTGTCGTCGCCGGTCAGCTCACGGAGCAGCTCCAGCGCACCGACGGCAGCCCGGTGGTCCTCGTCGAGCAGGATCCGGCGCAACTCGCGGACGCCGGCGAGCGGCTGGTCGGCGGGCTGCGCGGCCCGCACCCTGGCGACCAGGTCCTCCGGCAGTTCGCCGGGCACCAGGCGCACGGCGGCCGGGACCCAGCCGATGATCAGCTTGCCCTCCAGGTCGGCCCGTTTCTGCGGGGTCTGGTCGCCGGTGGCGGCCTTCACCCTGGCGTAGACGTACTCGTAGAGCTCGTCCACGTCCACCATGCCGTCCTGGCCGGTGTCCGCCTCTCCGCTGCGCAGGCCTTGGACCACGGCACCGGTGAACACCGACGGGCTGAGTTCCGCACTCACCTTCAACTGGGTTTCCTCGAAGGCGAACTCGGTCGCGCTCGAGGCGGTGATCACCACCCGGCCGCGCCCGTCGGCGGCCGGCGCCGGGAACGCGCGCGCCACGTCGACGGGGTCGGCCCCGGTGCCGCGATGAAGCATGCCCTTGGCGAACGCGCCGCCGTAGCAGCAGTCCAGGAACAGCGCGATCTGCCGGGCCCGGCTGCCGAGCATCTCCTGGTTGACGTACTCGGCCGGGACCGCGGTCCAGCTCAGCCGGGTCGGCAGGGTGTCCGTGCCGGCGAAGTAGAGCGACCCGTCGGCGTCCTTCAGGCCGTGGCCGGAGAAGTGCAGGAGCAGGAAGTCGTCGGGCCGGCGGTCGGCGAAGAACTCCCCGATCTCGCGCCGGATCACGTCGGACGGCTGATTGCGGATCACCCGGACGTCGAACCGGCCGATTTCCGGGTCGGCGAGCACGGACTCCAGTGCCTCGGCGTCATGGCCCGGAGCGGCCAGCCGGCTCAGATCCGCGTTCTGGTACACGTCGTTGGCCACGATCAGCGCCAAGCGGTCGGCCATCGCGCTCAGCCCCGCTCCGCGCTGTCCAGGTCGTGGGCCCGCAGCCACGCCTCGATCAGCCGCTCCTGCGTCTCGGCGGACACCCCGTGCACCACCAAGGTGTCGCCACCGATGGTGAGTTCGGCACTGTGCTCGCCGCTGTCCCGGCGCAGCCAGCCCCGCACGGCGACGGCCAGCCGGCGCAACGTCTCGGGCGTATCGGCGAGCGTCACCAGCAGACTGCCGATCTCGGCGACATCCAGCCCCCGCGTCCCCGCAGGCGCCGGCCCGGCGCTGACGGTGGTGACATCCTCGACATCGAGCTGGAGCAACTCGGCGCGCAGCTGCGCCGTCGCCCGCGCGAGGCTCTCCCGGTCATCGTCGGCCGCGCGTAACCGCACAAGAAGCTGACCCGTCACAGTTCCTCCTCCGAACCCCACCCACGGCCGCCGGGCCGAACATGGGTTCTCCATCCATCGCGTACCGCAGAGGATAGGCGCCGCCGGTGTCACGCGTCAGCCGATCGCCTTGGGGGACAAGGGAGTTGTGGGTGATGTGCCGTGGCCGGAGGGTCAGGAGCGACAAGGGAGCCGCTGGTGATCACCCGACCGGCGGGCATCATGGGAGTCCAACCTTGAGGGAGTGTTACTGGTGATACTCGACTGTGACCCCGTGTGCGACGAAGTGGATCTCACGGCGTCGGCAGAAGAGCTGAATCGTCTGGCAGATGCGGTGGCCGAGGGTGAGGGGCTGCTCAGCTCCACGCCGTCGAACAGCGACGCCCTGACCGGGGTCGAGGTCAGGAGGACGTCCGGCCCCGGAGTCCTCATCCATCGTGATTCCGAGCGGCAGATCCTTGTGATCAGCGGTGGCGCCGCCGGGAGGGCGGTGCTTGCGGACACTTTGCGTGGCATGGCCTCCGCCGAGGACGGAGGCCATGTCCACATCGACTACTACCCCGGGCACTTCTACCTTGCTGAAGGGTCGGTGCCGTTGGTGGTCAACAGTCCACACGGAGGGATGCCGACTCGGTGAGTGGGAGCCGCTGATGGTCACCCGACCGGTCCTCGACGTCAGACGGGCGGCAGCAGATCGCTCTCGCTGATGGTGTACGTCAGCGGGGGGTAGACGAAGTCCGTTTCCGTGTTCTCGCGGCGCCGTAGCTGGTAGAACTCGCGCCGCTGCTCGTCGTCGGCCGGCATGAGGCGCGCACCCTGCGGGAGGTATGCCTGTCCGTCGTGAAACCGAACGAACGTCTTTGACGTTCGAAAGGTCACGCCCAGCCATTGGTTGTCCGCCGGCTGGGCGGGTGCCTCCAGGACGATTCTGTGCCGGAGTCGCCGATTCGAGCTGACCGAAAACGCGACGATACTGTTCTGGGCAAGGGGAATCTCGAACTTCTCATCATCGGAGCCCTTGGATTCGAAGATCAGCTTCCTCGGTGGGCTCGCTTCGGGATGCTGATAGCAGGAGAAGACGGCGATGAACGACTCGTCGGCCAGATCGAGCGCCTGGTCGGAATGGCCGCCCATGGTCCTGTAGGCGTTCGTGTAGCTCTCGATGAGAGCGTTGTTGAAGCCGACCGGAAGCGCCGCACGCTCTTGGACCCGTTGCGCCAGCCGCTCGTGCACCGCGCGGAAGCTCTGCGCCGGGCTGCCGTATCGGGTGGTGGTGCGTACGAGGGGCACGCCACCCGCCTCGTCGATCCTGGTGAGCACGGCGCCTCGCCGGCCCTTTCCCACGTCTTCCCAACGAGTCGACGTGGACAGCTCCGCGAAGAGGTTCTCGTCGGTCGGCAGGGTGCAGGAGAGGATCTCGTCCGAGATCCTAGGCTCGGGGGGCAAGGTAGTCTCCCGTGTTCATGCTGAAGAGGAATGCGTCGCCGTAATCGATGAAGGACGAAGTCCTGTTCTCCTCGGCGTACAACCTGCGCAGCTCGTCCATGCCGGCCGGTGTGGGCGGCCCCAGCTCCACCAGGTCTCCGGCCACCTTGAGGAACGTGTTTCCGTTCTTGTGAACGGCTTCGGCGCTCGAACAGCGCACCACGTAGCCCAGGCGGGTCGGGAGCAGTTCGGCGTCCAGCGCCGAGGGCCGAATTTCGTGCGAATACAGGCGGTTGGTGGAGAGCGGCATGAAGAAAACCGAGCCAGGGTAGAGCGTCACGGTGAACTGCTGGGGGAGCGCTGTGCCGCTTGGTTCTTCGGTCTGCTCCTTGAGGCGGAAGTGCAGTTTGGTCAGCCCACTGGCACTCTTCACGCCGTAGTCGAAGGCGTCGCCGGCCAGCGGCTGCAGCTTGTCGAGCCCGTCATAGAAGGTGCAGAAGGCCATGATGCCGTTGGCGGGCATGTCCTTGGTCTTGTCGGCATGAGCGGAGATTTTGGCCTTGGACTGCTTGCGCTCGGTCGTGGCAAGGGTGTTGTGGTAGATCTGAGCGAGGACGTGATTCAGCGGTGCCTGGCCCCGGAAGACGGTGGCGGCCTCGCGGTTCAGGGCGTCGACGATGCGCGTGTCGGTCGGGCGAAAGCCCTCGGTCGGCCCCGAGAGATTCGTGGAGCACCGGAGCAGGCGGAAGTGCAGCTCGTCGCCGTCTCGTGTGACGGGCGTCAGATAGATGCCGCTGCGGTGGGCGGTCCCGGGCTTGGTGGACTCCGTCAGGGACTGGAACTCGTGCTCCGCGCGGATCCGCCCGAAGTGGTCGTCGCCGAGTCCGAAGAAGCGGCGGTAGTACACGCCGACACCGTGCACGCGGATGGGGACCTGGCCGAGATCGACGATGGGCCACTGGTTGTCGGCATCCTCGTGGTAACCGTGTGACAGCTCTCGGATGACGAATACCCGGGCAGCTGGGCGCAGATGGTGGGTGCTGATCCCGGATATGTCACCGCAGAGGTAGACGGTCCTCTGCGCGAGGTCGGGTGAACCGGAGGCAAGGTCCTCTGGCGTGATCGTGGACCCGAAGAAGTCTCTGACCAGGTCATGGTCTTGCGGCATCGAAGGCGCAACCAGGATGTTGCTCGCATCCTCGATGCGGGCTTCTGTCGGCTCTGTTGTGTACATCAAACGGTACCTGCCGTTCGCAGATTGGAGAGGTCAGCTGGTGAAGTCGGCGTGGTGGTCGAACTCGCCGTCTTTGACGCCCTGGAGGAACTTGGCGAACTTGACGGGGGTGGTGCGGACGATGATGTCGCCGTCGTCAGACTCGCGGAGCTCGACCAGGCCGTCGACCGTGCGCACCTCGACGCACTCGTTGGAGTTGGTGCTGTAAGTGGACCTCTGCCACTCGATGTCGGTCATTCCTGTCCTTCCGGGTCAGTTGGCGTAGTCGGCGTGATAGTCGAACTCGCCGGCTTTGACGCCTTGGAGGAACTTGGCGAACTTGACGGGGGTGGTGCGGACGATGATGTCGCCGGTATCGGACTCACGGAGTTCAACTAGCCCGTGGACGGTGCGTACTTCGACGCATGCGTTGCTTGAGCCGGAGTAGCTGGCCTTCTGCCACTCGGTGTCAGTCATGCTTGTCCTTCATTTCCCTCGTGGAGGAACCGGGTGGGGAGGCGAAGCGATCCCCTTGCTTGGGGGAGAGGTTGCTTTGGGTCAGTTGGCGTAGTCGGCGTGGTGGTCGAACTCGCCGGCTTTGACGCCTTGGAGGAACTTGGCGAACTTGACGGGGGTGGTGCGGACGATGATGTCGCCGGTGTCGGACTCGCGGAGTTCGACCAGGCCGTCGACCGTTCGCACCTCGACACATTCGTTGTTGTTGGCGCTGTAGCTGGCCTTCTGCCACGGTGAGCTAGTCATGCCTGTTCTGTATCTCTCTCATGATCGAGCGAATGAAGACTCGTGATTCGTCTTCGAGTAGAGCAAAGGATCTGATGCGGTCAAGGACCAAACGGTAGCGTCCAAGTTGCGCTGGTTGATCGAAGATATGCGAGCCGTACGAGGCATCGGCCTGGACCGTGTCCAGTTCTGGCACAGGCCCTTTCATGTGGGCGAGATCCTCGCTCGGGATCGGGAGGACGGCCGCCTCGAAAGGCACGACTCTGATGGAGATGCCCGGATGTTCGGAGTCCCTGACAAGTGAGGCGAGTTGATCGGCGAGGACCTCGCGCCCGCCGTACTGGCCACGTAGGGCGGCTTCGTGTACCAGCGCCACGTACGGTGTTCCGCAGGATCGGACTTCCTGCTGCCTGCGCATGCGGAACGTTGCCCTGAGTTCGATCTCTTGCTGAGGGAGTGGGAGGGTCCCTTTCGCGAACAGCGAGTTGGCATATGGACGCGTTTGAAGTAGTCCTGGTACGTAGGCCATGGCGAAGTTGGTGATCTCCTGCGCGTGGCCTTCGAGCTCTGCCACGTCCAGGAAGTCGGCCGGCAGGGCTCCCTGGTACTCGTCCCACCAGCCGCCCTTTCCCCGCTCCGTGATGACGTCGGCCAGCGCGTCGATCAGGGGCTGGTTGTCGCACATGCACAACTCGGCGACAGTGTAGAGACGTTCCACGCTGATGCCAGTCTTCCCGGTCTCGATCTGCGTGATCTGAGCTGGAGCGACGCCGAGCAGGCGGGCGAGTTGGCTGCCTCCGAGGCCGGCCTGCTCCCGCATCCTCCGCAACTCGACGCCCACTCGCCGTTGGCGGAGGGTCGGGTTCGATCGAAGGGCCATGGTGTCCTCTCTGCGGATGCTGGGATCAGTCTGCCTCAGCGCCCAGCCTCGCCGTAGCCACGAAAGAGGGAACTTCCCGAAGGGCGCCATAAATTTTAGGTGACCTGCGCTATGGTCGGTCTCACATCGATCCGACGGATCGTCAGTAACGCCTGTCACCAGGGCAGTAGGCGCCTCCTGCCCTCGCACCGCAGAGCAGCCACGCGTGGCATCACCAGTCCCGCCCTGGCCTGGCTCACGGCGACGTATCCGCCGCCTCGCACACCACACACCACGCCGCCAGCCTCACGGAGGTTCCCTCATGTGCACCTTCAGCCTGCCCAGAACGCCCGAGCCGCCCGACTGGTCCGCCGCCCGCGAGGAGCTGCGCGACGTCCTCAGTACCGCCGGCTGGCCCGCCGACCTCATCTCCGACGCCGAGCTCGCGCTCCACGAGCTCTTCGTCAACGCGTGGAAGCACGGCGGCAGCCTCGCGCCCGTCGTGGTCGTCGTCCTCCTGGCGGACCGCACCCTCCGCGTCTCCGTCGCCGACGACAGCCCCACCCTCCCCGAGCAGCGTTCCGCCGCCTCGGCCGACCCCTACGAGCTCTCCGGGCGGGGCCTGCACCTCGTCCGCTCGCTCACCCACCGGTTCGGCAGCGCGCCGCGCAAGCGTGGGGGCAAGGCCGTCTGGTTCGAGCTGGACGCCGCCGCATGAGCCCCTACCGCGAGCCGATCGCGCCGGCCGACCCCCGGATGCGCGACTACACCGAGCCGCAGGTCACCGCCCTGCTCCGCGAACTCCAGGAGCGCGGCAGCCGCTTCGGCCTGCTCTGGGGTTCCGCCGACACCAACGGGGTGGTCGACGGCCGAGTCCTCGTCAACTTCGGCAACGCCCCGGTCAGCACGCTCCTCAACCTCCTCGCTCTCCTCCAGAGCGCCGAAGCCGAAGGGGGCGAAGCGTGGGAGTCGTGATCCCCTTCAACACCCCGGCGACATACGTCGAGCGGACCACGCTCGCCTATCTCGACGTCGAGGCCGTCCCCGACGCGGCGGTCCAGGTCCGGGTGGCCGTGGACCTCGACATCCACCTCCGCCCGAGCGAGCAGCTCGCGCTCGTCCTCACCCGGGAGCAGGCCGAGGAACTCCTGCACGGCCTCGCCGCCCACCTCGGCCACCGTCTCATCGGCGTTCACCGATGACACCCGGTACCGCCGACTTCCTGACCGGCGTGACCTTCGCACTCCTCCTCGCGCTCGCGATCACCGTCGTCGCCCTCGGCGTCATCGCAACGCTCAGGATGCCCGGATCCGATCCCCAACCCCTGCCCGAACACCGCGATCCGCCCCGGGACGTGGCCGCCTGACGGTTCCGGCGAGGCCGAGCCGACCCCCCACTCGGCTCGCCGACCGGGCACCGTGCGAAAGATCGTCAGGCCGGCGACCTCGGTGCCATCCTCGATGGCCTCGCCCGCAGGCCTGAGCAGACCCCCACGGGCCCACCCGTCAATCATCAGCCCGGCGGGTGGACCTCGCACTGCTGCCGTGCGAGCCATCGAACGGTCCTGATCCACCCAGGAAAGCGAGTCCGCTGGCTGCCGCGATGGCCCCGTTCTGGAATGACGCCCAGCCTTCGCCGGATGGTGTCTGGCAGGGCGAGTGGCAGTGGTGGCACATCTTCGGCGGAGACGGCGCACAGGGTTTGGCGGTCCGCGCCGGTTTCGAGGATGACCCGCGGCTGGTGCGCAACCCGCTCTGGTCCGACGGCAGCGCCCGGGAGCCACAGCCGGCCGGGCGCTGCGACGGCGGGCCGCGCGGCCTGCTCGACCTGGACGTCGATCGTGCCCCAGCGGCGGCTGCGGCCGGCGCTGACTGGGACGGCTGGGCCGCCTTCAGAGCCGACTTCGAACCCGCGCTGTCGGAGCGCGCCATGATCGCGCAGGCTTCGGACGGCTGGGCGGGGCGGGCGGCGTTCTTCGAGCAGCCGGTCGTCCGGGCGGTGGCTGCCCTGCGTGTGAGCGGCTCACAGGTTCCCCGGTGGGCCGGCATGCAGGACCCGATCGCCCACTACGCCGGCACTCGCGAGCAGTACGTGCGTCGCAAGGTCTCCCGCGTGGTGCCGACCAACGTGCTGCTCACTCTGGACGGCAGCTGGCTGGACGGCGCCTGTACGTCCAGTGATCCCGATGCCTTGGTGGGCGACCGGTACTTCGACTTCGCCGACCGCTACTTCGACAATCTGGCCGAGGACGCGCTTCTGGTCCGCCTGCGGTTTCACTCCTGAAGCGAGCAGTTCCTGCCGGCTGCGAGTGTCGCCGAGCCCGCCGATCAAGGGCTTTCGCACGCAACCCGTGTGACGCTAACTCAGACCGCTTTTGAGATCTGACATGGGACGATCGGTCGGTGACTCGAATCATGGACCGTGGCCGCTCGCTTGAGGAGCTTGAGCGTGATTGCTGGTCGGCCCCGTCGGGCGACGAAACCCGGCTGATGGCGACCGTGCGCGAGCTTCGGCGCAAGCCGATCGGCGACCTGACGGTCGAAGACCTGCGGCTGCTGATCAGGCAGGACGTGGGCCTTGGCCATCTTCTGCCGCTGGCGGTGGAGGTCCTTCGGGGTGACCCACTGGCGGAAGGCGACATGTACGAGGGCGATCTGCTGGCTGCCGCGCTCACCAGGGGTGCGGAGGTCTGGGGCGAGTCCCCGGAACTCAGGTCGGAGGTCCGCTTGATCGTCTCGGAGTTGGCCGACGTGCCGCCTGCCCTGAAACGCGAGGTCGAGGGGTTCCTGGCTCTGTAGGTCGCCGACAGTGGCTGCGGTCGGCGGGGCCAGGCCCACTGTCTATGAGGACTGCCGAACAAGTGGCCATGGGCCGGGGCGCGTCGCAACACGGCCCCGGGTGAGCCGGCAGACCATGACGCCGATCATGGCCCATCGAATCATCGTCTCGGAGTGGGCCGGGCTGGTCTCGTAGTCGCGGGCGAGGCGCCGGTGGGCGGTGAGCCACGAGAAGGTGCGTTCTACCGCCCACCGCTTGGGCTGGACTTGGAAATCCGCGTTGGTCGGGGTCCTTGCGGGCGATTTCCAGTTCGCGGCCGAGCACCTGAGCGGTCCACTCGACCAGGCGGCCGGCGAAGCGCACCACGTAGAAGATCGCGTCCACGATCCGCCGCCGGGGATGCTTCTCCCGCCGCCCGCCCTTCGGACCCACCCGCGCTCGCGGCAGTAACGGCTCCACCAGCGCCCACTGTTCGTCCGTCAGGTCCGACGGATACCCACCCCCGAAACCAGCCATACAGACCTCAACGGTCCCTGCAGCCCCGGGACACGGCAGATCTCAAACACGGCCTCAGAAGTGCCAGCAGTAGAGGCCGGCATCCGTATTCAAAGCGATCGCGGCAAGCTGAGCGACTCCCTGCAGGATCTCCAAGAGGGAGTCATCGGTCATCTCCTCGCCGTCCTCCTGCCAGAGCCTCTGGTGCCAGCGAACGGCGAGCTCGTCCAGTTCGCCTAGGCTGGCACCGGCGAGCGCGCTGGTCAGGCTGCGGTCGAAGGTGAACACCCCGGTGCCGTCGTTGACGACGGGAGCGACGTAACGCGGACCGCTCCTCCTGTGGAACTCCTCGATGGGCGGAAGTTCGGCAGACGGCGCCTCGAAGTACATGGCCCACTCGACCGTGGCGTCGTCGGGATAGAAGTCGTGGCAGGTCAGAGGCGCCAGCGCCGCCCCCGGGCCCCTGTTGCGGGTCGCGGCGGCGGTGTCGTCGTCCGGAGCGACGAAGAAAGCTATGTCCACGCCGGCATGATCGCAGCTCGTCGGCGCCGCGTCACTGCGGGACGACTCGTAAAGTCGGCGTGCTCGACTTCGCAGTCCCGAGTGCCCCGGGAGTGCCCGGCCGTTGTGGCCAGGCAGTCCCGGGGCGGGTTCAGCGCTTGGGTAGCTCAGTATTGCGGCGGGCTCAGTACTGCGTGGTCACCGTGACCCCGCTGAACGCCGTGTGGGCGAGCAGGCTGATGTAGCGGTAGCCGGCAGTGGTGTTGGTGATGGTGAGGGTCTGGATGGTGCCCGAATTCGTCGATTCGGCGGTGTAGTTGGTGCTGGTGGCCCAGTTGGTGGGGTCGTAGTAGAGGTAGGCGGTTCCGGTGCCGCCGGTGGTGGTGACGGTCAGGGTGGTGGTGCCGGCCGGGAGGTAGATCCACAGGTAGTCCAGGTTCCCCGCGCTCTCGGTCTGGTTGGCCCGGGAGCAGTTGCGGTCCATCTCCTGCACGTTCGCGGCCGTGCAGGGGCTGACCGGGCTGGTCAGGGTGACCGGCTGGGTGGTGGTGGCGGTCTGGCCGTTGGTGTCGGTGATGGTGAGGGTGGCGGTGTAGGAGCCGGGCGCCGTGTAGGTGTGCGAGGGGTTCTGCGTGGTGGCGGTCGCGCCGTCGCCGAAGTTCCAGGACCAGCCGGTGATGCTGCCGCTGCCGGTCTCGGTGGAGTGGTCGGTGAAGGCGGCCGTCAGTCCGCTGACGGTCACGCCGAACGCGGCCGTGGGGGTGCCCGAGGTGGTGCCCGCGATGCCGGTGAGCCAGGTGTTGAAGTCGGCGTCGTAGCGGGTGCCGATGGTGGTGGCGTAGTAGTCGTAGCCGGCGGTGTAGTTGCCGGCCCTGAAGTCACCCAGGATCGCCTGCATGTCGGCGGGGTGCTCGGTGAGCATGTAGCGCACCGCCAGGTAGCTCCAGGGGAAGACGCGGTCGTCGTTGCTGTTGGCGTAGGTGGTCTGCCAGAGGGTGCTCAGTGGGTAGGTGTGCTCGCCGGCGTCGGTCACCGCGTCGGTGTCGGTGATGCCCCGGTAGCTGTAGGAGATGTAGCCCGAAATGCCCTCGATCCACCAGATGTTGGGCTCGGTCTCCATCTGCTCCCAGGTGCCCATGGTGTCGTAGCGCGCGTCGAGGAAGTGGGTGTACTCGTAGTTGAGGTTCCAGATGTTGTCCGTGTACCCGTCGGGGCTGGGGTCCTGGTACAGGATCGAGTAGTCCTGATTGCCCGGCGTGGACGGGGTGTTGTAGAGCGTGATGCCGCCGTTGTCGGTGGTGATGCCGTAGATCACCGGACCGTAGATCTGGTAGTCGAGGTTGTTCGCGAAGACGACGATGTTGTCGGTGTTGTTGTACTGGTTCGGGATCGGGCCGCTGTCCTTGGCCACGCCCTGGAAGTACGCGTCCTGGCCCGCGAGTTCGCTGCACGCTGCGCTCAGGTCGCTCGTGCTGAGCGCCTCGGAGAGGATGGTGATCTCCGGGTTGCAGGCGTGCGTGCTCGGCAGCGCCGCCGCGGTGGCCTGGGCCACCAGGTTGCAGACGCCGTAGTACGAACAGTCGGCCGCATCATAGGCGTTGGCCTGCTGCGCGACGAAGACCCAGAGCGCGGCGGTCGGGCCGGAGATCGACGAGCCCTGCAGCAGCCCGAGCATCAGCGGCCGCACCTTGGCCTGGAGCGCGGTGAACTGGACGTACGTCGCGAGGTCGTTGCCGGCGTCGGCGACCATGAACGTGTTGTTGCCGCCGAGCATCGCGGTGTGGCCGAGCGCGAAGCTGTCGAGCGTGTCGATGACGCTCGGATCCGCGGTCAGCGCGGTGACGAAGGCCGGGTTGTACTGCCCGCGCCAGAGCGGGGTGTAGACGTCGTAGATGACGGCGTCCATGTAGTACGACGCGTCCCACGCGCTGGTGTACGAGGTGAGCAGCTTCTTGTAGACGTTGAGGAAGTCGCCCTGCAGGTTCGCGCTGTCGGTCAGGATCACGGCGTCGCCCAGCACGCCGCCGTTGGCATCGGAGACGGTGGCGGTCTTCGGGTCGGCGAAGAAGGTGTTCAGGGCGCTCTGGACGTCGGCCGACAGGGTGGCGTCGTAGGAGCCGACGTCCGTCGGGTCGCCGTACTGGACGTAGTAGCCGGCGCGCAGGAACAGCACGAGCTGCCAGATGCCGGTCGAGTCGTCACCGGTGTAGCTCGACGCCAGGCTCTGGTAGGCCTGCGCGACGGAGACCATCTGGGACTCCTTGAACACCGCCTGCGCGTTGGCGCCGGTGATGGTGAAGAGCGTGTTGATGCAGTCGGTGGTCGAGCTCTCGACGAACGAGGCCAGCGCCGGGCCGCTCAGCGCGCCGAAGGCGGCGGGGGTGCAGGCCTGGGAGGGGGCAGGGTGCGCGGTCGCCTTCGCCGCCTTCGCCGCTGCCTTCGCGGCCGCCGAGGAGCTCGTGGGACGCTGGGGTGGGAGCTGGGTGGCGCTGAGCCGGCCGTGCTGGACGGCGGCCGCGTCGGTGCCGCCGATGACGGCGCCCGTCGGCGCGTTCGTGGCTGGGCCGTGTGATCCGGTGGCGGTTGCGGTGTGGGGGAGCGGGTGCGGGAGGGTCGCCGAGCCGGTCGCGGCGAGGGCCGGAACGGTCGACGCCCCCATCAGCAGGGCGAGTGTCGCGGTCCCTGCGGCCAGGATTCTGGGCAGGACGGATCGGTGGCGCATCACTGCTCCTTCGGGGGCGATGTCCGCTTCGCGAACCGTGGGGGAAGCGGTTGACGCACCGTCTCACCGCGCGGCAGCCCGGACAACGAGATCAGAAACAGCGATTGAAATGTCCCCGCCACAACACCCGTTGCCGTGCCTTTACGGAAGCGTCCCGTGGTAGGTCCGCGCCGCCCAGGCCTGGAAGTGCGGCGCCCGGGCGATCAGATCCCGGTACGACGCGTAGGCGGAGTCGAAGAGCGCGGTCGCGAGCTCCTCGGGAACGCTCTCCTTGCGCCAGGCCAGCAGGTAACGGCACCAGATCGGCGTGCCGAGCAGGGGTTTGACGATCACGCCGGGGATCGGCCGCATCGTCGCCTGGACCAGCGAGACGCCGAGGCCCTCGGCGATCATGCCCTGTAACTGAAGCCGGTCGCCGAGGAACTTGTGCACCACCGCCGGGGTGAACCCCACGGCCGCGCAGGCCGCGTAGAAGACGCCCGGCCAGCCGGCGCCGTCGTCCGGGGTGAGGAACCAGGAGTCCTCGGCCAGGTCGGCGAGGGCGACCTCCACGCGGTGCTTGAGCCGGTGGTCCGCGGGCAGCGAGACGAACGTGGGCTCGGTGACGATCCCGCGGTGCTCGACGGCGCTGGAGTGCCGCAGTTCGAGCCCCGGGTAGTCCACGCCGATCGCGGCGTCGAGCCGGCCGCTCTCCAGCAACTCGACCATCTGGGAGGACGCGTAGACGCTGTTCACGGTCAGCGGCAGATCGGGCAGCTCGGTGCGCAGTCGCCCGACCATGCCGGGCAGGATCGGCGAGTTGGTGGCGGACAGGCGCAGCACCGGACGCGCCGTCGCCCCCTCGGCCGGTCGCCGGCCGAGGGACTCGGCGCGGGCCAGCACGTCGCGGGCCTGGGCGACGAGCTCCGCGCCGTACCGCGTCGGCCGTACGCCCAGGGTGTTGCGCTCGAACAGCGGCTCGCCGAAGTGGCTCTCGATCCGCCGCAGTTGGGTGCTCATCGCCTGCTGTGAGCAGCCCAGCTCGGCCGCGGCCCGGGCGATGCTGCCGGTGGCCGCGATCGCGCACACGGCCCGTAGGTGTCGAAGCTCCAGCTCCATCCGTGCTCCCCCTGCGTCCTCGCGGTACTCGGGCAGTGGTACGTGAGCAGTGGTGCGTGAGGGGTGGTGCCTGGCCACCGGTAACTGGCAGTTGGTCGCTGGGCGCAGCGGTGCCCGGGTGGCCGAGATTGCATAGTAGTCAGCGGAGTCGAGTTCCGGATTCCTGAGCGGAAGCTGGGAGAAAGCTGAGCGTTTCCTGGGAGAAGGGTCTCGGGAGAGGCAGGGGGGTGGCTCCGACTCCCAGAACTTAGGTATACCTTAGCGAGGCTTCCTCACTCTCTGAGGTGGCGCACCCTCAGTGTTCGTAGCTCAGGCATGCCCGGCTGTCGTCGTGCCTGTGTCGGAAAGGCATTCCCATGCGACGTTTTGCCAAGAGGCCGGTCGGCCTGCTCGCGGTCGTGGCGCTGTGCGCCGCCGCGCTCGCGGGGTGTTCCGGCTCCTCGACGGCGTCCGGTTCCGGCGCGGGCTCGCTGACGCTCTACAACGGGCAGCACGAGCAGACCGCCGACGCGCTGGTGGCCGCCTTCACCAAGGACACCGGGATCAAGGTCAGCATCCGCAGCAACGACGAGGCCGTGCTGGCCAACCAGATCCAGGCGGAGGGCTCGCACGCGCCCGCCGACCTCTTCTACACCGAGAACTCGCCGGCGCTGATGAAGCTGCAGGAGAAGAACCTGCTCGTGCCGGTGGACAAGGCCGCGCTGGCGCAGGTCCCCGCGCAGTACGACTCGCCGCAGGGCGACTGGATCGGCGTCTCCGCCCGGGTCAGCGTGCTGATCTACAACACCAAGCTGCTGACCCCCGCCCAGCTGCCGACCTCGCTCGCCCAGCTCGCCGACCCGCAGTGGAAGGGCAAGCTCGGCCTCGCGGCGGGCGAGACCGACTTCCAGCCGATCGTCACCTCGATGCTGAAGTCGAAGGGCGCCGACTTCACCAAGAACTGGCTCGGCGCGGTGAAGAACAACGCCGCCGCGAACCTGTACCCGGACAACGAGACGCTCACCTCGATGGTGAGCAGCGGCAAGTCCGCGATCGGCGTCATCAACCAGTACTACTGGTACCGGATGAAGGCCGAGAACAACGGTTCCATCGGCTCCGCGATCGCCGCCTTCGCACCGAAGGACCCGGGTTACCTGCTGGACGTCTCCGGCGCCGGCATCCTCGCCTCCAGCAAGCACCAGGCCGAGGCGCAGAAGTTCATCGCGTTCCTCGGTTCGGCCGAGGCCCAGAAGATCATCGCCACCAGCGACAGCTTCGAGTACCCGGTCGGCTCCGGGGTGACGACCGCGCAGTCCGAGCAGCCGTTCGACCAGCTGAAGCCGAACGACCTGAGCATCGCGGACCTCGGTGACGGCTCGCAGGCGGTCAGCCTGCTCCAGCAGGCCCAGCTCCTCTAGGAGCGCGCACCCATGACGAAACCCATCGACACCGCCTCGCCCGCCGGGCCCGCTGCATCCGCCGCGGGCCCGGCGGGCGGCGTGCTGCCAAGCCCGTCGAGCCCGTCGAGCCCGTCGAGTCCGTCAAGCCCGTCGAGCCCGTCGAGTCCGTCGAGCCTGCGGAGCCCGTCAAAGGCCCGGCGCGGCCGCCGCCTCCCGCTGCTGCTCACCGGCCTCTCGATCGCGGTCGCCGCGCTGCTGCTCCTGCCGCTCTGCTTCCTGCTCCTCCAGGCGAACCAGGCCGGCTGGTCGAGCATCTCCGGGCTGATGTTCCGTCGGCTCACCTGGGACCTCCTGCAGAACACGGTCGAGCTGACGGTGGTCGTCACGCTCTGCTGCGCGGTGCTGGGCACGGCCGCCGCGTACTGCGTGGAGCGGGTCGCGCTGCCCGGCCGCCGGATCTGGGGCGTGCTGCTGGTCCTGCCGGTCGCGCTGCCGGACTTCGTCGTCGGCTACGCCTGGTCCTCCTGGGTGCCGTTCGCGCACGGGCTGACCGGGGCGGTGATCGTGATGTCGCTCTCGCTCTACCCGCTGGTGTACCTCCCGGTCGCCGCGGCGCTGCGGGCCGGTGACGCGGCGCTGGAGGAGCAGGCGCGCAGCCTCGGCCGCACCCCGCTGAGGGCGTTCGCCGAGGTCACGCTGCGCCAGATCCGTCCGGCGCTGCTCGGCGGCTGCCTGCTGGTGGCGCTGGCGCTGCTCGCGGAGTATGGCGCGTTCGAGATCCTGCGCTTCCAGACCTTCACCACCGAGATCTTCACCGAGTACCTGCAGAGCTTCGACGGGCCCGCGGCCTGCGCGCTCTCGCTGGTCCTCGTGGTGCTCAGCCTGGCCGTGCTGCTCGCCGAGTACGCGGCGGGCGGCGGCGGGCGGGTGGCCCGGCAGGTCGCGGTCCGCGCGCCGCGCCGGGTCCGGCCCGGCGTGCTCGGCGGCCTGGCGATCAGCCTGGCGCTGACCGCGCTGAGCTCGATCGCGCTGCTGCTGCCGGTGGGCACGCTCGCCTACTGGTGCATCGTCGGCGGCTCGACCACGCTGCCGCCCGCCTCGCTGCTCGGCGCGGCCGGCCAGACCGCGCTCTACGCGGTCAGCGCCGCCGCGCTAACCACGCTGCTGGCGCTGCCGGTCGGCCTGCTCTCGGTGCGCCACCGCAGCCGGTTCACCGTGGTGCTGGAGCGCAGCACCTACCTGGTGCAGGGCCTGCCGGGGCTGGCGATCGCGCTGGGGCTCGTGTTCTTCGGGATCCGCTACGCCTTCTCGCTGTACCAGAGCCCGCAGCTGCTGGTGATCGGCTACGCGGTGATGTTCTTCCCGCTGGCCCTGGTCGCGGTGCGCGCCTCGGTGGCGTCCGCGCCGGTCGGGCTGGAGGAGATCGGGCGTTCGCTCGGGCGGCCGCGCTGGTCGGTCGCGCTGCGGGTGACGCTGCCGCTGGTCGCGCCGGGGCTGGCGGCCGGCTTCTGCCTGGTCTTCCTCTCCGTGGTCACCGAACTGACCGCGACGCTGATTCTGATCCCGACCGGCGCGCACACCCTGGCCACCCGGTTCTGGGAGTACGAGTCGAATCTTTCCTACGGCGCCGCGGCCCCCTACGCGGCGCTGATGGTGGCGATCGCCGCCGTGCCGAGCTACGTGCTGGGCCGCTGGTTCGACCGTGTCCGAGCCCGACAGGAGCACACCGCATGACGAGTCTGACGCTGAGCGGGGTCGCCAAGTCCTACGGCCGGCAACCCGTGCTGCACGGAGTCGATCTGGAGATTCCGACCGGCGCGCTGGCCGCCGTGCTCGGCCCGTCCGGCAGCGGCAAGACCACGCTGCTGCGGGTGGTCGCCGGGTTCGAACGGGCGGACGCCGGCACGGTCAGCCTGGGCGGCCTGGTGGTGGACGACGGGCGGCGCCAACTGCCGCCCGAGCGGCGCAAGATCGGCTACGTGCCGCAGGACGGTGGCCTCTTCCCGCACCTCACGGTGGCGGGCAACGTCGCGTTCGGGCTGCCCGGCCGGGCTCGCCGGCACACCGCGACGGTCGGCGAACTGCTGGAGCGGGTCGGCCTGAGCGGCCTGGACCGGCGTTACCCGCACCAGCTCTCCGGCGGTCAGCAGCAGCGCGTCGCGCTCGCCCGCGCGCTGGCCGTCCGGCCGGAGCTGGTGCTGCTCGACGAGCCGTTCTCCGCGCTGGACGCCGGGCTGCGGGCCAGCATCCGGGCGGACGTGCAGGCGATCCTGCGCGAGTTCGGCGCCACCGCGATCCTGGTGACGCACGACCAGGACGAGGCGCTGTCGATGGCCGACCTGGTGGCGGTGGTCCGGGACGGGCGGATCGCGCAGTGCGCGACCCCGCGCGAGCTCTACCAGCGGCCGGCGGATCCGCAGCTCGCCGCGTTCGTCGGCGAGGCGAACCTGCTGCCCGGCACGCTCGAAGCGCGGGCCGGCGAGGGCGAGGGCGCGGCCACGATCCGGACGGTCTTCGGCAGCCTGCCGCTGCACGCCCGCACCGCGTCCGACGGGGACAGCGCCGGTGCCGGGGAGGCCGTGGTGCTGCTCCGCCCGGAGCAGGTCGAGGTCCACCCTGTCGCCGGAGACGGGACCGGGGACGGGACCGGGGACGAAGCCGTGACCGCCGTCGTCATCGACTCCCGGTACCACGGTCACGACGCCGTGGTCCGCTGCATGCTGGACGGCCTCGGCCGGGGCGCGGCGGGGGAGCGGCTGGAGATCACCGCCCGGCTGACCGACGGGGAGGCCTGGCCGACCGGCAGCCGGGTCGGCCTGCGCGCCCGGGGCCCGGTCACCGCCTGGCCGGCCACGACGGCCACGGCGGCCGCCGGCCTGGCGGAGCCGGCGGGCCTGTCGCCCGCCGCCGCTACGGCCTGACCGGCGCCCCTCAGGCTCGGACCGGCCTCACGCCAGGCCGGTTCGGCAGTGGTCCGGCAGTGGTTCAGCGCAGCGCCGGTACCCGCGACACGGTCGCTGCCACCGCCCGCCGGGCGGCCTCGAACAGCGCCTGAGGGTCGGTCTCCCGGCTCAGCCAGGCCAGATGGCCGTCCGGCCGGACCAGCGCCGCGCCGACCCCGGACCAGTCGGCCCGCGCCTCGTCGAGCTGCGCCTCGTCGAGCGGCGCGCTGTGCACGTCCAGGCCCGGCAGCACGTCGTGCGCGAGCGGGGTGAGCGCGGCGCCCGCCCGGCCGGTCAGGTCGAGCAGCAGGTAGCGGCCCCGGCGCAGCAGCGCGAAGAGCCCGTCGGTGCCGGCCGGCGCCAGCGCCAGCGCCAGGTCCGGCGCCCGGGACCCGGTCAGCGGGTGCGCCGAGGCGCCCTGCGCAGGCGGGTAGCTGATCGCGAGCCCGGCCGCCCGCACCGCCAGCTCGTCCGAGAACTCCTTGACACCGCCGATGAGTTCGCCGAGCACCTCGCGCAACGCCAGTCCCTCGGCTGTGTAGTCGGTCATCAGACCGGTCTTTGCCCGGGTGGTGCGCAGCAACTCGACGCCGACCGGGTGGCGTTCGGCGTGGTAGCTGTCGAGCAGCCCGGCGGGTGCGGTGCCGGCCAGCGTCTGGGCCAGCTTCCAGCCGAGGTTGCCGGCGTCCTGGAGGCCGACGTTGAGGCCGGCACCGCCGGCCGGGAAGTGCTGGTGCGCGGCGTCGCCGGCCAGCAGCACCCGCCCCCTGCGGTACTCGGCGGCCTGCCGGGTGGCGTTGCCGAAGGTCGAGATCCAGCGGGCGTCGCGCATGCCGAAGTCGGTGCCGGCGATCCGCCGCACCTTGGCGCGCAGCTCCTCCAGGGTCGGCGTACCGGCGCGGGTGTGGACGCTCTCGGCGTCGTTGCCGACCACCCGGTACAGCCCGTCCGGCAGCCGGAAGGCCATCAGCGTGCCGTGCGGGCCGGAGACGGAGTGCCGCGGCGGCGCCTCGTCCAGCACGACGTCCGCCAGCCAGGCCCAGACGGTCGCGTCCGTGCCGGGGAACGCGATGCCCGCCGCGGTGCGCACGGTGCTGCGGGTGCCGTCGCAGCCGACCAGGTAGGCGGTCCGCAACTGCCGTGGGCCGTCCGGGCCCTCGACGTCCACGGTCACCGCGTCGGCGTCCTGGCGTAGGCCGGTCACCCGGTGCCCGCGCAGCAGTCGAACGCCGACCGAGCGGGCGTGCTCCGCCAGCAGCTCCTCGGTCCGGGCCTGCGGGAGCCCGATGGTGAACGGGAACGGCGTGTTGAGGCTGCTGAAGTCCAGCCGCTCGGCGAGTGCAGCGAAGTGCCCGCTGGGTATCCGCACCCCTTCGGCGAGGAACGGCTCCGCCACACCACGGCAGGCCAGCAGCTCCAGCGTGCGCGGGTGGATGGTGAGCGCGCGGGAGTGCGAGTCGGGCTCGGCCCGGCTCTCCAGCACCGTGACGGGCACACCGTAGAGCCGGAGTTCGGCGGCGAGCCAGAGCCCGACCGGGCCCGCTCCGGCGATGACGACCTGTTCGGTCGGCTCAATCTGTTCGACCTGCGCCATGGATCCTCCTTGGTCGGTGGCTGCCCCGCTCCGGCTGAACGGCCAGCGGGCCGGCCCCCGTCCGACGCTGTACGTCCAACTGTGTCAACAGCCCTGATGGCTTCGAAGGTTGACGGTGAAGTCCGGCGATCCCGGCCGGCCCGGCCGGGGTGGAGCCCGCCCCGACTGCCATGGGGTCAGGGCCTGTCCTGTCGATCTCGGCCGTCCAACGGTCACACTCCGATGAAGCTCACCGTTTCCGTCATGCCCGCCCGCCCGGTGCGCAGTTGCGGCACGCCCTCCTTCTCGAACCCCACTGAGACGCCGCAGAACAGCACGAGTCCGTCATCGGCTCCGACTGCCTGGCTGACAGTCTCCCGGTACACGGTCCACATCACCTGGGGGCAGCTGTGCAGCCCCTCGGCCCTCAACAACAGCATGACCGTCTGCAGGTACATCCCCGCGTCAGCCCACTGTCCGGGCCCCATCGTCCGGTCGAGGTAGCAGAACAGGACAGCCGGCGCCCCGAACGCCTCCGAGTTCAAGGTAGCGATCTTCCTGGGCCGGTCGGGGTCGTCGCGCTCAATCCCCAGCGATTCGTACCGCTGGGCGGCGGCAGCAGCAAAGCGGTCCAGATACGGCGAGGCCAGCCCCTCCGGGTACATCGGGTACTCACGCTCGTCGCCGGGGTCCCCCACCAGTGCCCTGGCCGTCGCGGTCCGCTTGAGTTCCGCCAAGGGTTCACCGGTCACGACGTACAGATGCCACGGCTGGAGGTTCCCGCTGGACGGAGCCCGCGTCGCTGCGGTCAGCACTCGTTCGAGTACCTCCTTGGGCACGGGCTCATCGCTGAACGCCCGCACGGCCCGGCGACTGTCCACGGCCTCATACACATCCACGTCTTCGCGTCCTCTCATTCAACCGGGCCCCTCCACCGTATTCAGCGGTCAGTACCGAACATCGCCGGGGGTTGGAAGACGTCCCGACGATCAGTCCAGTCGTTGGTAGGACTGTGGGAGACAGAGGTGACTTGACGGATGCTCGGTAGAAGCGGCTGGAGCCGCTTCTACCGGTCAGCAATGGGCGCTGTGGCAGGTGTCGGGACCACCGCCAGGTCCTGAACGGGGTGCTGTACCGGATCCGCACGGGCGTGCACTGGCGCGATCTGCCGGAGCGGTACGGACCGTGGAAGACGGTGCACGAGCGGCATCGCCGCTGGTCGGCGGACGGAACGTGGGAAATGCTCCTGCGGCGGATCCAGGCCGAGGCGGACGCGGCCGGCGAGATCGACCGGGACGTCTCGGTCGACTCGACGTCCGTGCGCGCACACCACCACGCACTGAAGACCTTCCGCGCGCTTGCAACCAGGTTCGACACGCGCGGCTGCGTCTACCTCGGAACCGTTACCGCAGCCGCGCTCGTCATCTGGCTCCGCTCGTGATCGCCAGGACACTGCCTAGAGCAGGTGGTCGGCCTTGCCTGCCTTGATGTCGAGGATCATGGTGCGCAGGGCGGTCATGGAATCGGTGATGGCGTGTTCCTCTTGGCCGTTGACGGCGATGAAGGCGTTGCCGTCGGCGTCCGTGCCGAGGCGGAAGCAACTCCCGGAATCCTGGCAAAAGGGCGCGTCCCACGTAATTTCTGACATGCGGCTTCTCCTAGAGCTGTTGTGCGATGGAGTGGATCAGGTCATGCGACTGGTCCGGTGGCAGTGCGATGCGCTGCATCTGATCAAGGTGGAGTGAGAACTTGCGAAGCTGTGCTTCGAGATGCAGGAACTCGGCGGCAGTTGTTCGATCCAGTTGCACCACGTCCAGACTCGGCACGTCCCCCTCGGCATAGACCATGGACTGTCCCGAGCCGGGAAACGCCCCAGCGGAGAACGGGATGACCTGGACCGTGACGCCACTACTGGCTGGCCGTCTCCGACCCGGGGTCCGGTCGGCCCGTCCTCGCCTCGCCCGACCCGCAGGCGTGCGGTGGTCGGGGCCTGCTGCTGGTCGACGCGCTCTGCGACGTCTGGGCCGTCGTGCCCCGGCGGACGCGCGGCAAGTCCGTGGCCGCGGGGATCCGGCTGCACGCGGCCTGACGGAGCGCCGCACATGTGCGGCTGCCCCGCCGGAGGGGACGGGGCAGCCGCACGGTCCGGTGTGGGCCCGGACTGGTGTTGGCCTGCTGCTATGCGGCGATCAGGTCCTTGGAGGGGCCGATCGGGAACCAGTACAGCTGCATCGGGACGCTGCTAATGTCTACGATCTTGTCGGTGGCTTGCGCGTAGCCGGAGATGGCTTGTCCCTTGCGGACGAGGACGCTCAGCGGGTGGCGTTGGCCGGAAACGCCGGACTGCCTGAGGATCGGTGCGTCGATCCAGTATTCGTTGCCGCCGACCGTCAGGAAGAGCCGAGCGAGCAGGCCGACGTTGTCGTCGTATCTCGTGTGGTCCTGCATGACCAGGACCGCCGTGAGGAGCCCGTCCGTGGGGGCCGTCCAGCTGAAGGAGTCGTTGCCCCCGTAATTGTGGACGAAGCGGTTGCCGAGCATGTCCGTCGCGCCGCCGACGTACAGCGTGCCGTTGACGGCCGTCGCCCCGTTGGCGGTGAGGCCCCCGGTGACGGTCGCGTCCCCGTCCGTGGTGGTGTTGCCCGGGAACCGGACCCCGCCGGTGACGCCGCTCGTGGTCAGTTTCTGCTGGTTGTTCGCCTTGTACCAGACGTCGAGGTCCCCGTTTGCGGTCAGCAGGCCGCCGACGGTGAGGGTGCCGCCGATGTCGGCGGCGCCGAGGCTGACGGGATGGCTCGCGTCAGCTCCGTGCACGGTCCCGGCGACGTGGATCTCCCCGGCGACCTCGAGTGTCCCCCCGGCGTGCAGTCCGTTGACGTTGCTCTGTCCGGCGACGCTGAGGTCTCCGGCCGCCGTCAGCGCCCCTCCCACCGACAGCGCCCCGCCCACCGACGCGGTGCCGAGGTCGAGGTCGGGCTTGTCGACGGTGACGGTGGTGTGCAGGTAGTGGGTGACGCTCTGGCCGTCGGTGGTGAGGCTGGCCTTCAGGTAGAAGGTGGTGTCGCAGTGGAAGGGGTCGGGCGAGGTCCAGGTGTAGCCGTCGGCCTCGCTCACGGGGTAGGACTTGTTGTTGTAGAGCACGTCGTACTTGACGCCGTACGAGCCCGTCCAGGTCAGGGTGACCGGATCGCCGTTCTTCACGCTGGTCTTGCCGTTGTCGAGGAACGTCGCTCGTAGATCGCTGAGTTGGAAGCTCGGATAGCACTTGCCGAGGTTGAACCTGGCGGTGCCCTTGACGGTGTCGCCTTCGTCGTCCTGGGTCTTCTCATCGATGGTCACGGTGGTGACGCCGATCTCGCCGTTGACGGCGATGCCTCCGAGTTCGAACAGCACGGCCTTGCCGGTGACCGCGACGGAGTCCTGCTCACCGGCGGGAACGGCGAGGAACGTGCCGTCGGTCTCGCGGGTGAAGGTCCAGTCGGTCGCGGGGGAGACAGTGAGGGTGATCTGGTCGAGGTGTTCGGTGAGGTCGCCGGCGCCGGTGCCCTCGGGGAGGGTGAACTTGACCATCGTGACGTGAACCGGGTCGGTACCCGGGTTGGCGGCGGTGACGGTGATCTTGGCGGGGGTGGGCGCGGTGCCCGCCGGCGTGATCTCCAGCGGTGACGGGCTGGTGGTGACGAGGTACTTCAGGGTGGTGTCCGCCGTGGCGGCAGCACTGATGAACAACGGTTCGAACTCCTTCTCAGGGCAAGCCGGTTACTGCGCGTCGGTGATCGCCCCGCGCAGCCGCAGCCGGCCGGTGCGGGCGCTGAGCGGGGTGGCCGGGACGTGGCCGGGGGCGCCGGACGGCGCCGGCGGGGCGTCCTGCCAGCCGGTGGCGGTGGGTTCGGTCCAGGTCCAGTCGCCGTGCCGGACCGAGGGCCGGGGCAGCGTCCAGCCGGTGGTGGGCCGGCCGTCGGCGCCGGTGACCTCCTGCGGGCCGGTCAGGAACGGGCCGAGCCGGAAGGAGACCTCCATCCGGGACAGCGCCGGCCCGACGAACTCGGCCGGGACGCCGAAGACGGAGACCGGCAGGATGTCGCTGACCGCGTGCACGAGGGCCCGGGGGTCGGCGAGGAGTGTCAGGTACTGCGGCGCACCGTCGGTGGTGAGGGTGAACCCGGCGCCGATCGGGCTCAGGTACGGCGGCGCGTCCTTCGGCGGGTGGACGGCGTGCAGGGTGCCGTAGTCGTCGCCGGCGGCGTAGCCGATCAGGCCGTCGGCGAGGTTCTCCAGTGCGCCGAGCCGTACGCCCCATGGGTAGTCCAGGGACGGCGGCCGGGGCGCGGTCTTGCCCGGGTCGAGGACGTACTGCCACTGTGACCAACTGGGGTCCATCACCGGCGGCCCGTCGAGTTCGAGGGCGAGCCGGGTCCGCAGCAGCGCCAGCGGCCGCCCGGCGAGCACGGTCATCGTGGTGTCGTCCCAGCCGCCGAGCGGGTTGACGGTGTAGAGCGTCTCGTCGATCGCGGTCAGCGTCGCCGCGAGGGCCTCGGGCCCGGCGGCGACCAGTCCGTTCAGGAAGGCGGCCAGGTGCGGCATGTCGGCGGCGAAACCGTCCGGCGTGGCGTAGGCCGAGCCGGGGGCCTGGTCCCAGACGACCTGCTGCCCGCCGTCGGCGGTGTAGACGGTCCGGCACTGGCCGAGTGCGCCGCCGTCCGGGTCGAAGGCGTCGAGGGCGGCGTCGAGGTGGTTCGGGAGCAGCCAGCCGCAGACCGGGTTCACGCCCTCGTGAAGGTCGAGCACCTGGCTGTCGTCGGTGGCGGAGACGGCGTCGAAGCGCAGCCGGGCGCCCTGGAGCAGGCGGGGGCGCAGCTCGGTGAACCGGCCGGGGAACTCCGGCAGGACCGTCGCGCCGTCGTCCGGCCGGACGCTGTCGGCGAGCACCAGGGCCTTCTTGTCGCTGTCGGTCTCGCTGCCGCTGCCCTGCGGGTTGATCGGGTCGCTGACCTGGCCGAACTGGTCGACGACGGCGATCCGGTTGAAGTAGAACTGGCCGGCGCGCAGGTGGGGGAAGACCGAGGCCTGCCACTTGCCGCTTGACGACAGCTTGCCGGGGACGGGGGTCGTCTGGTGCTGGTTGCCGACCAGGGGGGCCGGCGCGGTGCTGTCGCCGGGGTGGGCGCTGAGGGCCTGGTCGCGCAGGGCGATGCGGGTGGTGAGCCCGTCGACGGCCTGGCTGAGCAGGTCCCAGCCGGCGACCCGGTCGGCCAGCTGCTGGAGGTCGTCCTGGGGTGCGTCGGGGTGGCTGGCCCGGTACTGCCTGATCTGGGCGGCGAGGTTGAAGGTGGCGTGCGGGGTGAGGAACATCCGCCCGGAGTAGACCTGGTACGTGGCCGGTACGCCGGTCCGGTTCCAGTGGTAGCGGGTGCCGTCGAACGACCAGCAGGCGCCGTCGGCACTGTCGTGCGGGAGCGGGTAGTAGAACAGCTCGTAGAGCAGGTAGAGCGGCTTCCACGGCTGCTGCCAGCTGTCGGTGCCCAGCGCTGGGAGGGTGCCGGCGACGCGCCCGCCCGGGTCGGCGACGGCGTCGGCCAGCGTGCCGGCGGCCTGGGCCTGGTCGAGCAGCCAGAACTCGCCGAGCAGTGCGTCGACGGTGGCGGCTGCGGCCTCGGGCAGGTTCGCCAGCGGCCACCCCGGCACTGGGGCCGGCGCGGGGGCGATGGTGCCGCCCAGGTCGATGCCGGTGAGCAGCTGATCGGGCGTGCGGCAGGGCAGGGCGGCGCTGAGGTCGGCCGGGGCCGGCGACCTGACGCCGTTCAGCAGCACCACCGGGTCCTGCGCGTGGTGGAACTCGCCCAGCGGTGAGCGCTTGAGCGTCAAGGCGGTCGGGTCGGCGCCGCGCGCCGTCAGGTACGCCTGCGCGGCGGTGGCCAGCTCCTCGTCGGTGGCCCCCCACGGGATCGGCTGCTGGTGACCGGAGCCGGGGGTGCGGCGCGCGGCGATGTCGGCGATCAGCGCCGTGACCCGGGCGGCGAGGCTGCCGTCAGTACCGGGATCCAGCGCCGCCGGCAGCGTGCCGGTGTAGGCGTCGGGCTGGTCGTCCTCGTTGTTCAGCCACCAGGCGCCGTACAACTTCCACTGTGCGTCGGCTAGTTCACGGACCTTCGCGTCGTGGGCGGCCTGGTCGGTGTTGAGCCGGGTGCGCAGCTGCTCCAGATCGCTGTCGCTGTCATCGCCGCTGGTCGCGGCCGGGCTGTCGGTGTCGGCTGCGACCAGGTCCCAGGTGTAGCCGCCGTGGGTGGAGCCGAACCAGGCACGGTGGATCGACTGGTCCACGGCTTCGGTGCCGGAGTCGTCCAGGCTGTCGAGCAGGCCGTGCGCCAGCGCCTCCAGCTGCGCGGCCTCGCCCGGATCGGTGCCCTTGCCCACCAGCAGTGCGGTGAGCGCGTCGATCGAGCTGTTGCCGACGGCGACGTCCACCTGCACGCCCTCGGGCCGGTCCGAGGCGGGCGGGCTGCCGGTCCTGTCCCAACTCAGGCCCAGCACCTGGCCGGTGTAGAGGGAGCGGTCGGCGGGCGGGGTGTCGGCGGCCGGGTCGGTGCCGGGGTCGCCGGCCAGCACCCAGCCGAGCTCGGCCAGGCTGGTCGCGTCGTGCAGCGGGTCGGCGTCCGGCGCGGAGTACCAGCCCGCGACGAGGTAGCCGAGGGTGTCCCGGTCGGCGACACCGGCGAGGTCGTCGTGCAGCGAGAGGACGTTCTCGTTGTACGGCTGGAAGGCGGAGAAGGTGAGCAGGCCCGGCCCGGCGGCGGTGACGTACGGCTGCTGCCCGCCACTCTCGCCCGGCCAGTCGCCCGCCGCGAGGCGTCGGCCGATGTGGACGCTGCTGCTGGTCCCCGGCCGCAGGTACGGGGTGGTGCCGGTGGCGGTGTCGTCCGGCGGGATCCAGTCGCTCTCGACCACCCAGGCGGTGGCGGAGCGGTCGGTCGCCGGGCCGCTGTAGCGGACGACCAGCCACCGGTTGGGCACCAGCGGGAAGCCGGTCTCGCCGGTCTCCGGGTCGTGCCGGCCGTTGCGCAGCGCCTGCGGCAACTGCCACTGCAGGTAGACCCCGTTGGCCGTCGGATCGTCGGCCCAGTGCGCGGCCTCGTTGTTGTCGAAGGGCTGTCCCTCCGGCGAGGTGTTCTCCTGCAGCAGCTTGAAGTTGGCCTTCCAGCGCAGGAACGGCACGCTGAAGCGGACCTCGTCGTTGACCGCCAGGGCGTCGACCTGGACCGGGACGACCAGCGGTCCGGTGTCGTTGTTCGGCATGGTGCTCGCTTTCGTCTTCGTCAGGAGCGCTGGGGCGTCAGGAGCGCTGGAAGGTCATCTGCTGGGCCGCCTTGACCATCTGGATCGCCCAGCCGGCCGAACTCAGGCCGTGGGGCTGGGCGTGGTCGCCGAGCGCGGCGGTGATCGCGTCGCCGAGCCGGTTGACGTCCAGCACCCGGGTGTCCGGGTCCAGGTAGCCGCTGACCTGGGGGATCTTGACGTCCGGCAGGGCGGTGCCGATCTGGTCGCTGAGGTCGCGCAGTTGCAGGATGTCGCCGTCCTGGATGCCGAAGTGCAGGCCCTGCGGCGGTTCCGTCACGACGAGCCGGTCCACGATGCCGTCGGCCAGCACCAGCAGCACGTCCTCGCCCAGCACGTCGGCGCGCAGCACCGTCAGTTCGTCCGCGCCGCTGTCGCCGCCGTACAGGTGCATGCGCAGGGCCGGCCAGCCGGGCACCAGCGAGGAGCGGACCAGGAAGCCCGAGATCCGGGCGGGCAGGTCGGTGAGGACCTCGTGCAGCAGGGTGGTCAGCTCGCTGTCCAGGCTCCCCGCGATGCCGATGCTCAACGCCCCGTCCACCAGCGCCTCCTGCCAGGCGCGGTCCACATAGCAGAAGCGCAGGCTCTCGTTCGGCAGCAGCTCCTGGCGCGGCAGCAGGTGCTCCAGCGGCACGGGGTACAGCAGCGCGAGGCGGTCCAGCCAGTCCAGCACCGGGTCCGCCTGCGCGGCCGTGGCCGCCCGCAGCGCCTCCCGGGTGTCGGGCTGCGCCAACTGGCCGCGCAGCCACGGCGCGGCGGCCTGCTGCGGCGGGACCGGCACGGCGGCGGTCAGCCGGCGGCCGGCGGCGGCCGGGTCCAGCGGGGCGGCCAGCGCGGTGCCGAGGGTGCCGGAAAGGCCGCCGCGGACGCTGGTCTCGAACGCCTGCCGGGCCCGGCGGGCACCGATCGCCGCCGTGGCGTTCAGGCGGCCGGTCGCGGCGCCGGTTCCGGCCAGGCTGCCCTGGCCGGCCCGGCCGCGCGCGGCGAGCATCCGGCCGGCCCGCGCTCGCGCCACCGTGCGCCAGGCCATCAGCGCGGGCGGGAAGGCCGGGTCGGCCAGCGCCAGCGACCGGCCCAGGTTCCACGCGGCGGCGTAGCTGACGTCGAACAGGCCGTGCTCCTCCAAGTACACCAGCCGCGCATCCGAACTCGCGCTGTGCGCCACGGAGTCCGGGAGCGCCTGGGCGGGCACTGGGGTGAGCGGTCCCCGGTACCAGGCGTAGCTCTGCTCACCTGAGCCGAGCCGGTGGGCCAGCGGCGTGTAGCCCTGGGTGAGCCGGTCGGCGGCCTCGCCGGTGGCCGTGCCCGGGGGCAGCCGCAGGCCCAGCGCGGCGGCGTCGTCGCGGCCGGGGGCGGCCAGGTTCTCGATCAGCGTCCCGAAGTGCGCCCCGGAGTCCGGCAGCGACCGGAACGACCAGGCGCGCAGCGACACCAGGCGCACCGGCGCGCTAGCCGGGGTGCCGTCGAGGTGGTCGGCGAAGCCCTCCAGCGAGACCAGGTGGGCCACGTACTGGCCCCCGGCGGCGCTGGGGAAGCGGTTGCCCACGACGACGGCGTGCAGCCCCTCGTACGAGGCGTCGTCGTTCAGCGCCGTCCGCCACCAGCGCGGCGGGGCGGCGCGTGGGACGCCGCGCAGCGAGCGGACCCCCGCGCGGTCGCTGCGCGAGCGCAGCCCGCTCGGCTCGTCGTCGCCGCGCCGCAGGTGGACCAGCCGGCCCAGCTCGCCGGCGCGCGGTGCGATCGCGGCGAACAACTCGGCCGGCACGTCGACGGTCTGGCAGACGGCGGCCTGGTCCTGCTCCGCCACGTCGGTCAGGGCCGGGGCGATGGCCTGGTCGGCAGAGGTGGCCAGCAGGTCGGCCACGGTCCTGGTCACGGTGCGCCCGGCGGCGGTCGGATCGCCCGGCAGCTCGCCCTCGGCGAAGAGCAGCACGGCCAGCCACGGCACGACCGGCTGCCCCGGGACGGGCGCCTCGCCCGTGAGGGTCCGCTCCCAGGGCAGCGGCGGTGTGTCCAGGGTGATGTGCGGCAGCAGCTGGTCGAACGTGCCGGTGGCGCCGTCGGTGGGATACACCCCGTGCACCGCGCCGGCGGGCAGCGCGAACCGCGCGGCCTGGACCTCCAGGGTGCGCACCACCGGCGTGTCGAAGTAGTCGCCGGTGTCCAGGCCGTCGATGCCGTGCGTCGTGCTGATCTGGTAGGTGCCGGCCTCCAGCGCCGGGACCAGATTGTCGTGGAACTCGAACCCGCTTGCCGTCTCAAGGCGTTGGTTGCTCATCGGGGCATCAGTCTCCTGTCGGGACGAGGAGCGGCTCGGCGGCCAGGTCGGTGCGGGCGAGGCCGGCGTAGCGGGTCAGCGGGTCGGCGGCGTCGAGCGGGTAGCCGAGCGAGCCCAGCTGCGTGCGCAGGGCCTCGCGGCGGTCGGCCGTCGCCTGCGCGGCGATGCCGGTCGCAGTCGCGGTGATGGCCGCCACGGTCTGCGCGTCGGCCTCGGGCACCCGGCCCGCCGCGGCCGCCGCCGGGTCCAGCGGGAGCGCGCCCTGCGGTGTGAGCGGGGCGAGGTCGAGCGCACCCGGTACCGTCGTCAGCTGCCCGCCGAACGCCGGCGGCGGGACGGTGACCTTCAGGCCGGTCAGCCGGTCCGGCAGCAGTCCGCTGCCGGTCAGCGTGCTCTCGCCCGGCCCCCACAGCGCCTGCGGCACATTGGCGGACACCGGCTCGGCGGCCCAGTCGGAGTGCTCGATCGCCTTGCCGTCCCGGGTGATGGTGACGGTGTGGGTGGCCGTCAGACCGCCCTTCTGCATCGGGCGGATGTGCAGCAGGTCCTCGTCGCCGCCCGCCACGGTCCGGCTGCCGAACACCAGTTGGCTGGCCGGTACCGCCGAGGAGGTGGTGAAGCTGAACCCGTGTGTGGAGGCGTACCAGGGCTGGTCGTCCGTGTCGCCGTCGCGCACCCGGGCGACCGACGAGGGCGAACTGGGCTGCCAGGAGAGCCCGTCCACCGGGTTCACCTGCAACGCCCGTTGCTTGGGCGGGAGATGGACCTGGAACTGCGTCCAGCTGGCCGCCGGCAGGTGGTCGGGGCGGCTCTTGCCGAAGCCGATGTGGAAGCTGATGAACCACAGGTGGATCGTGGCGATGCCGCCGATCGGCGGTCCCCACAGATCCACGTCCACCCCGAGTTCCAGGCTGATGGTGATGTGGACGAACCAGACCTTGATGGAGACCCGGATCCCGATGCTGACACCCATGCTGAGGTCGAAGAAGAACGGCGACCACTGGATCAGCGCGTCCAGGTGCGCGGTGAACCAGGCCCGCAGCGGACCGGTGTCGAAGACCAGCGCCAGCGCGCCGCCCAGCATCGCCGCGTGCGGCGTGACGGCCGCATACGCCTGGGCCGTCAGCGTGAGCGTGTTGCTGATCGACCACTTGATGCCCACCCGGGGCACGTCCGGGTAGTGGTCGGGCTTGCTGAATGCCGGGTGGTAGCCGCCGACGGTGACCACGAAGTCCCCGGCGTACGGGCTCGGGTTCACCCAGGTGCAGAGCGCGAGGCCGCCGGTCGGTTTGCAGTTCTTGTCCAGGACGTAGGACTCGTCGGTCAGTTGCGCCGACAGCGAGAGCAGGCCGTCGCTCTGCCGGTACAGCGCGCGGGCCGCGATCTCCACCCGCACCGCCGGGTCCTTGCCCGCCTCGCGGTCCTTGGGGAAGTCGAACCGCCCCAGCCCGAGCAGCGAGATCACCAGCGAGTCGCCGAACTCGACCAGTGCCATCGCGCGGAAGTCGGCGAACTCGAAGGTCGTCCAGTGCAGGCCCGCCGCGACCCAGTCCTCACCGACCTTGGGCGCCACCCAGGGCGCCGTCCCGCCGGTGAGCCTGTCCAGCACGCCCATCGGGGTCGTGTCCGCGTCGGTCAGGTTGAGCAGCGGGAAGGTGTCCACCTGGGTGATCTCCGGGACGCGGACCTCGCTGTTGTAGCCGAAGCCCAGCGAGACGTCCTTGACCCGGAAGGGCGGCGGGCCGAAGCCCGACTCCGGGTTGCTGCCCGTGCCGAGCTGGCCGAAGAGGAAGAGCGAGAGGGTGCCGTCCGCCTTGCGCGCGTAGGAGCCGGCGATCCCGACGCTGATCACCGGCGCCGTCAGCATCCCCGCGCCGTCGAAGCGCACCGGCCAGTCCGCGTCCGGGCGCCAGCGCAGGGCGGCGCCCAGCGCGATGGGGTCGATCTTCGCGCTGATGCCCAGGCCGTCGAGCACCGGAGTCGTGGCGGTGGGGTCGGCCACCGGCACGCTGAACCCGAAGCCGCGCGCCTCGAAGGCCAGCCCGTGCGCGGTGACGGTGAAGTCCGCGAGGACCTGGATCGCGCCGCCGGCGTAGCCGAGGTTGATCCCGCCCAGCCGGAACGGGCCGCTGGACTCCGCCTTCGCCGGCGCGTCGGCCGCCTTGCTCGGCCCGTCGTCCTGCTGCGGCACGGTCCAACTCTTCGACGCCCCGCCCAGTCGGACCTTCACCAGGTCCCGGGGCTTGCCCCCGAGGTCGTAGGCCAGCGACGCCGTCACGCCGCTGTCCAGCGGGCCGTCCGGCAGCTGCGGCGCCGCCGCGCCGGGGAAGTCGCTCTGGACGCCCTTGAGCACCTCGTTGACGTCGGTGACATCGCTCTGGTCCAGCCCGGCCGTGCTGAACAGCAGGGCCACGTGCTGCATCACCAGGTCGTTCGCGGCCGGCACCAGCCCCGACACGATCGGCAGGCCGGACAGCGAGAGGCCGAGATCCACCTTGACCACGCCGACGTAGCGGCGGGGCTCGCTGCCGCGCTTGGGCAGCGCCAGCAGGGCCCAGGTCACGGTGGAGCCGGAGGTGGCGGGCGAGCTGCCGGTGGCGAGCGCGACGGTCCCGGACACCACCAGGGTCTTCTTCTCCTGGTCGTACCGGAACCAGACGCCGGTGAGACTGACACCCAGGTCCCCGGCCAGCGCGCAACCGAACGCCTTCGTCACCGCCTGGAGCGACGCGCCGCCGTCGCCGTCCGCCACCGGCGGACCGTCCCCGTCGATCGGCACTCGATACGCGGCGCCGCCGAGCGTGCAGCCCAGTACCGCGCCGACCTCGCCGCCGCGCAGCACGAACCTGGGCGCGTCGAAGCCGTAGTCGGGGAGGTAGCTGAAGTCCAGGCCGGCCGACGCGGTTTGGAATGTCCAGGTCTTGAGGGTGAACGCGATCTCGAATCCGGCGAGTTGGGTGCCGCTCTCGTCCGCGGTGAAGGTCACGGTGACCGGCAGGTCGGCCGCGTCCGGCAGGGAGGAGGTCCCGGTGACCGTCAGGTCCGCGCCGTTGGCCGTCTGCTCGACGGTGAGCGTTCCGCCGAGGTGCCGCTGGATCAGGTCCGGCGCACCGATCTCCGCGCCCGTCACCTGGAATGTCTTGCCCGTGCTGTCCGTCAGCCGTTTCCGCAGGTCCGCGATGGTCAACGTCATCAGCTGGTCGACCTCCCGTCTGGTGTGAGTTCCGTCCGGTGCTCGACTCCGCCTGCCGGCCCGGACCGATCCCCGGCCCGGTTGATGGCGTGGCTGTCCCAGGGGATTCGGTAATGGTCCGGTGCGGCAACGGAGTTGGTTCAGTGGTCCCCGGAGCGGCCCACTCCGGACTGGGACGGACACAGCGTATCCGAACCGTGTACGTCCGATTACCCAAAGCCACTGACTTGGCTGATACACGTCACCCCGCTCGGCGCACGGGCGTGCGCGAACGGGGTGGCGGGCAGTGGGGCAAGGGTGCGGCTTTGGCTGGAAGTTGACTGAATTCTGCACCTGCCCGCCGCATTGCATCACGGAATCCTCATGCGCCGGCCGGCACCTCGGCAGGCCGACGCACCGGCCGGTCCTGCCGACTGCCGCAAGAGCCAGGCGAGTTACCGGTCCGCGGTCCGCCGGAAGTAGTGGCCCTGGTCGAGGTCCTCGAGCAGCCCAGGGTCGGTCGGCTTCCAGCCCAGCTGCTCGCGGGTCAGCGCGCTCGAGGCCGGGCTGTCGGCGCCGAGGAAGCCGCCCAGCCAGCCGAAGTGCTCGCCGGCGTCCTCGGGGGAGACGGCGGCCACCGGCAGGTCGAGATGGCGGCCCATCACCTCGGCGACGGCGCGGATCGGCACGCCCTCGTCCGCGACCGCGTGCAGCGTCGAGCCGGCCGCGGCCTGCTCCAGCGCGAGCCGGAACAGCCGCGCGGCGTCCGCCCGGTGCACCGCCGGCCAGCGGTTGGACCCGTCGCCGAGGTAGCCGCAGAGGCCCTTGGCCCGAGCGATGCCCACCAGGGCCGAGAGGAAGCCGTGGTCCCCGTCGCCGTGCACCGTCGGGGGCAGCCGCAGCACGGAGGAGCGGACGCCACGGTCGGCGAGCGCGAGGGTCGCCCGCGCGGTGGCCTGCCGGAGCTGGGGGCCGGCCGCCGGCGTGCCGGCCGGGGCGGGCGTGTGCCCGTCCTGTTCGGTCGCCACCCGGCCGGGCGCGACCCCGAGCGTCCCGGAGGCGATGACGAGCGGGCGGCCGGAGCCGGCGAGCGCCTCGCCGAAGGTCTCGATGGCGCGGCGGTCCGCGGCGGCGGCGCCGTCGTAGTCGCCGGAGAAGGCGATGTCGTGCTTGAAGGCGAGGTGGAGCACGCCGTCCGACGCGGCGGCCGCGCTGCGCAGGCCGTCGAGATCGTCGAGCGTGCCGCGCTGCACCTCCACGCCCGCGGCGGTCAGGGCGGCGGCCGAGGCGTCCGAGCGGGCGAGGCCGACGACCTGGTGTCCCGCGCCGATCAGTTCGGGGACGACGGCGGAGCCGATCCAGCCGGAGGCGCCGGTGACGAAGACGCGCATGGGAAAACCTCCTGGTCCTTCGATGTCCCTGGTCCGGGTGCCGGGCGGAGAGCATCGATGTCATTCAGTGACATCAACGTACACCTGATGTCGTCCAGTGTCATCACCTCGATGTCATTCGGTGTCATCGCGTACGATCAGGGCATGACTCGATGGGAGCCCAACGCGCGCGGCCGCCTGGAACAGGCGGCCCTGGAGCTCTACGTGGAGCGCGGATACGCGCAGACGACCGTCGCGGAGATCGCGGCGCGGGCCGGGCTGACACCGCGGACGTTCTTCCGGCACTTCGCCGACAAGCGCGAGGTGCTCTTCGGGGGTGCGGGCACGCTCCAGGAGCTGATGGTGGCCGCCGTCGTCGACGCGCCGGAGTCCGCGACGCCGATCGACGCGGTGGCCGCGGCCCTGCTGGCGCTCGGCCCCGGGTTCGAGGACCGGCTGGACGGCGCGCGGCTGCGCCAGCGCGTCATCGTCGCGAACGCCGAGCTCCAGGAGCGCGAACTGATCAAGCTCGCCACCCTCGGCGCGGCGCTGGCCGACGCGCTGCGCCGGCGCGGGGTGGGCGAGCCGGCGGCGACGCTCGCGGCCGAGGCGGGGATCGTCGTGTTCCGGGTCGCGTTCGAGCGGTGGATCAACGGCCCCGGCCGGCCGGACCTGGCGGAGCTCATGCGCGAGTCGCTCGACGACCTGAAGGCCGTGACCGCGGGCGGCTGACCAGGCACGCCGGCCCGGAGTGGCGCCTTGCCGGGCGGCATCGGCGGCGCGGTCAGCAGCAGCTGGGCGTAGAGGCCGATGGCGGCGATCATCACGGCGCCGATGAAGCGTCGCCGGACGTTCTTCCGCGCGGGCAGGCTCAGCAGGTACGGCAGCAGGCTGCGACGGGCTCGGCGACGGGCTGCGCGACGGCTCACCGGCGCCGCCCCCGCCGGGGCGCCGGCACGTGCGCGAGCGCGCCGGTGCGGCCGATCCGGTCGCGGTAGCCGAGCAGCTGGCGCGGCATGTCGAAGGCGACGGCTGCCACCAGCTGCGCGCCGCGTGGCGTGTCGCGGTGGTAGGCGGCGACGAAGCTCTCGGAGCGCAGCGAGCCCTCGACGATCTCCATCCGCTCACCCAGCGCGGGCATGCCGACGGCTTGCAGGCGGGTGCCGTGCTGCTCGGACCAGAAGCGGGGCACGGGCGTGAAGACCGGCGCCCCGGCCGGGCCGCGCAGCAACGCGTCGGCGGCGTGCTGGCCCATCTCGATGGTGTGGATCAGGTGCTCCACCCGGCGCGGCACGGCGTCGAACCGCTCGTTCGGTCACCGGGCCACGTCACCGGCCGCGACGACGCCGGGCACCGGCCGCCCGGCCGGGTCCACCGCGTGACAGGTGGCGTCGCAGAGCACGCCGTCGGAGATCTCGAGCCCGCTGCCGTGCAGCCACTCGGTGCGCGGCACGCTGCCCACTCCCAGGACGACGAAGTCGGCGTCAACGACTTCTCCGTCGTCCAGCCGCAGGCGCAGGCCCGCGCCGGTGTCGGTCCACTCGCTGATCCGGGTGCCGAGCCGCACGTCGACCCCGGCCCGGAGCTGGATCCGGCCGACCAGCTCGCCCAGCCGGCTGCCCAGCACCCGGCGCAGCAGCGGCGCGCTGTGCACCACCAGCGTCACGTCCATGCCCTGGGCGCGGGCGGTGCAGGCGAGCTCGCAGCCGACGAAACCACCGCCGAGGATCACCACATGGCGGGCCCGGGCCGTGGCCATCGCCCGCCGGATCGCGGCGGCGTCGGCCAGCGTGCGGACGGTGCGGACCCGGTCGCTGATCACCGGCGTCTCGGGCAGCCGCCGGGCGTCCACACCGGTGGCGATCAGCCGCCGTCGGTGTGGGCTTGGCGCCGGTGCCGCCGTGACGCGGGCGCCGGGCCTCGGTGGGCAGTGCAGCGTCTCGGATGGCGATGGCCTGCATCGGGCAGCAGCGGACGGCCTGCCGGGCGCCGGCCGCGAGGCGGGCCGGCACGGTCGCCGTGTTGTGGAGCGAACCGCCCTCGGCGATCCGGAACACCTCGGGCGCCTCCTGCTGGCAGATGCCATACACATGGCACCGGTTGTTGTCCACGCTGACCTTCACCGGCGCCCGCTCGGGGAGGAGCTCGGGAAGTCCTTCGGCCGGCCGGACGGTCGGGACGGTCGTCATGTGGTGTCCAAGTCGCTCGGGAAGGGTCACCGGCGGAGTCGGTACGAGGAAAATCCGTTGTTCGGCGCCGGGCCGCCGGGCCGCCGGGAGAATCCGGGAAATGCGATCGTATGGCCGGTGTCACGGTCGGAATTCGTGTCTGAAAGGACCGCTAACCAACCGCTAACCACCCCATAAGACTGAGCCGCCGCGTCGCACAGCCGGACGGACCCTCCGCCCGAGCGGGTGAACCTGGCGCCCGGGTCCACGGCGCGGCTGCCCGGCCGGTCCGGCCCGCGCGGCCCGCGTGGCCCGGCCGGATCCGGCAAGGCGCGCCTGGCTGGGCCGGGGCAGGCCAGGGCGGGCGGGGCCGGGTCCGGCCGGCGAGTGCGACCGAGAACACCTGAACCCGCGCCCGAGTCCCCTGGCAACCGGGGCCCGGACCAGGTAACGTTCTTATTAAGCAGTCGTGGTTCCGAAGTTCTCGCCCGCGGTGATACGCCGTGGGCGTTTTTGCTGTTCAGCGCTTCTCCGGACCAAGGCGATCATCTCCGGGGCCCGCACCGTGCGGGACCCGATCCGTGCCCCTTGAGAAGGAGAAAACTATGGCTACCGGCACCGTGAAGTGGTTCAACGCGGAAAAGGGCTTCGGCTTCATCGAGCAGGACGGCGGCGGCGCCGACGTGTTCGCCCACTACTCGAACATCGACGCCCAGGGCTTCCGTGAGCTCCAGGAGGGCCAGAAGGTCACCTTCGACGTGACCCAGGGCCAGAAGGGCCCGCAGGCGGAGCACATCCGCCCGGCCTGACCCTCAGCGCGCGACCGGGCGCCCCGCACCTTCGAGGTGTGGGGCGCCCGGCCGTCTCCCCGTCGCCGGCCCGCCGTCTGGGCGCCGCGCGACGCCGCGCCAGGGGATTTGCGTCCGGGGCTCGGGTTGCCTAGTGTTCTCAAGTCGCTCGGCTGGGAGCACCGGACACGCATCTGCGCGGACGGTCCCGGGGCGGCCACTCTCCTGAAGTACCTCTCTCAGTACATCTGTGCTGGTCTCTGTGCTGCCCGTCTGTGGCGGCGTGGGCCGGCCTGCTGTGCTGTGCCGGTATTTCGGTTGCGTGGGCGGACTTCGGTCGGATTCGCTTTTCGGAGCGGAGTTCAGCTAAAGTTCAACACGTCGGACAGGCCGTCAGGTCGGTTACGGCGAAGGCCACTTGAGGCCGAAACGGTGTGGAGGACCTGCTAAGGTCGGAAACACCGAGAGGGAGTCGGAAAAGCCACAACGGCGGATCTGATAAGCTCTACGAAGTAAGAACGAAGGGCCCGGAGGGACTGCGAGAGCAGCTCGAAGGAAGTCTCCGTTCC
>NZ_JBWXUE010000032.1:0-92364 GCF_057158765.1 Kitasatospora sp. NEAU-69
TGTACGACGCGGGCGAGTTCGATGCCGGGTTCTTCGGGATCTCGCCGCGTGAGGCGCTTGCGATGGACCCGCAGCAGCGCCTGTTGCTGGAGTCCTCGTGGGAGGCGTTCGAGCGGGCGGGCATCGACCCGGCCACGCTGCGCGGCAGCGCGACCGGCGTCTTCGCCGGCGTCATGTACCACGACTACGCGGCCCGCCTGACCGAGGTCCCCGAGGAGATCGAGGGCTACCTGGGCACCGGTTCGTCGGCGAGTGTGGTGTCGGGCCGGGTCGCTTACACCTTCGGCTTCGAGGGCCCGGCGGTCACGGTGGACACCGCGTGCTCCTCCTCGCTGGTCGCGCTGCACCTGGCGACCCAGGCACTGCGCGCCGGCGAGTGCTCGATGGCGCTGGTCGGCGGGGTGACCGTGATGTCCGAACCCGGCCTCTTCATCGAGTTCAGCCGTCAGCGCGGAATGGCGCCGGACGGGCGGTGCAAGCCGTTCGCGGCCGCCGCCGACGGCACCGGCTGGTCGGAGGGCGTCGGCGTGCTGCTCGTCGAGCGTCTCTCGGACGCCCAGCGCAACGGCCACCAGGTGCTCGCGGTGGTGCGCGGCAGCGCGGTCAACCAGGACGGCGCGAGCAACGGTCTGACGGCGCCGAACGGGCCCTCTCAGCAACGCGTCATCCACCAGGCGCTGGCGAACGCGGGTCTCACCCCCGACCAGATCGACACGGTGGAGGCGCACGGCACCGGCACCACGCTCGGTGACCCGATCGAGGCACAGGCGCTGATCGCCACCTACGGTCAGCAGCGTGACCCTCAATCCCCGCTGTGGATCGGCTCGTTGAAGTCGAACATCGGTCACGCGCAGGCCGCCGCCGGCGTCGGTGGCGTGATCAAGATGGTGATGGCGATGCGCGAAGGCATGCTGCCGCAAACACTGCACGTGGACGAGCCGACCCCGCACGTGGACTGGTCGGCGGGTGCGGTCGAGCTGCTGACCGAGGCCCGGCCGTGGCCGGAGACGGGCCGGCCGCGCCGCGCCGCCGTCTCCTCGTTCGGCGTCAGCGGTACCAACGCGCACGTCGTCATCGAGCACATGCCCGCACCGGAACAGGAGTTCACGCAGGAGCCCGAGCCCGACTCGGTGGACGGTGTCGTGCCGTGGCTGCTGTCCGCGCGGACGGGTGAGGCGCTGGCGGGTCAGGCCCGACGGCTCGCCGAGCTGGTGCGCACCACCGAACCGGCGCTTGCCGTGGGCGCGGTGGGCCGGGCGCTGGAGACCTCCCGCGCGGTGTTCGAGGAGCGGGCGGTGGTCCTGGGCCGCGACCGCGAGGAGCTGCTGGCCGGCCTGGACGCGCTCGCGGCCGGTGAGGGCGCGCCTGGCGTGCTGACCGGGATGGCCCGACCGGACGGTCGGATCGCGTTCCTGTTCACCGGTCAGGGCAGTCAGCGAGTCGGCATGGGCCGGGAGTTGTACGAGCGGTTCCCGGTCTTCGCCGAGGCATTCGATGCCGCCGTGTTCGAGCTGGATCGGCAACTGGCGGGTCACGTCGGGCAGTCGGTGCGCGAGGTGGTGTTCGGCGCCGAAGAGCTGCTGAACGAGACCGTGTTCACGCAGGCGGGCCTGTTCGCCCTCCAGGTGGCGCTGTTCCGGCTGGTGGAGTCCTTCGGGGTACGCCCGGATGTCCTGCTCGGCCACTCGATCGGTGAGCTGGCCGCGGCGCATGTGGCGGGGCTCTGGTCGCTGCCGGATGCGGCGATGGTGGTGGCCGCGCGCGGCCGGCTGATGCAGCAACTGCCCACTGGTGGCGCGATGGTGGCCGTGCAGGCCACTGAGGCCGAAGTCCTCGCCGCACTGGTCGAGGGAGCGGAGATCGCGGCCGTCAACGGCCCGGACTCCGTGGTGATCTCCGGCGACGAAAGCCCGGTCCTCGAAGCAGCCGCCCACTTCGAGGCATTGGGCCGCAAGACCCGGCGTCTGACCGTCAGCCATGCCTTCCACTCGGCCCGGATGGAGCCGATGCTGGCGGAGTTCCGCTCGCTCCTGGAGACGGCGGAGTTCGGCGACGTACAGCTGCCGATCGTCTCCAACCTCACCGGCGCCCTCGCGGCTCCCGGTGAACTCGCCACCGCCGACTACTGGGTGCGGCAGGTCCGCGAGCCGGTCCGGTTTGCCGACGGCGTCACCGCCCTCGACGCCCAAGGCGCCAACACCCTGATCGAGTTGGGCCCCGACGGTGTGCTCACCGCGATGGCCCACGACTGCCTCCCGCCGCAGAGCGAGGCGGCGGCCGTCTCCGTGCTGCGCCGCGACCGGCCCGAGAGCGACACGCTCCTCTCGACGCTCGCATCCGCACACGTGCGCGGCCACCGGGTCGACTGGGCGCCGGCGTTCCCGCAGGCCGTATCCCGGCACCTCGACCTGCCCACCTACGCCTTCCAGCACCAGCGCTACTGGCTCACCCGCACCGGCTCCACACCCGCCGACGCCGCAGGACTCGGCCTCACCGCGGACCGGCACCCGCTGGTGGGTGCGGCGGTCCGGCTCGCGGGCACCGACAGTGTGGTGCTCACCGGGCGGCTCTCCTTGCGCACCCACCCCTGGCTCGCGGACCACGCGGTCGCCGGCACGGTGCTGCTGCCCGGCGCGGCGCTCGCCGAGCTGGCCGTCCACGCGGCCGACACCGTCGGCTGCACCAGCGTCGCGGACTTGACGCTGGAGGCACCGCTGGTGCTGCCCGAACGCGGCGCGGTGCAGGTGCAGGTCGTCGTCGGCGCGGACGCGGGGGAGGGCCGGCGCACCGTCGAGGTCTACTCCCGGCCGCAGGCCGGTCCGGACGCCGGGCCCGGCGACGGCGACGACGCCCCCTGGACGCGGCACGCCACCGGCACCCTGGCCACGGACAGCGCGAGCGAGGCGCCCGCCTTCGACCTGGCCGCGTGGCCGCCGCCCGGCGCCCGGCCGCTGCCGCTGGACGGGTTCTACCCGGACCTGGCCGCGGCCGGATACGAGTACGGGCCCGCCTTCCGCGGGCTGCGCGCCGCCTGGCGCCTCGGTGAGGAGGTGTACGCCGAGGTGGCGCTGCCCGAGGATCAGACCGGCCCGGCGAGCCGCTTCGGCCTGCACCCGGCACTGCTCGACGCGGCCCTGCACGCGGCCAAGCTCGCCGGCGACGACGCCCAAGGCACCGACGGCACCCAGGGCACCGACGACGCCCAAGGCGCCGACGCCGGCGGTGACGACGGCCTGGTGCGCCTCCCGTTCGCCTGGAGCGACATCGCGCTGCACGCCGCCGGCGCCGTGACCCTGCGGCTGCGGCTGTCCCGCCCGGGCCCGGACCGACTGACGCTCCAGGCCGCCGACGGCGCCGGTCGCCCGGTGCTCTCGGTGCGCGAGCTGGCGCTGCGCGCCTTCCCGGCCGAGCAGCTGACCACCGTGCGCGACGACTCGGCCGGAGCCCTGTACCGGATGGGCTGGGTCCCGGTGACCCTGCCCGACGCCCCGCCCGTCGCCGTCGCCGTCGCCGCCCCGCAGGACGGCGGGCAGGACGGCGGGCAGGACGGCCGCCAGGAGCAGACCGTCTTCGACTGTGTCCCGGCCACCGCCGGCCCGTCCGCAGACCCGCTCGCCGACGCCGCGTCGGCCGCCTCGCTCGCGGTGCTGGAGCGCATCCGCGCCCACCTCGCGCAGGAGGACCCGGCCGGGCCGCCGCTCGTCGTCCTCACCCACGGCGCGGTGGCCGCCCACCCGGACGACTCGGTGCCCGACCTCGCGCACGCGGCCGTCTGGGGCCTGGTGCGCTCGGCGCAGAGCGAGCACCCCGGCCGCTTCGTCCTGATCGACACCGACGACACCCCCGAATCGGTCGCCGCACTGGCCTCGGTAGCGGCCTCGGCGCCGGTCGGCGACGAGCCACAACTGGCCCTGCGCCGCGGCGAGATGCTAGCCCCCCGGCTCACCCGAACCGGCACCGGCACGGGCGGCGACGGCAGCGCCCTGGTGCCACCGCGGGACGGCTGGTCGCTGCAAGCCACCGGCGCCGGCACCCTGGAGGGCCTGGCGCTGCTCCCGGACGACGACGCCGTCACCCGGTCCCCGCTCGGCGCACAGGAGGTGCGCATCGCGGTCCGCGCGGCCGGCCTGAACTTCCGCGATGTGCTGATCGCGCTCGGCATGTACCCGGGTGCGGCCTCGATGGGCGGCGAGGGCGCCGGCATCGTCACCGAGGTCGGCCCGGAGGTCACCGAACTCGCGGTGGGCGACCGGGTGTTCGGGATGTTCGCCGGAGCGTTCGCGCCGCAGGCCCGCGCCGACCACCGGACCCTGACCCGGATGCCCGCGAGCTGGGCCTTCGAGCAGGGCGCCTCGGTGCCGATCGTCTTCCTCACCGCCTACTACGGCCTCGTCGAACTCGCTGCCCTGCAGCCGGGCGAGCGGGTGCTGATCCACGCGGGTGCGGGCGGCGTCGGCATGGCCGCCGTCCAACTGGCCCGTCACTTCGGCGCGGAGGTCTTCGCGACCGCCAGCGAGGGCAAGTGGGAGACGCTGCGCGGGCTGGGTCTGGACGAGGCGCACATTGCCTCCTCCCGCACTCTCGACTTCGAGGAGAAGGTGCGTGCGGCCACCGGTGGCCGTGGCGTGGACGTGGTCCTCAACTCCCTTGCGGGCGAGTTCATCGACGCCTCGCTGCGGCTGCTCGCTCCCGGCGGCCGGCTGCTGGAGATGGGCAAGACCGACCTTCGGGATCCGGCCGTGGTCCATGCCGCCCACCCCGGCACGAGCTACCTGCCCTACGACCTGATGACCGTCCACCCGCAGCAGATCGGCGCGATGCTGGCCGAGCTGCTCGGCCTGTTCGCCACCGGCACGCTCTCCCCGATTCCGGTGCGTGCGTGGGACGTTCGGCGGGCACCGGAGGCGTTCCGGTTCATGTCGCAGGCCCGGCACACCGGCAAGCTCGTCCTCCGGATGCCGACCCCAATCGACCCCGACGGCACCGCACTGATCACCGGCGGCACCGGCACGCTCGGTGCGCTGGTCGCCCGTCACCTGGTCACCGAGCACGGCCTGCGCAGTCTGGTGCTGCTCAGCCGTCGCGGCCCGGACGCCCCCGGCGCCCAGGAACTGGCCGCCGAACTGGCCGAACTCGGCGCCCGGGTGATGATCGAGGCGTGTGACGCCGCCGACCGCGAGGCCCTGGCCGCCGTCCTCGCCCGGATCCCGGCCGAAGCCCCGCTGACGGCCGTCGTGCACGCGGCCGGCGTCCTCGCCGACGGCCTGGTCGATTCGATGACCCCGGACCAGCTCGACCGCGTGCTGCGCGCCAAGATCGACGGTGCGGTCAACCTGCACGAACTGACGATCAGTCAGAATCTGTCCGCATTCGTCCTCTTCTCCTCCCTCGCCGGGATGATCGGCGGACCGGGCCAGGCCAACTACGCGGCCGCGAACACCTTCCTGGACGCGCTCGCGCAGCACCGCCAGGCCGACGGCCTGCCCGCCATCTCGGTGGCCTGGGGCCTGTGGGCCGAGGCGAGTGCGATGACCGGCGGACTGGGCCGCCAGGACCTGGCCCGGATGCGCCGCACCGGCATCGCCGCCCTCACCGCCGAGCAGGGCCTGGCCCTGCTGGACGCGGCGCTGGCCACCGGCGAGCCCAACCCGGCGGCCGTCCGCCTGAACCTCACCGCGCTGCGCGCCGCCGCAGTCTCCGGTGCGCTGCCCGCCGCGCTGCGCGCCCTGGTGCGCGGCCCACTGCGCCGGGCCGCCGAGGCCGGCACCGCCCAAGGCGAGGCGCCGCTGGCCCAGCGCCTGGCCGGCCGCTCCGGGGCCGAGCAGGAACGCATCCTGGTGGACCTGGTGCGCGGCCACTGCGCCGCGGTGCTGGGCCACGCCTCGATGGACGCGGTGCCCTCCGAGCGGGGCTTCCTGGAGTCCGGCTTCGACTCGCTCACCGCCGTCGAACTGCGCAACCGGCTCGGTGCGGCCACCGGGCTGCGCCTGCCGGCCACCGTGGTCTTCGACTGCCCGACTCCGCTGGCCCTGGCGCTCTTCCTCAAGGACCAGCTCGGCGCGATCGCGCAGCCGGACGCGGCATCGCCGCTGCTCGACGAGATCGATCGGCTGGAGGCGGCGCTCACCGGCGCGCTGCCGGCCGACGGCGCCGACCGGTCCCAGGTGCTGCGCCGCCTCCAGGCGCTGCTGTGGCGCTTCGAGGAGGCGCCGCAGCCGGCCGCGACGGGCGCGCCCGACGACGACCCGGCAGCCGCAGCCGCCCCGGGCGGCCTCGAGGCGGTCACCGACGACGAGATGTTCACCCTGATCGACAAGGAGTTGGGGCTCGACTGAGCCGCTGAGCCGCGACCGGCGACGCCAGCCGTCCACCGGGAGCGGCCGCCCACCGACCAGACCCCTTCGCACCCTTGAAAGCTTGGAAGGCGCCGACGATGACCGACACCGAGCAGAAACTGCGCGACTACCTCAAGCGCGTCACCGAGGAGCTCCAACAGACCCGGCGGCGCCTGAGCGCGACCGAGGCCCGCAGCCGGGAGCCGATCGCGATCGTCGGCATGGCCTGCCGGTTCCCCGGCGGGGTGCGCAGCCCCGAGGACCTCTGGCAGCTGGTGGCGGCCGGGGCCGACGTCATCTCCGACTTCCCCGCCGACCGCGGCTGGGACAACGAGCGCCTCTACGACCCGGACCCGGCCACGCCCGGCACCAGCTACGTGCGCCAGGGCGGCTTCGTCCACGACGCGGGCGACTTCGACGCGGAGTTCTTCGGCATCTCCCCGCGCGAGGCGCTCGCGATGGACCCGCAACAGCGGTTGCTGATGGAGACCTCCTGGGAGGTGTTCGAGCGGGCCGGGATCGACCCGGCCGGGCTGAAGGGCAGCCGGACCGGCGTCTTCGTCGGGGCGGGCTCGACCCGCTACATCGAGAACCTGCGCGAGCTGCCGCCGGTCGTCGAGGGCTACTCGATGACCGGCAACGTCGCCAGCGTGCTCTCCGGGCGGCTGTCCTACACCTACGGCTTCGAGGGCCCGGCGGTCACGGTGGACACCGCGTGCTCCTCCTCGCTGGTCGCACTGCACCTGGCCGCCCAGGCGCTGCGCTCGGGCGAGTGCACGCTCGCACTGGTCGGCGGGGTGACGGTGCTGTCGGACCCGGCGCTGTTCGTCGAGTTCAGCCGCCAGCGCGGCCTGGCGCCGGACGGGCGGTGCAAGCCGTTCGCGGCCGCCGCCGACGGCACCGGCTGGTCCGAGGGTGCGGGCGTGCTGCTGGTCGAGCGTCTCTCGGACGCGCAGCGCAACGGCCACCGCGTGCTGGCGGTGGTGCGCGGCAGCGCGGTCAACCAGGACGGCGCCAGCAGCGGGCTGACGGCGCCGAGCGGCCCCTCGCAGCAGCGGGTGATCCGCCAGGCGCTGGAGAACGCCCGGCTGACCCCGGATCAGGTGGACGCCGTGGAGGCGCACGGCACCGGGACCACGCTCGGTGACCCGATCGAGGCGCAGGCGCTGCTGGCCACCTACGGCCAGGGCCGGCCCGCCGACCGGCCGCTGTGGCTGGGGGCGGTCAAGTCGAACCTGGGCCACTCGGCCGCGGCTTCCGGCCTGGCCGGCGTGATCAAGATGGTGATGGCGCTGCGCGAAGGCGTGCTGCCCAAGACGCTGCACGTGGACGCGCCGACCCCGCACGTGGACTGGGAGGCGGGCGCGGTCGAGCTGCTGACCGAAGCCAGGCCGTGGCCCGAGGCGGATCGCCCGCGCCGGGCGGCGGTCTCCTCGTTCGGGATCAGCGGCACCAACGCGCACGTCGTCATCGAGTACGCCACCGACACCGACACCGACACCGAGGTCGCGCAAGCCGACCCCGTGCCCGACCCCGTGCCCGCGCCCACGGCCGACGCGGGGCTGCTGCCCTGGTTCGTCTCCGCCCGCTCCGAGCCCGGACTGCGCGCCCAGGCCCGCCGCCTGCTGGACCACGTGCAGGCGCATCCGGAGCTCAGGCCGCTCGACCTCGCCTACGCGCTGACCGCGACCCGCTCGGCGCTGGACGTGCGCGCCGCCGTCCTCGGCACCGACCGCGCCGAGCTGCTCGCCGGACTCGCCGCACTGGCCGAGGGCCGGCCCGCCCCCGGCGCCGCGCCGACCACCGTGCGCCCGGATGCCCGGCTGGCGTTCCTGTTCACCGGTCAGGGCAGCCAACGCCCCGGGATGGGTGAGGAGTTGGCGCGGGTGTTTCCGGTCTTCGGTGGCGCGCTGGAGGAGGTCTGCGCGCTCTTCGATCCGCTGCTGGAGCGGCCGTTGCGCGAGGTGATGTCCGGCGCCGATGGCCTGCTGGACGAGACGGTGTTCACCCAGTGCGCGCTGTTCGCGTTCGAGGTGGCGCTGTTCCGCTTGCTCGAATCGTTCGGTGTGCGGCCGGACTTCCTGCTCGGCCATTCGATCGGCGAGTTGGCGGCCGCGCATGTGGCGGGGCTGTGGTCGCTGGCGGACGCGGTCACGGTGGTCGCGGCGCGCGGTCGGCTGATGCAGCAACTCCCCACTGGCGGCGCGATGGTGTCGCTCCAGGCCACCGAGGCCGAGGTCCTCGCCGCACTGGTCGGGGGAGCGGAGATCGCGGCCGTCAACGGCCCGGACTCCGTGGTGATCTCCGGCGACGAAGGTCCGGTCCTCGAAGTGGCGGCCCACTTCGAGGGGTTGGGCCGCAAGACCCGTCGCCTGCGGGTCAGCCACGCCTTCCACTCGGCGCGGATGGACCCGATGCTTGACGAGTTCCGCTCTGTGCTGGACGGTGTGGCGTTCGCCGAACCCGTGATCCCGCTCGTCTCCAACCTCACCGGCACTCTCGCCGCTCCCGGTGAACTGACCACGCCCGACTACTGGATCCGCCAGGTCCGAGAACCCGTCCGCTTCGCCGACGGACTCGGCCACCTCGCCGCCCAGGGCGCCGGCGTCTTCGCGGAGCTGGGCCCCGACGCGGCGCTCAGCGCCGTCACCCGCGAGATCCTCGGCCCGCAGAGCGGCGCGACGGTCGTGCCGCTGTTGCGCCGCGACCGCCCCGAACCGCAGAGCGCGACGGCCGCGCTGGCCACCCTGCACACCACCGGCGTGCCGGTGGACTGGCCCGGTGCGCTCGCCGCGCGCGGCGCCCGGCGGGTGGACCTGCCCACCTTCGCCTTCCAGCGCCGGCACTACTGGCTCGCCACCGAACACCCCACCGAGCGCCTCACCCAGCCGGCCGTCCCCGACGCCGTCCCCGATGCCACGGCCGCAGCCCTCGCCGACTTGCAGCGCTACCGGATCCAGTGGCGTCAGGTCGGGGAACTGCCGCACAGCAGGCTGTCCGGCACCTGGCTGCTGGTCCATCCGCACGCGGGGGACCAGGCACTCGCCGACCGGTGCGCGCAGGCGCTGGAAGCACGCGGCGCCCAGGTGCAGCACCTCACCCTGGACACCGCCGCGCCCCGCCGCCAGGCCCTGGCCGCCCAACTGCGCGCGCACGTCCAGGACACCGACGACACCCAGGGCACCGAGCGCACCGAACTCGCCGGCGTCCTCTCGCTGCTGGGCTGCGACCCGGCGCCGGACGCCGAGCTGCCCACGCTGAACGCCGGGCTGTCCGGCACGCTCGCCCTCGTCCAGGCGGTCAGCGACCTCCGCGAGGCCGGCGAGCTGCACCTGACCGGCCGTCTCTGGAGCCTGACCCGCGGCGCGGTCAGCACCGGCCCCGGCGACTCGCCGAGCCGCCCCGAGCAGGCCCAGCTCTGGGGTCTGGGCCGCACCGCCGCCCTGGAGCACCCCACGCTCTGGGGCGGGCTGATCGACCTCCCACCGGCTCCCGACCGGCAGCAGGACGACGCCGAGCAGGAGCTGCTCTGCTCCCGCATGGCCGCGATGATCGCCGACGGCACCGAGGACCAGGTCGCGATCCGCGCCGCCGGAGTGCAGGTCCGCCGCCTGGCCGCCGCCCGCTCGCAGGGCCCCGCGCCGGCTCCCTGGCAGCCCCGCGGCCGGGTGCTGATCACCGGCGGTGCCGGTGGCCTGGGCGCCCAGGCCGCGCGCTGGGTGGCCGAACACGGCGCCCAGGAGCTCGTCCTGGTCTCTCGGCGCGGCGCGCAGGCCCCGGGCGCGGACGAGCTCGAAGCCGAACTGGCCCGCCTCGGCGCCCGCACCACGCTGGCCGCCTGCGACGTCGCCGACCACGCCGCGCTCGCCGAGCTAGTGGAGCAGCTGGAGGCCGACGGGGAGCCGATCACGGCCGTCGTACACGCCGCCGGCCTCGCCCAGGACAGCGCCCTGCTCGATACCGACCCGCGCGACTGCCTGGACGTGCTGGCCGGCAAGGCCCTGGGCGCCACCCACCTGGACGCCGTCTTCGGTGACCGCCCGCTCGACGCCTTCGTGCTCTTCTCCTCGGTCGCCGGCCTCTGGGGCGGTGGCGTCCAGGGTGCCTACGCCGCCGCCAACGCACACCTGGACGCACTCGCCCAGGACCGGGCCGCCCGCGGCCTGGCCGCCACCGCGATCGCCTGGGGCCCCTGGGCCGACGGCGGCATGGTCAGCGCGCCGCAGGACGTCGAGCGGCTGGCCCGCCGGGGCCTGCGCCCGCTCGCCCCGCAGGACGGTCTGGCGGCGCTCGCCCACGCCGTCACGGGTGGCGAACCGGCGGTGGCGGTCGCGGACGTGGACTGGCCACGGTTCACCGCGGCCTTCACCGCACTGCGCCCCAGCCCGCTGCTCGCCGAGCTCGCGGCGGCGCCGACAACGCCGACGACGCCCACCGCTCCCGGCTCGCCCGCCAACCCCGCCGTCCCCGGCGCCGACTCCGAGCTCGCCCACCGGCTGGCCGCCGCACCCCCGGCGGACCGCCCCGGCCTGGCCCTGGAGGCGGTGCGCACCCAGATCGCGCAGGTGCTCGGCCATGCCACGCCGCAGGCCGTCCCGGCCGAGCGCGCCTTCCGTGACCTCGGCTTCGACTCGCTGACGGCCGTCGAACTGCGCGACCGGCTCAGTGCCCTGGCCGGATTCCCGCTCGCCGTCACGGCGGTCTTCGACCACCCGACACCCGCCGCGCTGGCCGCCCACCTGTGCGAGGAACTGACCGGGGACGCCGCCCCTGCGGCCGCCATCCCCGTCCACGCCGGAGCCGCCACGGACGAGCCGATCGCGATCGTCGGCATGGCCTGCCGCTACCCCGGCGACATCGCCTCTCCCGAGGACCTCTGGCGCCTGCTCGCCGCCGGCGCCGACGCGATCACCGACTTCCCCACCGACCGCGGCTGGGATCTGGACGCGCTCTACCACCCCGACCCCGACCACCCCGGCACCAGCTACACCCGCCACGGCGGATTCCTGCACGGCGCCGCCGAGTTCGACCCGGCGTTCTTCGGCATCTCCCCGCGCGAGGCACTCGCGATGGACCCGCAGCAGCGGCTGCTGCTGGAGACCTCCTGGGAGGCGTTCGAACGCGCCGGCATCGACCCGGCCACGCTCAAGGGCACGCCCACCGGCGTCTTCGTCGGTGGCTCGCCCTCCGGCTATGCCGCGGGCGGGCTCGGCACCGAGGGCGCCGAGAGCGCCGAGGGCTACGCGCTGACCGGCAGCGCGGGCAGCGTCCTCTCCGGCCGGCTGGCCTACGTCTACGGCCTGGAGGGCCCGGCGGTCACCATCGACACCGCCTGCTCCTCCTCCCTGGTCGCCGTGCACTTGGCCGTCCAGGCGCTGCGCCGCGGCGAGTGCACGACGGCGCTGGCCGCCGGCGTGGCCGTGATGGCCGTGCCGGACGGCTTCGTCCAGTTCAGCCGGCAGCGCGGCCTGGCCGCGGACGGCCGCTGCAAGCCGTTCGCCGCCGCCGCCGACGGCACCGGCTGGGCCGAGGGCGCCGGCGTGCTGCTGCTGGAACGGCTCTCCGAGGCCCGCCGCCACGGCCACCGCGTTCTCGCGCTGGTGCGCGGGAGTGCGGTCAACCAGGACGGCGCGAGCAACGGTCTGAGTGCCCCCAACGGCCCCTCCCAGCAGCGCGTCATCCGCCAGGCCCTGGCCGATGCCGGTCTGACCCCCGACCAGGTGGACGCCGTGGAGGCGCACGGCACCGGGACCACGCTCGGCGACCCGATCGAGGCGCAGGCACTGCTCGCCACCTACGGCCAGAACCGGCCCGCCGACCGGCCGCTGCGCCTGGGCTCGGTCAAGTCCAACCTCGGCCACGCGGCGGCCGCCGCGGGCGTGGCCGGGATGATCAAGACGGTGATGGCGCTGCGCGAAGGCGTGCTGCCGAAGACGCTGCACGTGGACGCGCCGACCCCGCACGTGGACTGGACGGCCGGCGCCGTCGAACTGCTCACCGAGGCCATCGCCTGGCCGGAGCTGGAGCGTCCGCGCCGCGCCGGCGTGTCGTCCTTCGGGATCAGCGGCACCAACGCCCACGTGATCCTCGAACAGGCACCCGAAGCCTCCGCCGCTGCCCCCGCTGACGATTACGACAGCGCCGACGGGCAGGACAGCGCCGACGAGCCGGCCGGCTCGTTGCCCTACCTGCTCCACGCCGCCGGCGAGCGCGAGCTGCGGGCCGTCGCCGAACGGCTGCACACCCACCTGGAACAGCACCCCGGCCTCGACCTCACCGACCTCTCCTTCTCCCTGGCCGCCACCCGCACCGCGCTCACCCACCGCGCCGTCGCCGTCGCGGCGGACCGCGCGGGCCTGCTGCGCGCCCTCGACGGCCTGGCCGGCGGCCAGGCACCGGCGGGCGTGGCCCAGGGCGCGGGCCGCACCCGCGAGCGGATCGTCTTCGTCTTCCCCGGCCAGGGCTCCCAGTGGCCCGGGATGGCCGCCGAACTGCTCGACCGCGCACCGGTGTTCGCCGACAGCATCGCCGCCTGCGAACAGGCGCTGGCGCCGTACACCGACTGGTCGCTGAGCTCGGTGCTGCGCTCCGGGTCCCAGGAGTGGCTGGAGCGCGTGGACGTGGTCCAGCCCGCGCTGTGGGCCGTCATGGTCGCGCTGGCCGATCTCTGGCGCGCGCACGGTGTGCGGCCCGCGGCCGTGCTGGGCCACTCCCAGGGCGAGATCGCGGCGGCCTGCGTGGCCGGCGCGCTCACCCTGCAGGACGGCGCGAAGATCGTCGCGCTGCGCAGCCGGGCACTGCTCGACCTGTCCGGCGCCGGCCTGATGGCCTCGCTCGCGCTGCCGCAGGCCGAGGCCCTGGCCCGGATCGCGGAGGCGGGCGGCGCACTCTCGGTGGCCGCGGCCAACGGCCCGGCCGCCACCGTGGTTTCCGGCGAACCGGGCGCGGTGCGCGCGCTGGTCGCCGCCTGCGAGGCGGACGGCGTGCGCGCCCGGGTCCTGCCGGTGGACTACGCCTCGCACTCCGCCCAGGTCGAGCAGATCCGCGAACGGCTGCTCGCCGACCTGGCCGACATCCGACCGGTCAGCAGTCGACTGCCGTTCCACTCCACGGTCACCGGCGCACCGCTGGACACCGCCACGCTCGACGCCGAGTACTGGTACACCAACCTGCGCCGGACCGTCCGCTTCGAGGAGACCGTGCGCGCCCTGATCGAGACGGGCCACGACGCCTTCGTCGACGTCGGCCCGCACCCCACCCTGGTCAACCCGATCGAGGAGATCGCCGCGTCGCTGGGCGCGGGTGCGGACGCGGGTGCGGACGTGGTCACCGTCGCCAGCCTGCGCCGCGACCAGGGCGGCCCGCAGCGCTTCCTGCTCTCGCTCGCCCAGGCCGAGGCGCTGGGCCTGACCCCCGACTGGCGCGCCGTCTTCACCGGCCGTACACCCGCCGTCGTGGACCTGCCGACCTACCCCTTCCACCGCCGGCGCTACTGGCTGGAAGCCGCCCGACCGGGCACCGGCACGGCCGGCGACCCCGCCGAGGCGCGGTTCTGGCAACTGGTCGAAGCCCAGGACCAGCAGGCCCTGGCCGGGTTGCTGGACACCCCCGCCGCACCGGCCTGGGAGGCGCTGCTGCCCCCGCTGCGCTCCTGGCACCGCCGCACCCGCGAACACCGGGTGCTCGACGGCTGGCGCTACCGCGACCACTGGCAGCCGGCCGCCGACCTCACCGTGGACCCGGCCGCGCCCGCCCGCTGGCTGGCCCTGGTGCCCGCCGCCCTGGCCGGCGACGAGGCCCTCGCCAAGCTGCTCGCCGCACTGACCGACACCGGCCTCACGCTCGACACCCTGAGCCTGGACACCGCCACCCTGGACACCGCCGGCCTCGACCGGGCCGAGCTGGCCCGCCGCGTCGGCGCCGCCCGCGCCGAGACCCCGGGGCCGCTCGGCCTCCTCTCGCTGCTGGCGCTGGACCCCACCACCGCGCCGGACTCCACGGACCCCGCCACCCCGGCCGTTCCCACCGCGTTGGCCGCGACCCTGCTGCTGACCCAGGCCCTCACCGAGCTGCCGCCCGACACCCGCCTGTGGTGCCTCACCCGCGGCGCCACCGCCCCCGAGGGCGCAGCGACACCCCACCGCGATCTCGACCAGGCGCCGCTCTGGGCCCTGGGCCGGGTCGCCGCCCTCGAACTGCCCGACCGGTGGGGCGGGTTGATCGACCTGCCGGAAGACCTCGACCCCACCTGCGCACCCGGGCTGCGCACCGCCCTGACCAACAGCACCCACGAGGACCAGCTCGCCGTCCGCGCCACCGGCAGCTGGGTCCGGCGGATGCTCCACGCCCCGCTGCCCGCCGGCGAGCCGGTCCGCGACTGGCGCCCGCACGGCACCGTCCTGATCACCGGCGACACCGGCCCGCTGACCACCCACCTCGCCCGCTGGCTGGCCGGGCGCGGCGCCGACCACATCGCGCTGGCCGGCCGGATCGACCCCGAGGCCGCCACCGTGCTCGAAGCCGAGCTCGCCGCCACCGGCACCGGCCTCACCGCCGCCGCCTGTGACCTGACCGACCGCCGGCAACTGGCCGCGCTGCTGGCCCGGCTGACGGCCGACGACCGCCCGATCAGCACCCTGATCCACACCGCCGGCGACCCCGCACTCTCCTCCCTGCCCGCCACCGACCCCGCCGCCCTGAGCCGGGCCCTGGCCGACCGCACCCACAGCGCGCTGCTGCTCGACGAGCTGCTGGAGCGGCAACCCCCGCAGACCGTCGTCTACTTCAGCTCCGTCGCCGGGTTCTGGGGCAGCGGCGAACACGCCGCCCTCGCCGCCGCGGGCGCCCCGCTCGAAGCGCTCGCCCGACGCCACCGCGCCCAGGGCCGCCACGCCCTCGCCATCGCCTGGCCGGTCTGGGACCTGCTGCACGAGGCCCCCGAGGCCGATACCGCCGAGACGGCCCGGGCCGTGCGCCGCATCGACATGGGCGGCCTGCGCCTGCTCGACGCCACCCGCGCGCTGACCGCCCTGCAACAGGCCCTCGACCACGACGACACCAGCGTGACCATCGCCGACATCGACTGGCCTGCCTTCACTGCCGCCTTCACCGCCCAGCGCCCCAGCCCCCTGCTGGACACCGTCCCCGAGGCCCGCGCGGCCCTCGCCGCCCTGGCCGAACAGGCCCGCGCCGACGAGGACCTGGCCGAACAGCTGCGCCACGAACTGGCCGCGCTGCCCACCGCGGAGCGCTCGCGCCGCCTGCTCGACCTGGTCCGCACCCACACAGCCGCCGTGCTCGGCCACGACAGCGCCGCCGAGATCCGGCCCGATCACTCCTTCGGCGACATGGGCTTCGAATCCATCACCGCCGTCGAGCTGCGCAACCGCCTGAACCGGCTCACCGGCCTGAAACTGCCCGCCACCCTGCTCTTCGACCACCCGAACCCGCAGGCACTCGCCGATCAGCTGCTCGCCGAACTCCTGGAGGACGGTGTGGCCGGCCCGGCCTTCGTGCACGCCGAACTCGACCGCCTCGCCGCCGGCCTGGCCACCGCCGAGGTCGGCGAGACGGACCGCGCCAGCATCGCCAAGCGGCTGCAGACCCTGCTCGCCCGCTGGACCGCCACCGACCCGCAGGCCGCCGACGCCGAGGGATCCGACCCGAAGAGCGTCGCCGAGGAGCTCCAGGACGCCTCCGACGACGAGATGTTGGCGTTCATCAACACCCGGCTGCGCCGCGGCACCCCGAGCTCATGAGCACCGTCCAGATGACCAGCGCCCGCATGACCAGCGCCCGTATGACCACCGCCCCCATGACCACCACCCGCACGGCGAACGTCGCGACCCCAGCCCCGGAGGACTGCTGTGGCCAATGAAGAGACCCTTCGCGAGTATCTGAAGTGGGCCACGGCCGAACTGCACGAGGCACAGCAGCGGATCGACGCCTTCGAGGCCGCCGCCGCCGAGCCGATCGCGATCGTCGCCATGGCCTGCCGCTACCCCGGCGACGTCGCCTCCCCGCAGGACCTGTGGCGCCTGCTCGAACGCGGCGAGGACGCGATCGGCCCGCTGCCGCAGGACCGCGGCTGGGACCTGGAGCGCCTCCACCACCCCGACCCCGATCACCCGGGCACCGTCTACACCACCGCAGGCGGCTTCGTGCGCGACGCCGCCGACTTCGACGCGGACTTCTTCGGCCTCTCGCCGCGCGAGGCCCTCGCCATGGACCCGCAGCAGCGCCTGCTGCTGGAGACCTCCTGGGAGGCATTCGAGAGCGCCGGCATCGATCCGGCGGCCCTGCGCGGTGCCCAGGCCGGCGTCTTCATCGGCATGAACAACCTGGACTACGCCTGGTCGGCCGGCCGGGTGCCCGACGAGTACCTGGGGCACCTGACCACCGGAACGGCCGCGGCCGTGCTCTCCGGCCGCCTGTCCTACCTCTACGGCCTCGAAGGCCCCGCGGTCACCGTCGACACCGCCTGCTCCTCCTCGCTGGTCGCCCTGGACCTGGCCACCCAGGCACTGCGCAGCGGCGAGTGCTCGCTGGCCCTGGTCGGCGGCGTGACGATCCTCTCCTCCCCGGGACAGTTCCTCGGCTTCAGCGCCCAGCACGGCCTGGCCGTGGACGGGCGCTGCAAGGCCTTCGCCGAGTCCGCCGACGGCATGGGCCTCTCCGAGGGCGCCGGCGTGCTGCTCGTCGAGCGCCTCTCGGACGCGCGGCGCAACGGGCACCGGGTGCTCGCGGTGGTGCGCGGCAGCGCGGTGAACCAGGACGGCGCGAGCAACGGCCTGACCGCCCCCAACGGCCCCTCGCAACAGCGCGTCATCCGGATGGCCCTGGCGAACGCCGGCCTGGCGCCGCAGGACGTGGACGCGGTGGAGGCGCACGGCACCGGCACCGCGCTCGGCGACCCGATCGAGGCGCAGGCCCTGCTCGCCACCTACGGCCAGGGCCGGCCCACCGACCGGCCGCTGCGCCTGGGCTCGGTGAAGTCGAACATCGGCCACACCGGCGCCGCGGCCGGGGTGGCGGGTGTGATCAAGACGGTGCTGGCCCTGCGCGCCGGGGTGCTGCCCAGGACCCTGCACGCCGAACAGCGCTCCACCAAGATCGACTGGTCGGCGGGCGCGGTGGAGCTGCTGACCGAGGCCATGGCCTGGCCGCAGGCGGACCGCCCGCGCCGGGCGGCGGTCTCCTCGTTCGGCATCAGCGGCACCAACGCGCACGTCATCATCGAAGAGGCCCCGGACGAGGAGCAGACTCCCGCCGCCCCCGTCTCCGGTGCGGTGCTGCCGTTCGCGCTGTCGGCGAAGTCGCCCGCCGCCTTGCACGCACAGGCCGTCCGCCTGGCCGACTTCCTGAGCGAGCACCCGGACGTCGCTCTGGCCGACCTTGCGTTCTCGTTGGCGTCCTCGCGTGCGGCGATGGAGCAGCGGGGGGTGGTGCTGGCTTCGGATCGTGCGGAGCTGGTGGCCGCGCTGGCGGCGGGGGAGTTCGTGCAGGGTGTGGCCTCGTCGGCCGGCCGGGTGGTGTTCGTCTTCCCGGGGCAGGGTTCGCAGTGGCTGGGGATGGCGGCTGAGCTTCTTGACTCCTCCCCGGTGTTCGCGGAGCAGATCGCTGCGTGTGAGGCGGCCCTGGCGCCGTTCGTGGACTGGTCGCTGACCTCGGTGCTGCGTTCGGAGTCGGAGGAGTGGCTGGCCCGGGTCGATGTGGTGCAGCCCGCGCTCTGGGCGGTGATGGTTTCGCTCGCCGCGCTCTGGCGCTCCCACGGCGTGGAGCCCGCCGCGGTGGTGGGCCACTCCCAGGGTGAGATCGCCGCCGCCTGCGTGGCCGGTGCGCTCTCGCTGGAGGACGGCGCGAAGGTGGTGGCGCTGCGCAGCCGGGCGATCCTGGCGCTGGCCGGCACCGGAGGCATGGCCTCGGTGTCGCTGCCGTTCGATCAAGTCACTGCCCTGATAGCCCCGTTCGGCGAGCGCCTGTCGGTGGCGGCGGTGAACGGCCCGGCCTCCGTCACGGTGGCGGGCGAGCCGACGGCGCTCGACGAGTTGTTGGCACTCTGCGAGCAGCGCGACATCTGGGCGCGTCGGGTGCCGGTGGACTACGCCTCGCACTCCGCACAGGTCGAGCCGATCCGCGACCGGCTGCTCGCCGAACTCGCCGATCTCCAGCCGGTGTCCGCGCAGATCCCGTTCTACTCCGCCGTCACCGCCACGCTGCTCGACACCGCCACGCTCGACGCCGAGTACTGGTACACCAACCTGCGGCAGACCGTGCGCTTCGAGGAGACCGTCCGCCTGCTCCTCGACGACGGCCATGACGCGTTCATCGAGACCAGCGCCCACCCCGTCCTGACCACCGCGATCGAGTCCACCGCTCCTCAGGCCATCGTGCTAGGCACGCTGCGCCGTGGTGAAGGCGGTCCGGAGCGCCTGCTGACAGCGCTCGCCGACGCGTACGTCAACGGCCTGGCCGTCGACTTCGGCCTGCCGGACGGGCGGCGCATCGACCTGCCGACCTACGCGTTCCAGCGCCGCCGCTACTGGTTGCGCGACGTGTCCGCCGGGGGCGCCGAGGACGCGACCGGGCTCGGGCTGACCGGCGAGGGCCACCCGCTGCTCGGCGCCTCGGTGTCCCTGGCCGACGGCCAGGGGTTCCTGCTCACCGGGCGGCTCTCGCTCTCCTCACACCCCTGGCTGCGCGACCACGCGGTGGCCGGCACGGTGCTGCTGCCGGGGACGGCGTTCGTCGAGCTGGCGATCCGCGCCGGCGACGGCGTGGGCTGTGGGCGCGTCGAGGAACTGGTGCTGGAGGCGCCGCTGGTGCTGCCCGAATCCGGCGGCGTGCAGGTGCAGGTGGTCGTCCAGGCACCCGGCGCGGACGGCAGCCGCACGGTCGCCGTCTTCTCGCGGACCGACGACGCCACCGCCGAACAGGAGTGGTCCCGCAACGCCAGCGGCCTGCTCCTCCCGGAACAGCCCACGCCCACCTCCACTCCCGCCCCGGCGGTCGGCGCCGACTCCGACGGCGCGGCGCCCTGGCCGCCGGCCGGCGCGCAGCCCGTCGAGCTGGATCGCTTCTACGCGGACCTGGCCGAGACCGGTTACCAGTACGGCCCGTCCTTCCGGGGCCTGCGCGCGGCCTGGCGCCTCGGCGAGGACGTCTGCGCCGAGGTGGCGCTGCCCGCCGAACAGCGCGACAACGCCGGCCGCTTCGGCCTGCACCCGGCGCTGCTCGACGCCGCGCTGCAAGCCGCAGCCCTGACGGTGCTGGGTGCTGGCGGCACTGGTGGTAGCGCCGTTCGCCTCCCGTTCGCCTGGAACGGCGTGCGGCTGCACGCCTCCGGCGCCGCCTCGCTGCGGGTGCGCCTGTCCCTCGTCGAGGGCGACACCGTGTCCGTCGAGGCCGCCGACGGCGCCGGTCGGCCGGTGTTCTCCGCGCGCGGTCTCACGCTGCGCCCGGTCACAGCCGACCAGTTCACCCAGCTGCACGACGAGGCGAGCGACAGTCTCCTCCGGGTGGACTGGCTGCCCGCCGCGCTGCCCGGACACCTGAGCGCCGACACCGTCACCGTGCTCGACTGCCCGCCCCCGGCCGCAACCGCAACCACGGCTTCCGCCGCGAACGCCGCAACCGCCGCCGTACTGGCCCGGATCCAGCAGTGGCTCGGGCAGCAGGAGACCGCGACGTCCCGGCTGGCCGTGGTCACCCACGGCGCGGTGGCAGCGGCGACGGGCGATCCGGTGTCCGACCTGGCGCATGCGCCCGTCTGGGGTCTGGTGCGCTCGGCACAGAGCGAGCACCCCGGCCGCTTCGTCCTGATCGACACCGACGACACCCCTGAGTCGGTCGCCGCACTGGCCTCTGCGCTGGCCGGCGGTGAGCCGCAACTGGCCCTACGCCGAGGCGAGATGCTGGTGCCCCGGCTGGCACGCCAGGGCCGGGGCGGGCCGCTGGTGGCACCGTCGCAGCGCGGCTGGCAGCTGACCTGCGAGCCGACCGGCACGCTGGAGAACCTGGCGCTGGTTCCCAGCCCGGAGGCCGAGCAGGAGCTGGCCGCCGGTCAGGTCCGCATCGCGGTTCGTGCGGCGGGCCTGAACTTCCGTGACGTGCTGATCGCGCTCGGCATGTACCCGGGTGCGGCGTCGATGGGTGGTGAGGGCGCCGGCGTCGTCACCGAAGTCGGCCTCAGCACCGACGACTTCGCGGTCGGCGACGCGGTGTTCGGGATGTTCCCGGCCTTCGGCCCGCAAGCCGTCGCCGACGTGCGTTCCCTTGCGAAGCTGCCTGCACACTGGTCCTTCGAGCAGGGTGCCTCGGTGCCAGTCGTCTTCCTGACCGCCTCCTTCGGCCTGGTGGAGCTCGCCGGGCTGCGGCCGGGTGAGCGGGTGCTGATCCACGCGGGTGCGGGCGGCGTCGGCATGGCCGCCGTCCAACTGGCCCGTCACCTGGGCGCGGAGGTCTTCGCGACCGCGAGCGAGGGCAAGTGGGAGACCTTGCGCGGGCTCGGCTTGGACGAGGCGCACATTGCCTCCTCCCGCACCCTGGACTTCGAGCAGAAGATCCGTACGGCCACCGATGGCCGTGGCGTGGACGTGGTCCTCAACTCCCTTGCGGGCGAGTTCATCGACGCCTCGCTGCGGCTGCTCGCCCCTGGTGGGCGGTTCGTTGAGATGGGCAAGACCGACCCGCGCGATCCGCAGCGCGTCGCCCAGGATCACCCGGGGGTCTCGTACCAGGCCTTCGATCTGGTGGAGGCGGCCGGCGCGGACGGCATCGCCCGGCTGTTCGCCGACCTGATGCCGCTGTTCGCCACCGGTGCGCTGTCGCCGATTCCGGTGCGTGCGTGGGACGTTCGGCGGGCGCCGGAGGCGTTCCGCTTCATGTCGCAGGCCCGGCACACCGGCAAGATCGTGCTGCGGATGCCGACCCCGCTCGACCCCGACGGCACGGTGTTGATCACCGGCGGCACCGGCACGCTCGGCGCCCTGGTCGCCCGTCACCTGGTGGCCGAGCACGGTGTGCGCAGTCTGGTGCTGCTCAGCCGTCGCGGCCCGGACGCTCCGGGCGCGCAGGAGCTGGTGGCCGAACTGTCCGAACTCGGCGCCAGCGTGCTGGTCGAGGCGTGTGACGCGGCCGACCGCGAGGCCCTGGCTGCCGTCCTCGCCCACATTCCGGCCGATACCCCGCTGACGGCCGTCGTGCACGCCACCGGCGTCCTGGCCGACGGTCTGGTCGAGTCGATGACCCCGGACCAGCTCGACCTGGTGCTGCGCGCCAAGATCGACGGTGCAGTCAACCTGCACGAGCTCACCCAGGGCCAGGATCTCGCCGCATTCGTCCTCTTCTCCTCCGTCGCCGGCCTGTTCGGCGGACCGGGGCAGGCCAACTACGCGGCCGCGAACGCCTTCCTGGACGCCCTGGCGCAGCACCGCCACGCCGAGGGCCTGCCCGCCACCTCCCTCGCCTGGGGGCTCTGGGGGGAGGCGACCGGGATGACCGGCCACCTCGGCCGGGAGGACCTGGCCCGGATGGCCCGCGGCGGCCTGCTGCCGTTCTCCTCCGACCTGGGCCTGCGACTGTTCGACGCAGGCCGCTCCAGCGCGCAGCCGTTGCTCGTCCCGCTGCGCCTGGACCTCGCCGCGCTGCGCGCCCTGGCCGTCACCGGCACGCTGCCCGCGCTGCTCAGCGGCCTGGTGCGCGGCCCGGCCCGGCGCGCGGCGGCCGACGGGCGCGAGCTCGACGGCTCGGCCTGGCAACGGCGCCTGGCGGCTCTCGGCCCGGCCGAACGCGACCGGGCGCTGCTGGAGTTGGTCCGCACCCACGTCGCCGCCGTGCTCGGCCACGGCGATGCGACGGCCGTGGTGAGCGAGCGCGGCTTCAAGGACCTCGGCTTCGACTCGCTCACCGCCGTCGAACTGCGCAACCGCCTGGCCGCGGACACCGGTCTGCGGCTGCCGGTGACCCTGGTCTTCGACTACCCGACCCCCGCGGTGCTGGCCCGCTGGCTGGGCACCGAGTTGGGCGCCGAAGCGGGTGCCGAGTTGCTCGGCGCCGAGCCGGGAGCAGCCGCTCCGGCCCAGCCGGTCGCGGGCGGCGCGCCTGGCGCGCCGGGCGCGCAGGAGCCGATCGCGATCGTCGGCATGGCCTGCCGGTTCCCCGGCGGCGTCCGCTCCGCCGACGACCTGTGGCGCCTGGTCGCCGACGGCACCGACGCCATCTCGGAGCTGCCGGCCAACCGCGGCTGGGACCTGGCGGAGCTCTACCACCCCGACCCCGACCACCCGGGCACCAGCTACACCCGCTTCGGCGGCTTCCTGCACGACGCCGACCGCTTCGACGCCGAGCTCTTCGGGATCAACCCCCGTGAGGCGCTCGCCATGGACCCGCAGCAGCGCCTGCTGCTGGAGACCTCCTGGGAGGCCCTCGAGCACGCCGGGATCGCGCCGGACTCGCTCGGCGGCCGGGCGATCGGTGTCTTCACCGGACTGGTCGCCCAGGGGTACGCCGCCCGGGTGGACCGGGCACCGGAAGAGCTCGAAGGCTATCTGGGCACCGGCAACACCCCGAGCGTCGGCTCCGGCCGGGTCGCCTACACCTTCGGCTTCGAGGGCCCGGCGGTCACCGTGGACACCGCCTGCTCCTCCTCCCTGGTCGCGCTGCACCTGGCCGCCCAGGCGCTGCGGGCCGGCGAGTGCTCGATGGCGCTGGCCGGCGGCGTGACCGTGATGTCCGAACCCGGCCTCTTCATCGAGTTCAGCCGCCAGCGCGGCCTGGCGGCGGACGGGCGCTGCAAGGCCTTCGCGGCGGGCGGCGACGGGTTCGGACCCGGCGAGGGGATCGGCGTGCTGGTCCTGGAACGCCTCAGCGACGCCCGCCGCAACGGCCACCACGTGCTGGCCACCGTGCGCGGCAGCGCGGTGAACCAGGACGGCGCGAGCAACGGCCTGACCGCCCCCAACGGCCCCTCCCAGCAACGGGTGATCCGCCAGGCACTCGCGAACGCGGGCCTGAACCCGCAGGACGTGGACGCCGTCGAGGCGCACGGCACCGGCACCGCACTCGGCGACCCGATCGAGGCGCAGGCGCTGATCGCCACCTACGGGCGCGGCCGCGACCCGGAACTCCCGCTCTACCTCGGCTCGGTGAAGTCCAACATCGGCCACGCGCAGGCCGCCGCCGGGGTGGCGGGCGTGATCAAGATGGTGCAGGCGATGCGCGAAGGCGTGTTGCCCCGCACGCTGCACGTGGACGAACCGACCCCGCACGTCGACTGGTCGGCCGGCGAGGTGGAGCTGCTGACCGAGGCCAGGCCCTGGCCCGAGGCGGGGCGTCCACGGCGGGCGGCGGTCTCCTCGTTCGGGATCAGCGGCACCAACGCGCACGTCCTGCTGGAGAGTTGGCCCGACCCGCTGTCGCCGCAGCCCGACCAGGCCTTGCCGAGCACCGGCGAGACCGGCAACGAGACCGCCGGTGACCCGGCCGGCGACACGGTCGGCGAGATCGACGGCGCGCTGCCCTGGGTGCTCTCCGGCCACACCGCCGAGGCGCTGCGGGCCCAGGCCCGTGGCCTTGCCGCGTTCCTGCGCGCCGCCCCCGGCCTCGCGCTGCCCGACGCCGCCTATACCCTGGCGAGCGCCCGAGCCACGCTGCCCGAGCGCGCCGTCCTGCAGGCCGGCGACCGCAGCACGCTGCTGGAGGGCCTGGACGCGCTCGCGGCCGGCGAGGGCGCGCCGGGTGTGGTGGCCGGGACGGCCCGGCCGGAGGGTCGGATCGCGTTCCTGTTCACCGGTCAGGGCAGTCAGCGGGTCGGTATGGGCCGGGAGTTGTCCGAGCGCTTCCCGGTGTTCGCCGAGGCGCTGGAGGAGATCTGCGCGCTCTTCGATCCGCTGTTGGAACGGCCGCTGCGCGAGGTGATGTTCGACGACACCACCGAGAGCCTGCTGGGCGAGACAGTGTTCACCCAGGCGGCCCTGTTCGCGCTCGAAGTGGCGCTGTTCCGGCTGCTCGAATCGTTCGGTGTGCGGGCGGACTTCCTGCTCGGCCACTCGATCGGCGAGCTGGCTGCCGCGCATGTCGCGGGGCTGTGGTCGCTGCCGGATGCGGTCACGGTGGTGGCCGCACGCGGTCGGCTCATGCAGCAATTGCCCACCGGTGGCGCGATGGTGGCCCTGCAGGCCACCGAGGCCGAAGTCCTCGCCGCACTGGTTGAGGGAGCGGAGATCGCGGCCATCAACGGCCCGGACTCCGTGGTGCTCTCCGGCGACGAAACGCCGGTGCTCGAAGTGGCCGACCACTTCAAGGCGTTGGGCCGCAAGACCCGCCGTCTCACGGTCAGCCACGCCTTCCACTCGGCTCGGATGGACTCGATGCTCGCCGAGTTCCGCTCCGTGCTGGACGGTGTGGCGTTCGCCGAACCCGTGATCCCGCTCGTCTCCAATCTCACCGGCACCCTCGCCGCCCCCGGCGAACTCACCACTCCCGACTACTGGATCCGCCAGGTCCGCGAACCCGTCCGCTTCGCCGACGGCGTCGCCGCACTCATGGCGGAGCAGGTCACCGGCGTCCTCGAACTGGGCCCCGACGGCACGCTCACCGCGATGGCCCGCGACAGTCTGCCGGCTCCGGCCGACGTCACCACGGCGGCCCTGCTGCGCCCCGAGCGCTCCGAGCCGGCCACCGTCATCGGCGCACTCGGCGCGCTCCAGCTCGCCGGCGCCCGGGTGCACTGGCCCGTCTTCTTCACCGCGACCGGCGCACGGCTCACCGAGCTGCCGCCGTACGCCTTCCAGCGCCGCCGCTTCTGGCTCGAAGCATCCGCCCCGGCCGGAGCCGAGCAGACGTTCGGCGTCGGCGGCGATGGCGACCCGGCGTTCTGGGGCGCCGTCGAGCGCGGCGACGCCGAGCAACTGGCCCGCGTGCTCGACCTTGGCGAGGACCAGGCGCAGCGCGCCTCCCTCACCGAGCTGCTCCCCGCCTTCGCCACCCGTCGCCGCACCCAACGCGAACGGGCCCTGCTGGACGGCTGGCAGTACGAGACCGTCTGGCAGCCCTGGTCACCCGAGCACCCGGGCCGGCTCTCCGGCACCTGGCTGATACTTCACCGTGCCGAGTCCGCCGAGTCCGCCGAACCCACCACGCGGGTCCAGCGGTGCGCCGATGCGCTGACCCGAGCCGGTGCGAGGGTCGAGATCCTGACCCTCGAACAGAGCGACCTCGAGCGCGCAGAACTGGCCGAGCGGATCCGCGCGGCCGCTCCGGTGGCCGGGCTGGTCTCGCTGCTCGCCGCCGACACCGCCGCGCACCCGGATCTGCCAGCGCTGACCGCCGGCTTCGCCGCCACCGTGACGCTGGTGCAGGCGCTCGGCGATGCCGGGTGCCAGGCGCGTCTGTGGTGCGTGACCGAAGGCGCCCAGGCCGTCGCCGGCGAGCCGGTGCCGCCGGCCGGTGCCGCGCAGGTCTGGGGCTTCGGCCGGGCCGCTGCGCTGGAACTGCCGACGCTGTGGGGCGGCCTGGTGGACGTCCCCGCCGACGCGGACGAGGCGCTCTGGGCCCGGTTCGCCGAGGCCGTCGCTGCGGGGGGTGAGAACCACGAGGACCAGATCGCGATCCGCGCCGACGGCCCCCGGGTACCCCGCCTGCGGCACGCCGTCCTCGCGGAGGACGTCGCGCCCGAGCAGTCCGGCCCCGAGCAGTCCGGCCCGCCTCGCGCCTGGCTGTCCCGTGCCTGGCTGCCCACTGGCACGGTGCTGATCACCGGCGGTACCGGCGGTCTGGGTGCCCAGGTGGCCCGGTGGGCCGCCGAGCACGGCGCCGAACACCTCGTGCTGACCTCCCGTCGCGGCCTCGCGGCCGACGGCGCCGGCGAGCTCGTCGCCGAGCTCGCCGCGCTCGGCGCCCGCACCACGGTGGCCGCTTGCGATGTCGCCGACCGCGCGGCGCTCGCCCAGCTGGTGGCGCAGGTGGAGGCCGACGGGCCGCCGATCACGGCCGTCGTGCACACTGCCGGGATCGGCCAGGCCACCACCGTCGCCGAAACCGACCTGGCCGCCTGCTCGCGGATCCTCACCGGCAAGGTGCTCGGCGCCGCGCACCTGGACGCCGTCTTCGGTGACCGCCCGCTCGACGCCTTCGTGCTCTTCTCCTCGATCGCCGGCGTCTGGGGCAGTGGCGCCCAGGGCGCCTACGCGGCCGGCAACGCCTACCTGGACGCGCTCGCGCGCCACCGCCGCTCCCGCGGTCTGACCGCCACCGCCACCGCCTGGGGCCCCTGGGCGGGTGCCGGGATGGCCGAGGGCGAGGGCGGCGAACAACTGGCCCGGCGCGGACTGCGCGCGATGGACCCGCACGCGGCGGTGGCCGCGATGGCCCGCGCCGTCGGCCGCCCCGAGCCGGTCGCGGTGCTCGCCGACGTGGACTGGCCGCAGTTCCTGCGCCGTTTCACCGCGCTGCGGCCCAGCGCGCTGCTCGCCGACCTGCCCGAGGCCCGGGCGCTGGCGGCCGCACAGCCGCAGGGCCGCTCCGGCGCCGGGCAGCCGGCGGTGGGCGAGCCCGAACTGGCCCGGCGCCTGGCCCAGGCGCAGCCGCAGGAACGGGCGCGGATCATGCTCGACCTGGTCCGCGAGGAGGTGGCCGGCGTGCTCGGCCGCCGCCCAGGCGACCTGCCGGCGCCCGAGCGCGCCTTCCGCGATCTCGGCTTCGACTCGCTGACCGCCGTCGAGCTGCGCGACCGCCTGACCGCCCGCAGTGGTCTTGAGCTGCCCAGCACGCTGGTCTTCGACTACCCGAGCCCCGCCGCGCTGGCCGCCCACCTGGGGGAGGAGCTGGCCGGCGAGGCCGCAGCCGCAGCCGTCCCCGCAGGCGGCGCAGCCGCGACCGCCGGGCCGGACGAGCCGATCGCGATCGTCGGCATGGCCTGCCGCTACCCCGGCGGCGTCACCGGTCCCGAGGACCTGTGGCGCCTGGTCGCCGACGGCACCGATGCCGTCTCGCCGTTCCCCACCGACCGGGGCTGGGATCTGGACGCGCTCTACCACCCCGACCCCGACCACCCCGGCACCAGCTACGCCCGCGAGGGCGGGTTCCTGGACGGCGCGGGCGGGTTCGACGCCGCGTTCTTCGGCATCTCGCCGCGCGAGGCGCTCGCCATGGACCCGCAGCAGCGCCTGCTGTTGGAGACCTCCTGGGAGACCTTCGAGCACGCCGGCATCGACCCGACCTCGGTCAAGGGACAGCCGGTGGGCGTCTTCGTCGGCGGCGCCGCGTGCGGCTACGGCGCCGGGGCCGACGAGCAGTCGGACGCCGTCGAGGGCTACGCGCTCACCGGCAGCATCAGCAGCGTGATCTCCGGGCGGATCGCCTACGCCTTCGGCCTGGAGGGCCCGGCGCTCACCGTGGACACGGCCTGCTCCTCCTCGCTGGTCGCCATCCACCTCGCCGCCCAGGCGCTGCGCCGCGGTGAGTGCTCGATGGCCCTGGCCGGCGGCGTGACGGTGATGGCCACTCCGACGGGCTTCGTCGAGTTCAGCCGGCAGCGCGGCCTGTCCCCGGACGGGCGGTGCAAGCCGTTCGCGGCCGCCGCCGACGGCACCGGCTGGGCCGAGGGCGTCGGCGTGCTGCTCGTCGAGCGGCTCTCGGACGCCGAGCGCAACGGCCACCAGGTGCTGGCGGTGGTGCGCGGCAGCGCGGTGAACCAGGACGGCGCGAGCAACGGCCTGACCGCCCCCAACGGTCCCTCGCAGCAACGCGTCATCCGCCAGGCCCTCGCCGACGCGCGCCTCACTCCGGACGAGATCGACGCGGTCGAGGCGCACGGCACCGGCACCACGCTCGGCGACCCGATCGAGGCGCAGGCCCTGATCGCCACCTACGGGCGCGGCCGTGATCCCGAACTCCCGCTCCACCTCGGCTCGGTGAAGTCCAACATCGGCCACACCACGGCCGCCGCCGGGGTGGCGGGCGTGATCAAGATGGTGCTGGCGATGCGCGAAGGCGTGCTGCCGCGCACATTGCACGTGGACGAGCCGACCCCGCACGTGGACTGGTCGGCGGGCACCGTCGCGCTGCTCACCGAGGCCCGGGCCTGGCCCGCGCTGGAGCGCCCGCGCCGCGCGGCCGTCTCGGCCTTCGGGATCAGCGGCACCAACGCCCACCTGATCATCGAACAGGCCCCTGTCGCCGAGTCCGAGTCCGCCGCCGAGCCCGCGCCCGCGCCCGCGCCCGAGTCGGCGCCAGCGCTCGCCGAGCCCGGGTCCGTCACCCTCGAGTCCGTCACGCCCGAGTCCGTCACGCCCGGGTCCGGTGCCGTCCTGCCCTTCCTGCTCTCGGCGCGCTCCGAGAAGGCGCTACGCGCCCAGGCCCGGCGGCTCGCCGACCACCTCGCGGCGCTCCCCGCCACGGACCCCACCGAGCCGACCGACCTCGCCCATGCGCTGGCCCTGACCCGGGCCGGACTCGAACACCGCGCCGTCGTGCTGGCCGGCGACCGGGAGGGGTTGCTCACCGCCCTTGAGGGGTTGGCCGTCGGCGGATCAGGGGTCGACGCCGTTCGCGGCTCGGCACAGGCTGGAGCCCGTCCGGTGTTCGTCTTCCCCGGACAGGGCTCGCAGTGGGCCGAGATGGCCGACGGGCTGCTGTCAGCGTCACCTGTGTTCGCCGAGCAGATCGCGGCGTGCGAGGCGGCACTGGCGCCGTTCGTGGACTGGTCGTTGACGTCACTGCTGCGCTCCGGGTCGGAAGGATGGCTTCAGCGTGTTGATGTGGTGCAGCCGGTGTTGTGGGCGGTGATGGTGTCGTTGGCGCGACTGTGGCGTTCCCATGGAGTGGAGCCCGCCGCGGTGGTGGGCCACTCCCAGGGCGAGATCGCGGCGGCGTGTGTGGCCGGGGCGCTCTCGCTGGACGACGGCGCGCGCGTGGTCGCGCTGCGCAGCAGGGCGCTGCTGGCGCTCGCCGGTCAGGGCGGCATGGCCTCGATCGCGCTGACGGCCGACCAGGCCGCCGACCTGATCGCGCCGTTCGCCGAACGCCTGGCGGTCGCGGCGGTCAACGGCCCGACCTCGGTGACCGTCTCCGGCGAGACCGGCGCCCTGGACGAACTCCTCGCCGCCTGTGAGCAACAGGGGATCTGGGCCCGCCGGGTGCCGGTGGACTACGCCTCGCACTCCGCGCAGGTCGAACCGATCCGCGACCGCCTGCTCGCCGAGCTGGCCGATCTCCGACCGCAGGCCGCGCAGATCCCGTTCTACTCCGCCGTCACCGCCACGGCGCTCGACACCACCACCCTGGATGCCGAGTACTGGTACACCAACCTGCGCCGCCAGGTCCGCTTCGAGGAGACCGTCCGCGTGCTCCTGGACCAGGGCCACGACGCGTTCATCGAGACCAGCGCGCACCCGGTGCTGACCACCGCCGTCCTGGAGACGGTGGAGTCCACCGACACCCCTGCCGTGGTGCTCGGCACGCTGCGCCGCGGCGAGGGCGGCCCGGACCGGTTCACCACCGCCCTGGCCCAGGCCCACACCCAGGGCGTCACGGTCGACTGGCGGCCCGTCTTCGCCGGTCACCGGGCCCGTCCGGTGGCACTGCCCGGCTACGCCTTCCAGCACGAGACGTACTGGCTGGCCGGCACCCCGGGCGGCGCGGCGCACCCCGAGGGGCTGGGCCTGATCCCCACCGGACACCCGGTGCTGGGCGCGGCGGTGAGCCTGGCCGACGCTGAGGCCGTGGTGCTCACCGGACGCGTGGGCCTGCACACCCACCCCTGGCTCGCCGAGCGCCTCGCCTCCGGGGCCGCGCTGCTGCCGGGCGCCGCCTTCCTCGAACTCGCCCTGCACGCCGCTCAGCTGACCGGCCTGGGCACCGTCGAGGAGCTCACCCTCCAGGCACCGCTGTGGCTGCCCGAGCACGGTGGTGTGCAGCTCCAGGTCTCGGTCACACCGGGGGAGCAGGACGGTGGCCACCGCGTCGCCGTCTACTCCTGCCCGGACGCCGCCCCCGACTCCGACGCCGACTCCGAGGACGAGCAGAGCCCGCTCTCCTGGACCTGCCATGCGGTCGGCCTACTTGCCCCGGCACCGGAGCAACCCGAGGAGGCCGAACCCGAGGACGACCTGCTGCTGTGGCCCCCGCTCGGCGCCGAACCCGTCTCCTGGCCGGCGACCGTGCCGAGCGCGCCGACCGCGCCGAGTGCTGCGGAGAACCCGGATCCCGCCCGCCAGGCCCTGCGTGGCGTATGGCGGCTGGGCCAGACCCTGTACGCGGACGTGTCGCTCACCGCCGAACAGCGTCAGGGCGCCACCGGCTACGCCCTGCACCCGGTGCTGCTCACCGCCGTCCTGCAAGCCCTCGGGGTGGCAGCACCCCAGCACTCTGAGACTCATCGGTACCTTGGCGACTATCAGAGCCTTGACACTCTCCAGGGGTCTGACGCCATCCAAGGTCCTGACGCCATCCATGGATCTGAGGCCATCCAGGGTCATGACAACATCCAGGGCCCTGAACCCCTCCACTGCCTTGACGCCACACAGGCCTCTGATTCGGCCGAGGGCACTGGCATTAGTCAAAGCATTGACACCCCACAGGCCTCTGACCCGGCTCAGGGTGCTGGCAGCCTCCAATACCTTGACACCCAGCAGGCCTCTGACCTGGCCCAGAGCACTGGCACCCTCCAATACCCTGACGCCCCGCAGACCTCTGACCCGGCCCAGGGCGCCCAAGGTGTCGCCACCGCCGGCGAGCTGCGGATGCCGTTCGCCTGGTCCGGCGTCACCGTCCACACTCCCGGGGCCACCGCGCTGCGGGTGCGCCTGGAGGTCGACGACCAGGACACGCTCTCGCTGGTCGCGGCCACCGGCACCGGCGAGCCGGCGTTCACGGTGCGCTCGCTCGCGCTGCGCGTCGTCACACCAGAGCAACTCGCCGCCGCCCGCCCGCAGCCCACCGCCGCCGACCCGACCGCCCCCCACCCGACCAACCCCGACCCGGCGCGCACCAACCCCGACCCGACGCGCACCAGCGCCGCCCCGGTCCTGCGCCGTACCCCGGCCCGGCCTGCCGCCCTGGCCGCCGCAGCCACCACCAGCGCCACCACCACCGACAGCCCCGGCCAGGCGCCGGCCGCCGCCGCGCTGCGCCGCAGCCTCGCCGCACTGCCCGAGCAGGACCGGCACCGGGCGCTCAGCGACCTGGTGGTCGCGCACACCGCCGACGTGCTCGGTCATGCCGTGCCCGGCGAGGTGGCCGCCGACAAGCCGCTGCGCGAACTGGGCCTGGACTCGATGGCCGCGGTCGAGCTGCGCGGGCGCCTGAGTACGGCACTGGGCCTGCGGCTGCCGGTCACTGTCGTGTTCAGCCACCCGACCCCGGCCGCCCTGGCCGCCCACCTGCTGACCGAACTCGGCACCGAGGGTGCCGGTCCCGCCGGCCCGGCTCCCTCCGAGTTCAACCGGCTGGAGAACGCGCTGTCCCGGCTGCCGGCGGACCCGCAGACCCGGGCGGCGGTCGCCCGGCGACTGGAAACCCTGCTGTGGAAGTGGCGCGAACCGGCGGGCAGCAGCACGCCGGCCACCGCGCTGGACGGCGCCGCACTGGCCGCCGCCGGAGCCGAGGAACTCTTCGACCTGCTCGACCGCGAACTCGGCACGCCCTGATCCGACCCGGCCGTCCCCGTCCCCCCGATCTCCCCGTGAAAGTGGGCCCCGCGCGTGTCGACCAACGAAGAAAAGCTCCTGGAGTACCTCAAGCGGGCCACCGCCGACCTGGGTCAGACCCGGCAGCGGCTGCGTGAGCTGGAGGCCGCCGCGTTCGAGCCGATCGCCGTGGTCGCCATGGCCTGCCGCTACCCCGGCGGGGTGCGCAGCCCCGAGGACCTGTGGCACCTGGTCGCCGAGGGCACCGACGCGCTCGGCGACTTCCCCGCCGACCGGGGCTGGGACCTGGACGCCCTCTACGACCCCGACCCCGACCACTCGGGCACCAGCTACACCCGCCGTGGCGGCTTCCTGGACGGCGCGGCCGAGTTCGACGCCGAGCTGTTCGGCATCTCCCCGCGCGAGGCCCTGGCGATGGACCCGCAGCAGCGGCTGCTGCTGGAGACCTCCTGGGAGGCGTTCGAACGCGCCGGCATCGACCCGACCTCGCTCAAGGGCAGCCAGGTCGGCGTCTTCGCCGGAACCATCTCCTCCGGCTACGCCGAGCGGCTCACCCGGATCCCGGAGGAGGTCGAGGGCTACCTGGGAACCGGCAGCATGACCAGCGTCGCCTCCGGGCGGATCGCCTACACACTGGGCCTGGAGGGCCCGGCCGTCACGATCGACACCGCCTGCTCCTCCTCGCTGGTCGCCATCCACCTCGCCGCCCAGGCACTGCGCGCCGGCGAGTGCACGATGGCGCTGGCGGGCGGGGTGACCGTGATGGCCACCCCGGGAATCTTCGTCGAGTTCAGCCGCCAGCGTGGGCTGGCCCCCGACGGGCGCTGCAAGGCCTTCGCGGCCGCCGCCGACGGCACCGGCTGGGCCGAGGGCGCCGGCGTGCTGCTGCTGGAGCGCCTCTCCGACGCGCAGCGCCTGGGTCACACCGTGCTCGCCACGGTGCGCGGCAGCGCGGTCAACCAGGACGGCGCCAGCAACGGTCTGACCGCCCCCAACGACCTGGCGCAGGAGCGGGTGATCCGCCAGGCGCTGGCCGCCGCGCGGCTGTCGGCCGCAGACGTGGACGCGGTGGAGGCGCACGGCACCGGCACCGCGCTGGGCGACCCGATCGAGGCGCAGGCGCTGCTGGCCACCTACGGCCAGAACCGGCCCGCGGACCAGCCGCTGCGGCTGGGCGCGGTCAAGTCCAACCTCGGTCACACCGGCGCCGCGGCGGGCGTCGCCGGTGTGATCAAGATGATCCAGGCGATGCGGCACGACCTGCTGCCCAGGACCCTGCACGTGGACGCGCCGACGCCGCACGTGGACTGGACGGCCGGCGCGGTCGAACTGCTCACCGAGGCCACCGCCTGGCCGCGATCGCAGCGCCCGCGCCGGGCCGGGATCTCCTCCTTCGGCGTCAGCGGCACCAACGCGCACGTGATCGTCGAGGAAGCACCCGCCGAGGCACCGGCCCCCGACGCCGCCCCCGCCCCCGACGCCGCCGTCACTGGGGCCGGGCCCGCGCCGCTGCGCCTGCCCGCGCTGCCCTGGGTGCTCGGCGCCCGCACCGAGGAGGCGCTGCGCGCGCAGGCCGGTCGCCTGGCCGCGCACCTGCGCGAGCGCCCCGAGCTGCGCCCGCAGGACGTCGGCTACACGCTGGCCACCGCCCGCGCCGCGCTGGACGTCCGCGCGGTCGTCACCGGCGCCGACCACGCCGAACTGCTCGCCGGACTCGACACGCTCGCCCTCGGCGAGAGCGCAGCGAGCGCGGCGAACGCGGCGAACACGGCGAACGTCGCCACCGCCCGCGCCCGGGCCGGCGCCCGCGCGGCCTTCCTGTTCACCGGCCAGGGCAGCCAGCGCCCCGGCATGGGCCGCGAACTGCACGCCGCCTGGCCCGCCTTCGCCGACGCCTTCGACGCCGTGGCCGCCGAGCTCGACACCCACCTGGCCGGCCACGTCCCGCACTCGCTGGCCCAGGTCGTCTTCGCCGCCGACGACGAGCAGAGCCGCGAGCTGCTGGGCCGCACGGTCTACGCACAGACCGGTCTGTTCGCCCTGCAGGTCGCCCTGTTCCGCCTCTACGAGTCCTGGGGTGTGCGACCGCACGCGCTGCTGGGCCACTCGATCGGCGAGCTGAGCGCGGCCCACCTGGCCGGCGTCTGGTCGCTGCCGGACGCGGCAGCGCTCGTCGCGGCCCGGGCCACCCTGATGCAGGCGCTGCCCGCCGGCGGCGCGATGGTCGCCGTCGCCGCCTCCGAGGAGGAGGTCCGCGAGGCGATCGCCGCCGGCCAGGTGCCGGTGGACATCGCCGCGGTCAACGGCCCGGAGGCCGTCGTGCTCTCCGGCGACGCCCAGCAGGTCCTCGACCTCGCCGACGACTTCGCCGCCCAGGGCCGCCGGACCCGCCGGCTGCGCACCAGCCACGCGTTCCACAGCGCGCACATGGACGCCATGCTCGACCGCTTCGGCGAACTGGCCGGCGCCACCGAGGCCCACCCCGCTCGGATCCCGGTGATCTCCAACCTGACCGGGCGCCCCGCCACCGCCGAGGAGCTGGGCAGTGCCCGGTACTGGACCCGGCAGGTGCGCGAGACGGTCCGCTTCGCCGACGGCGTCCGGACCCTGGCCGACTCCGGTGTCACCGCCCTGATCGAGCTGGGCCCCGACGGCGTGCTCACCGCTCTCGCCCAGGACTGCCTGGCCGCCCCCGCCGCCGGTGCGCCCGCCCCCGGCGGTGCGACGGCCGCTGCCGCGCCACTCGCTGCGCCGGCGCTGCGCCGCGAGCGGCCCGAGGCGGTCACGGCCGTCCAGGCGCTGGGCCTGCTCCACCTGTCCGGCGCGGGGATCGACGGCGAGCGCTTCTTCGCCGCCACCGACGCCCGCCGCACCGATCTGCCCACCTACGCCTTCCAGCGCACCCGCTACTGGCTGGACGCGCCCGCGGCCGCCCCCGACGCGGCCGGACTCGGGCTGACCCCCACCGGCCACCCGCTGCTCGGCGCCGCCGTCCGGCTGGCGTCCAGCGGCGCCGTGCTGCTGACCGGGCGCCTGTCGTCGGCCACCCACCCGTGGCTGGCCGACCACGCGGTGGGCGGGACGGTGCTGCTGCCCGGCACCGCGTTCGTCGAGCTCGCCATCCAGGCCGGCGACCGGACCGGCTGCCCGCGGCTGGCCGAACTGATGCTCCAGGCACCGCTCGTGCTGCCCGCCGACACGGCGGTGCGGATCCAGGTCACGGTGGGGGAGCGCGAGGCGGACGGCCTGCGCCGGGTGGAGATCCACTCCCACCGCGACGACGCCACCGACACCCTCGACACCCTCGACGCCTTCGATCCGGACGGTGCCGCCGACTGGACCCTGCACGCCACCGGCACGCTCGCCCCCGAGCCCGCCACCGCTGCGCCCGCCGCCGCCCAGGCCGCCGCGCCGACCGCCGCCTGGCCGCCGGCCGGCGCGGAGCCGGTGGACCTCGGCGACTTCTACGGCGGCTTGGCCGACACCGGCTTCGGCTACGGCCCCGCGTTCCAGGGCCTGCGGGCCGCCTGGCGCGCCGACGGCGCGGTCTACGCCGAGGTCGAGCTGCCCGCCGACCAGCAAGTCGCCGCCGCCGACTTCCTGCTGCACCCGGCGCTCTTCGACGCGGCCCTGCACGCCACCGGCCTGACCGGACTGGGTCAGGACACCGGGCAGGCCCGGCTGGTCTTCTCCTGGGGCGAGGTGAGCGTGCACGCCGCCGGCGCCGTCGCGCTCCGGGTGCGCCTGGCGGTCACCGGCCCGGACTCGGTCGAGCTCACCGCCACCGACGGCCAGGGCCAGCCGGTGCTCTCCGTCGGCGAGCTCGTGATGCGCCCCGCCCCGGCCAACGCCACCACCCCCGGCGCGGACGGCGCCGCCGGGTCGCTGCTGCGCCTGCAGTGGTCCCCCCTCGACGCCGCCCAGCCGGACGGCGCCGCCACCCCGGAGCCCACCCAGCAACACTGGGCGATCCTCGGCGCCGACCCGTTCGGCCTGGGCCCGGTGCTGGAGGCCGCCGCCGTCCCGCACACCGCTTATCCCGACGTGGCCGAGCTCGCCGAGGCCCCCACCGCCCCGGCCGTGGTGCTGCTCCCGCTCGCGCCGACCGCCGCACAGGGCCTGCCGAACACGGCCGAACTGGCCGTGGACCGGATGCTGCACACCGTCCAGGGCTGGCTGGCCAACCCGGACTGGGCGGCCACCCGCCTCGTCGTGCTCACCAGCGGCGCCACCGCCGCGCGCAGCGGCGAGGACGTCACCGACCTGGCCCACGCACCCGTGCTGGGCCTGCTGCGCTCCGCGCAGGCCGAACACCCCGGGCGGTTCCTGCTCGCCGACCTCGACCAGGACGCCGCCTCGGCGGCCGCGCTGCCCGCCGCGATCCGCGCCGCACTCGCCGCCGACGAGCCGCAGCTCGCCCTGCGCGCGGGCACCGCCCTGACCCCGCGGATCGTCCGCGGCGCCACCGAGACCCTGCTGCCACCGGCGCCCGAGGGGCCCTGGCTGCTCGACACCACCGGCCCCGGCGATCTGGACAACCTCGCCCCGCTGCCCTACCCGGCCGCCGCCCGCCCGCTGGCTCCGCACGAGATCCGCATCGCGGTGCGCGCCTCCGGCCTCAACTTCCGCGACGTGCTGGTGGGCCTGGGCATGGTGCCCGGTCAGGTCGGCATGGGCACCGAGGGCGCCGGCGTGGTCCTCGAAGTCGGCTCCGAGGCCGGCACCTGGCGACCGGGCGACCGGGTGATGGGCGTGGTGCCCGCCTCGCTCGGCCCGATCGCGGTCGCCGACCACCGCGCGGTGGTCCCGATCCCGGCGGGCTGGACCTTCGCCAAGGCCGCCTCCGTCCCGATCGCGTTCCTGACCGCCTACTGCGCCCTGTTCGACCTGGCCCACCTGCAACCGGGCGAATCCGTCCTGATCCACGCCGCGGCCGGTGGCGTGGGCATGGCCGCCGTCCAGCTCGCCCGCCACTTCGGCGCCGAGGTCTACGGCACCGCCAGCGAGGGCAAGTGGGACACCCTGCGCGCCCTCGGCATCGACGAGGCGCACACCGCCAGCTCCCGCAGCCTCGACTTCGAGACCGGATTCCGCACCGCCACCGGCGGCCGCGGCGTGGACGTGGTCCTCAACTCGCTGGCCCGCGACTACGTGGACGCCTCGCTGCGCCTGCTGGCACCCGGCGGGCGCCTGATCGAGATCGGCAAGACCGACCTGCGCGACCCCGCCCGCACCGCCGTCCTCTACCCCGGCGTCAGCTACCAGCCGTTCATCGACGCCGAACCCGAGCGGATCGGCCGGATCCTGACCGAGATCGTCGAACTGATCGAGAACGGCGCGCTGCAGCCGCTCCCACTGCGCAGCTGGGACATCCGCCAGGCCTCGCAGGCCTACCGGTACATGAGCCAGGCCAAGCACATCGGCAAGCTCGTGCTCACCCTGCCCGCCGCCCTGGACCCGCACGGCACGGTGCTGATCACCGGCGGCACCGGCGCGCTCGGCGCCCTGCTGGCCCGGCATCTGGTCACCCGTCACGGTGCCCGCCACCTGCTGCTCACCAGCCGCGCCGGTGAGCAGGCCCCGGGCGCCGCCGAGCTGCGCGAGGAGCTGACCGGCCTGGGCGCCGCCTCGGTCGAGATCGCGGCCTGTGACGCCGCCGACCGGGCCGGGCTGGGCGCCCTGCTGGCCGAGGTCCCGCCGACCCGCCCGCTGACCGCCGTCGTGCACGCCGCCGGTGTCATCGAGGACGGCCTGGCCACCTCGCTGACCTCGGACCAGCTCCGCCGGGTGCTGCGCCCCAAGATCTCCGGCGCGCTGAACCTGCACCGGCTGACGGCCGACGCCGACCTGGCCCTGTTCGCCCTCTACTCCTCGGTGGCCGGCGTCCTGGGCGGTGCCGGGCAGGGCAACTACGCGGCGGCCAACGGCTTCCTGGACGCGCTCGCCGCCCACCGCCGCGCCGACGGGCGGCCCGCCACCTCGCTCGCCTGGGGCCTGTGGGAGCAGACCAGCGCGATCACCGGCGGCCTCGAGCAGGCCGACCGGGCCCGGATCGCCCGGTCCGGCATGCTGGCGCTGACCGCCGAGCAGGGCCTGGCCCTGTTCGACGCCGCCACCGACACGCCCGAGGCGCTGCTGCTCCCGGTGCGCTTCGACACGGCCGCGGGCCGGGGCGGCGCGGGCGTGCCCGCCGTGCTGCGCGCCCTGGTCCGCGGTACGGCCGGGCGGCGCACCGCCCAGGCCGCCGGCCCCGAGCCGGCCGCCGACCTGGTCCGGCGCCTGGCCGCACTCGCCGAACCCGAGCAGCGCCGGCTGCTGACCGACCTGGTCTGCGGTCACGCGGCCGCCGTGCTGGGCCTGGCCGGCGCACAGGCGGTGGACGCGCAGCGCGGCTTCACCGAGATCGGCTTCGACTCGCTGACCGCCGTCGAGCTGCGCAACCGGCTGGACGCGGCCACCGAGCTGCGCCTGCCCGCCACCCTCATCTTCGACTACCCGACCCCCGGCGACCTGGCCGGCCACCTGTTCGAGGAGCTCGTCCCCGACACCGCGGCCGCCGCGGTGCCCGCAGTGCTCGAAGAGCTGGACCGGCTGGAGGCCCGGCTGGCCGGCGTGCACGCCGACGCCTACGACCGGGCGGCGATCGCCGGCCGCCTGGGCCAACTGCTGACCGCCTGGCGCACCCAGGACGACACTCCCAACGGCACCGCCGCGAACGGCAGTTCCGCCGCGCCCGACGATCCGGCCCTGGAGACCGCCGCCGAGCAGCTGCGGGAGGCCAGCGCCGATGAGGTCCTCGACTTCATCGACCGCGAACTCGGCATCGCCTGAACCCAGCCGCCGCCTGAGCCTGAACCCCAGCCCAGCCCCAGCCCCCGTGCGGGCGCCCCGCCCGGGGCCCCGCCGGGGCCTCACCCCGGGCACCCCGCCCGAGTACCCACCGACGTCCCGCCGAGCCCAGGAAAGGACCACACCGCCATGGCGGAGAGCGACAAGCTGATCGACTACCTCAAGCGGGTGGCCGCCGAGCTGCACGACACCCGCCGCCAGCTGCGCGAGGCCGAGCAGCGGGAGGCCGAGCCGATCGCCATCGTCGCCATGGCCTGCCGCTACCCCGCCCAGGTGTCCTCCCCGGAGGACCTGTGGCGCCTGGTGGCCGGCGGCGGCGACGCGATCGGCCCACTGCCCGCCGACCGCGGCTGGGATCTGGAGGGTCTCTACGACCCGGACCCCGACGCGCCCGGCAAGAGCTACGTGCGCGAGGGCGGGTTCCTGGAGCACGCCGCCGGCTTCGACCCGGAGTTCTTCGGCATCAGCCCGCGCGAGGCCCTCGCCATGGACCCGCAGCAGCGCGTCCTGCTGGAGGTCTCCTGGGAGCTCTTCGAACGCGCCGGCCTGGACCGGGCCGCGCTGCGCGGCAGCCGCACCGGCGTCTTCGTCGGCGCCGGCGCCTCCGGCTACGGCAGCGGCTTCCAGCAGGCCCCCGACAGCGTCGGCGGCTACCTGGGCACCGGCACCGTGATCAGCGTCCTCTCCGGCCGCCTGGCCTTCGTGTACGGGCTGGAGGGCCCGGCGATCACCGTGGACACCGCCTGCTCCTCCTCCCTGGTGGCCCTGCACCTGGCCGCCCAGGCGCTGCGCGCCGGCGAGTGCACCACGGCGCTGGCCGGCGGCGTCACGGTGATGGCCAACACCGGCATGTTCAGCGAGTTCAGCCGCCAGCGCGGGATGGCGCCGGATGGGCGCTGCAAGCCGTTCGCGGCCGCCGCCGACGGCACCGGCTGGTCCGAGGGCGCCGGCCTACTCCTGCTGCGCCGCCTCAGTGACGCGCAGCGCGACGGGCAGCGGGTGCTCGCCGTGCTGCGCGGCAGCGCGGTCAACCAGGACGGTGCCAGCAGCGGCCTGACCACCCCCAACGGCCCCGCGCAGCGCCGGGTGATCCGCCAGGCACTGGCCAACGCCCAGCTGACCGCCGACCAGATCGACGCGGTCGAGGCGCACGGCACCGGCACCGTCCTCGGCGACCCGATCGAGGCGCAGGCACTGCTGGCCACCTACGGCCGCGGCCGCGACCCGCAGCGGCCGCTCTGGCTGGGTGCGGTCAAGTCCAACCTCGGCCACACCCAGGCGGCCGCCGGCGTCGCCGGGGTGATCAAGACGGTGATGGCACTGCGGGCCGGCCTGCTGCCCCCGACCCTGCACGTGGACGAGCCGACCCCGCACGTGGACTGGACGGCCGGAGCCGTCCGGCTGCTGACCGAGCCACGGCCCTGGCCCCAGGACGGCGAGCAGCCGCGCCGCGCCGGCGTGTCCTCGTTCGGGATCAGCGGCACCAATGCCCACGTGATCCTGGAACAGGCACCACCGCCCCCGGCCGAGCCCGCGCCCGCCGCCGTACCCGTACTCGCACCCGCTGCCGACACCCCCGACGGCGCGGCCCCGGGCACCGAGCCGCCGCTGCCCTGGATCCTGTCCGCGCGCACCGAGGACGCACTGCGCGAGCTCGCCGACCGGCTGGCCACCACCCTCACCACCCCCGCCGAGGGCGCTGCCCCGCACCCCGACGACATCGCCCACGCGCTGGCCACCACCCGCTCCCCGCTCCAGGTCCGCGCCTGCCTGAACGCCGCCGACCTCGACGGCTTCACGCAGCGCCTGCGCGACCTGGCCGGCGGCGAGCCCGACCCCGCCACCACCGTGGCGCACGCCGCCCCCGACCGCCGCCCGGTCTTCGTCTTCCCCGGTCAGGGCGCCCAGTGGGCGGGCATGGCGGTGGGCCTGCTCGACGCCTCACCGGCGTTCGCCGCGTCCATCGCGGCCTGCGAGGAGGCCCTGGCGCCCTACGTCGACTGGTCGCTGACCGAGGTGCTGCGCTCACCCGCGGCGACCTGGCTCGAACAGGTCGACGTGCTGCAACCGGTCCTGTGGGCCGTGATGGTCTGCCTGGCCCGGCTCTGGCAGGACCACGGCGTGCAGCCGGCCGCCGTGGTCGGCCATTCGCAGGGCGAGATCGCCGCGGCCGTCATCGCGGGCGCGCTCACCCTGGCGGACGGCGCCAAGATCGTGGCCCTGCGCAGCCGGGCGATCCTGGACCTGTCCGGCAAGGGCGGCATGGCCTCCGTCGCACTGCCGCCCGCCCGGGTGCGCGAACTGGCCGAACCCTTCGAGGGACGCCTGACGATCGCCGCCGTCAACGGCCCCAACTCGGTCACCGTCGCCGCCGACCAGGCCACCCTCGACGAGCTGCTCGCCGCCTGCGAGGCCCGCGGGGTCTGGGCCCGCCGGGTGCCGGTGGACTACGCCTCGCACTCCGCCCAGGTCGAGGCGATCCGCGACCGGCTACTGACCGAACTCGCCGGGATCACCCCCAGCGCCTGCGCCGTGCCGTTCTACTCCTCCGTCACCGGCGCCCTGCTGGACAGCACCGTCGCTCTGGACACCGAGTACTGGTACCGCAACCTGCGCCAGAAGGTGCGCTTCGGCGAAGCGGTGAGCGCGCTGCTGGCCGGCCGGCACGACGCCTTCGTCGAGATCAGCCCGCACCCGGTGCTCACCGTCGCCATCGAGGACGCCATCGGCGCCGCCGACGTGCCCGCCGTCGTGCTCGCCACGCTGCGCCGCGACGAGGGCGGCCCCCGGCGCTTCGCCCAGGCCCTGGCCACCGCCCACATCCACGGCCTGGCCATCGACTGGCCGCGCCTGTTCGCCGCCCGCACCCGCCCGCCGCGCCCGGTGGAGCTGCCCACCTACCCGTTCCAGCGGCGCCGGTTCTGGCTCCAGGCCCCGCAGGACACCGCCCGCGACGCCACCGGCCTCGGCCTGCTGGCGGCCGGGCACCCGCTGCTCGGCGCGAGCGCGGCCCTCGCCGACGGCGGCGGCCTGCTGCTCACCGGCCGCCTCTCGGCCCGCTCGCTGCCCTGGCTCGCCGACCACACCGTCGCCGGCGCCGTGCGACTGCCCGCCGCCGCGCTGATCGAGCTGGCCGTGCGCGCCGGGGACGAGGCCGGCTGCGACCGGGTGGACGACCTCCTCCTGCACGCGCCGCTGGAGCTGGGCGCCGACGAGGCCGTCCAGCTGCAGGTCGCGGTCGGCCCCGGCGAGAGCGACGGCAGCCGCTCGCTCGCCGTCTACTCCCGCCGCGCCGGGACTGCCGGCGAGGACCCGTGGACCCGCCACGCCACCGGCCTGCTCCGCCCGGGCCGGGTCGCCGCCGCGCCGGCCGAGGACGAGGCCTGGCCGCCGCCCGGCGCCCAGCCCGTCGATCTGACCGGCCACTACGAGCGGCTAGCCGAGGCCGGATACGGCTACGGCCCCGCCTTCCGCGGGCTGCAAGCCGCCTGGCGCCTGGGCGAGGAGCTGTACGCCGAGGCCGCGCTGCCCGCCGCGCACGCCCGCGACGCCGACGCCTACGGCCTGCACCCCGCCCTGCTCGACGCCGCCCTGCACCTGCGCCTGCTCGCCGGCGAGCCTGACGGCGACCCCGACGGCACCCGGGTGCCGCAGCCGGCGCACGCCTTCGGCGGCATCACCCTGCACGCCGCGGGCGCCACCACACTGCGGGTCCGGCTGACCACCACCGGGACCGGGGAGCACGCGCTGCTGCTGGCCGACCCGACCGGGCAGCCGGTGGCCGCCATCGACGACATCAGCGCCGGCCCGGCCCCGGACGGCGCCCCGGCCCCGGGCACCGGCCGGCACGAGGCGCTGTTCCGCCTCGACTGGCAGCCCCTCGCCGACACCACGACCGCCGCGCCCGCCGCCGGGTCCTCGGCTGGGGCCGACGCCGACTGGGCGGTACTGGGAGCCGATCCCCGCGCGCTGGCCGACGCGCTGCGCGGCACCGGCGCCCCGGTTCGCGCCTTCGCCGATCTGGACGCCCTGGCCGCCGCGCTGGACGCCGGCGCCACCGCGCCGCAGACCGTGCTGTACCCGGTGCAGGCCCCGGACGGCGCGGGCCTGACCGAGGCGGCCCACACGGTGGCCGCCGCGCTGCTGCCCGTCCTCCAGACCTGGGCGGGCGACCCGCGCTTCGAGGCCGGCCGGCTGCTGGTGGCCACCACCGGGGCGGTGGCCACCGGCCCCGGTGAGGACGCGGCCGCGCCGGCCCTCGCGACCGCCTGGGGTCTGGTCCGCTCCGCCCAGACCGAGCACCCCGACCGCTTCGTCCTGCTCGACCTGCCGCCCGCCGACCCCACGGCCGACCCGGCCACGGCCGCAGCCCCCGCCGCCGACCCGCAGGCGCTGGGCGCGGCGCTCGTTGCCGCCCCCGGCTACGGCGAGCCCGCCCTGGCCGCGCGCGGCCGGACCCTGCTCGCCCCACGCCTGACCGCGCACCCCGGCCCCGCCACCGCGCCCGGCCCCTCCGGTGCGCCCGACCCGGCCGACCCGGCCCACCGCCCGTTCCGCCCCGAGGGCACCGTGCTGATCACCGGCGGCACCGGCACCCTGGGCCGGCTGGTCGCCCGCCACCTCGCCACCGAACACGGCGTCCGCCACCTGCTGCTCACCAGCCGCACCGGTCCTGGCGCCGAGGGTGCCGACGAGCTGGTGGCCGAACTGGCCGAGCTCGGCGCGACCGCCCATCTGGCGGCCTGCGACGCCGCCGACCGCGAGGCCCTGGCGGCCGTCCTGGCGCGGATCCCGGCCGGCCGCCCGCTGAGCGCCGTCGTGCACGCCGCCGGCGTCCTGGACGACGGCGTGATCGAGTCGCTGACCCCCGAGCGGCTGGCCCGCGTGCTGCGCCCCAAGGTCGACGCCGCGGTGAACCTGCACGAGCTCACGCGGGACGCGGAGCTCTCCGCGTTCGTCCTCTTCTCCTCCGCCGCCGCCGTCTTCGGCAGCGCCGGCCAGGGCAACTACGTCGCGGCCAACGCGTTCCTCAACGCCCTCGCCCAGCACCGCCGCGCCCAGGGCCTGCCCGGCCACGCGCTGGCCTGGGGTTTCTGGGCCCAGGCCAGCGCCATGACGGGCACGCTGGCGGAAGCGGACCTGCAGCGGATGACCCGCTCCGGCGTCCTCGCGCTGGACGCCGACATCGCGCTCGACCTGTTCGACCGCGCGCTGGCCGGTGCCGACCCGCTCGCCGTTCCGGTCCGTCTGGACCGCGCCGCGCTGCGCGCCCAGGCCGATGCCGGCGTGCTGCCCGGCCTGCTGCGCGGTCTGGTCCGTGGTCCGGTGCGGCGCACCGCCCAGGCCGCCGGCGCCGCCCGCACCGGGGAGCGTTTCGTGCGCGACCTGCTCGCCCTGGCCGCCCCCGAGCAGGACAAGGCGCTGCTGGACCTGGTCCGCTCCCAGGTCGCGGCGGTGCTCGGCCACGACAGCGCCCAGTCGGTGGACATCGACAGCCCGTTCCGCAGCCTGGGCTTCGACTCGCTGATCGCCGTGGACCTGCGCAACCGGCTGGCCGCCCAGACCGGGCGGCGGCTGCCGGCCACCCTCGTCTTCGACTACCCGACCACCGCTGCGGTGGCCGCGCACCTGCGCACCGAACTGCTCGGCACGGCGTCCGCGACCGCCGTGCCCGCCACGGCCACCGCCATCGCCACGGTCGGCGAGCCGATCGCGATCGTCGCCATGGCCTGCCGCTTCCCCGGTGGCGTCGCTTCCCCCGAGGACCTGTGGCGGCTGCTGGCCGAGGGCCGCGACGGGCTGACCGGGTTCCCCGCCGACCGCGGCTGGGACGCCGAGCGGCTCTACCACCCGGATCCGGACCACCCCGGCACCAGCTACGTCCGCGAGGGCGGCTTCATCGAGCACGCCGCCGACTTCGACGCCGCCTTCTTCGGTATCTCCCCGCGCGAGGCGCTCGCGATGGACCCGCAGCAGCGGCTGCTGCTGGAGACCTCCTGGGAGCTCTTCGAACGCGCCGGGATCGATCCGGCCGCGCTGCGCGGCTCGGCCACCGGCGTCTTCGTCGGCGCGGCCAACATCGGCTACCTGATCGGGATGGAGATCCCGGACGAGCTCGGCGGCTACCTGGGCACCGGCAACGCCGCCAGCGTCGCCTCCGGCCGGCTGTCCTACACCTTCGGCTTCGAGGGCCCGGCGGTCACGGTGGACACCGCCTGCTCCTCCTCGCTGGTCTCACTGCACCTCGCCGTCCAGGCGCTGCGCGCCGGCGAGTGCTCGATGGCGCTGGCCGGCGGGGTGACCGTGATGGCCAACCCCGGCCTGTTCGTCGACTTCAGCCGCCAGCGGGTGCTCGCCCCGGACGGGCGCTGCAAACCGTTCGCGGCCGCCGCCGACGGCACCGGCTGGGCCGAGGGGATCGGCATGCTGCTCGTCGAGCGGCTCTCGGACGCCGAGCGCAACGGCCACCAGGTGCTGGCGGTGGTGCGTGGCAGCGCGGTCAACCAGGACGGCGCGAGCAACGGCCTGACGGCGCCGAACGGACCCTCGCAGCAGCGCGTCATCCACCAGGCGCTGGCGAACGCGGGCCTGACTCCCGATCAGGTGGACGCGGTCGAGGCGCACGGCACCGGCACCGCGCTCGGCGACCCGATCGAGGCGCAGGCGCTGCTGGCCACCTACGGCCAGGGCCGGCCCGCCGACCAGCCGCTCTGGCTCGGGGCACTCAAGTCGAACATCGGGCACACCACCGCGGCCGCCGGGGTGGCGGGCGTGATCAAGATGGTGATGGCGATGCGCGAAGGCGTGCTGCCCAAGACGCTGCACGTGGACGCGCCGACCCCGCACGTGGACTGGGAGGCGGGCGCCGTCGAGCTGCTCACCGAGACCCGGCCCTGGCCCGAGGCGGGTCGCCCGCGCCGCGCCGCCGTCTCCGCCTTCGGCATCAGCGGCACCAACGCCCACACCGTCCTCGAAAACGCGCCGGTCGCCGAGCCCGCGACCGCCGACCCGGGTGTGAGCGCGGGCCCGCTGCCGTACCTGCTGTCCGCGAAGACACCCGACGCGCTGCGGGCCCAGGCCCGGCGGCTGCAGGCCCATCTCGAAGCCGACGGCGCCGACACCGCCCTCGTCTGCGTCGCCCACGCGCTCGCCACCACCCGCGCCGCTCTCGACCACCGCGCCGCGCTGACCTCCAGCGACCGTGCCGAACTGCTCGACTCCCTCGCCGCGCTGGCCGAGGGGCGCTCCACCGGCTCGCTGGCCCTCGGCACGGTCCGCCCGGATGCCCGGCTGGCGTTCCTGTTCACCGGTCAGGGTAGCCAACGCCCCGGGATGGGTGAGGAGTTGGCGCGGGTGTTTCCGGTCTTCGGTGGCGTGCTGGAGGAGGTCTGCGCGCTCTTCGATCCGCTGCTGGAGCGGCCGTTGCGCGAGGTGATGTCCGGCGCCGATGGCCCGCTGGACGAGACGGTGTTCACCCAGTGCGCGCTGTTCGCCTTCGAGGTGGCGCTGTTCCGCTTGCTCGAATCGTTCGGTGTGCGGCCGGACTTCCTGCTCGGCCATTCGATCGGCGAGCTGGCCGCGGCGCACGTCGCAGGGCTGTGGTCGCTGCCGGACGCGGTCAAGGTGGTCGCGGCGCGTGGTCGGCTGATGCAGCAACTACCGACCGGCGGCGCGATGGTGGCCCTGCAGGCCACCGAAGCCGAGGTCCTCGCCGCACTGGTCGAGGGAGCGGAGATCGCGGCCGTCAACGGCCCGGACTCCGTGGTGGTCTCCGGTGATGAGGGCCCGGTGCTCGAAGTGGCGGCCCACTTCGAGGGGTTGGGCCGCAAGACCCGGCGCCTGCGGGTCAGCCACGCCTTCCACTCGGCGCGGATGGACCCGATGCTCGCCGAGTTCCGCTCCGTCCTGGACGGTGTGGCATTCAGCGAACCCATGATCCCGCTCGTCTCCAACCTGACCGGCACTCTCGCCGCCCCCGGCGAACTGACCACGCCCGACTACTGGATCCGCCAGGTCCGAGAACCCGTCCGCTTCGCCGACGGCATCACCGCACTCACCGGCCAGGGCCCCTCGACGCTGCTGGAGCTGGGCCCCGACGCGATCCTGACCGCGATGGCCCGCGAGGGCCTGGGCACCGCGGCCGACACCCTCGTCGTCCCGGCCGTCCGCCGCGACCGGCCCGAACCCGCCACCCTAGTAGCCGCATTGGGCGCGCTGCACACCACCGGCGCAGCTGTGGACTGGGACGCCTTCTTCGCCGACCAAGCCCCTCGCCACGCCCCTCACTGCACCGACCTGCCCACCTATCCGTTCCAGCGCAACCGCTTCTGGCTGGACCCGCTGCCCGGTACGGCCGGCACCAGGCCCGGCGACGACCCGGACACCTGGCGTTACCAGGCCCGTTGGCTCCCGTGGGCCGGACAGCCCACCGCCGCCCTGACGGGCAGCTGGCTCCTCATCGCGCCCCCGGAGAGCGAGCCGGCCGCCCAGGCCTGCGCGCACCAGCTGGAACAGCGCGGCGCCACCGTCGTCCGGTTGCGGCTTGGCGCGGGCGACTGCGAACGTGCCGCCCTCGCCGCCCGGTTGCGCGCCCACCCCGGCCTCACCGGAGTCGTCTCGCTGCTCGCCGACCTGCCGGGGGAGCACCCCGACCTGCCCGGCCTCAGCAACGCCCTGGCGGCCACCCTCGCACTCACCCAGGCCCTCGCCGACACCGCTGCCGACGCCAACACCGCCACCACCGCCCGCCTCTGGTGCGTGACCAGCGGCGCGGTCACCACCGGCCCCGGCGACCCGCTCACCCAGCGCGACCAGGCCCAGCTCTGGGGCCTGGGCCGCACCGCCGCACTCGAACTGCCCGGCCTCTGGGGCGGCCTGCTCGACGTGCCCGCCACCACCGGCCCGGACGCCGTCGAGGCCTGGGCCAGGGCTGTGGACGTCATCGCCGACGGCACCGAGGACCAGGCGGCGATCCGCCAAGACGCCGTCCTGGTCCGCCGCCTGGCCCGCGCCACCCCGCCGGCCACCGGCGACCTGCCGCCCTGGCAGCCCGCCGGAACCGTCCTGATCACCGGCGGCACCGGCGGCCTCGGCGCCCAACTCGCCCGCTGGACGGCCGAGAACGGCGCCGAACGCCTCGTCCTCACCAGCCGCCGCGGTGTCCAGGCCCCCGGCGCCGCCGAACTCGCCGCCGAACTGACCGCCCTGGGCGCCATCGTCCGGATCGAGTCCTGCGACGTCGCCGACCGCGAGGCCCTGCACCGGCTCATCGAGAGCATCGACGCCGACGGGCCGCCGCTGCGCGCCGTCCTGCACGCCGCCGGCCTCACCCAGGCCGCCCTGATCACCGACACCGACCCCGCCCAGTGCGCACAGATCACCGCCGCGAAGGCGACCGGCGCCGCCCACCTGGACGCCCTGCTCGGTGACCGCCCGCTCGACGCCTTCGTGCTCTTCTCCTCGATCGCCGCCGTCTGGGGCAGCGGGGCCCAGGGCGCCTACGCCGCTGCCAACGCCGCCCTCGACGCACTCGCCCAGGACCGGGCCGCCCGCGGCCTGCCCGCCACCTCGATCGCCTGGGGCCCCTGGGCCGGCGCCGGCATGGTCGAGCAGGACGACGACGGCCAGCTCGCCCGCCGCGGCCTGCGCGCGATGGCCGGCCCCGCGGCCGTGGCCGCGCTGGCCCGCGCGGTCCAGCTCCGCGACACCGACGTGGTCGTCGCCGACGTCGACTGGACCGCCTTCGCCCCCCGCTTCACCGCGCTGCGCCCCAGCCCGCTGCTGAGCGCCCTGCCCGAAGTCCAGGCAGCCCTGGCCGCGCGGGCCGCCCCGGGCCCCGAGACCGGCCGGGCCGCCGCCGACCTGGCGGCCCGCCTGGCCGGCGCCCCGGCCGCCGAACGCGACACGCTCCTGCTGGACCTGGTGCGCGGCGAGGTCGCCGCGGTACTCGGCCACGCCTCCGTCGGCCAGGTCCCAGCTGACCAGGCCTTCCGCGACCTCGGCTTCGACTCGCTGACCGCCGTGGACCTGCGGGACCGGCTCAGTCGGGCAGCCGGCATCGACCTGCCCAGCACCCTCGTCTTCGACTACCCGACCCCCGCCGACCTCGCCGCGTACCTGCGCACCCAACTGGCCGGCGCCGAACACTCCCTGCTGGCCCCGGTGCTGGCCGAACTCGACGACCTGGAGAGCGCCTTCGCCCGCATCGCGGACGAGGACCCGCAACTGCGCGCCCGCCTCACCCTGCGGATGCGCCGCTTCCTGGAACGCCTGACCGACCTGGACGGGCCCGCCACCGCGGACCGCGCGGCGGACGTCGAATCCGCCTCCGACGACGAGCTCTTCGCCCTGCTCGACAACCAGCTCCAAGCAGAAGGTGACCACTCATGAGCAGCAGCGAGGACAAGCTCCGGGACTATCTGAAGCGCGCCACGGTCGACCTGCAGAAGGCCCGTGCCCGGATCGCGCAGCTGGAACGGCCCGAGCCGATCGCCATCGTCGGCATGTCCTGCCGCTACCCGGGCGGGGTGCGCAGCCCCGAGGACCTGTGGCGGCTGGTCGCCGACGGCACGGACGCGGTCGGCGGGTTCCCGCTCGACCGCGGCTGGGACACCGAGAACCTCTACCACCCCGACCCCGACCACCTCGGCACCAGCTACGCCCGCGAGGGCGGATTCCTGGACGGCGCGGGCGAGTTCGACGCCGGCTTCTTCGGCATCTCGCCGCGCGAGGCGCTCGCCATGGACCCGCAGCAGCGGCTGCTGCTGGAGGCCTCCTGGGAGGCGCTGGAGCGCGCCGGGGTGGACCGGCGCTCGCTCAAGGGCAGCGCCACCGGCGTCTTCGTCGGCGGCACCCCCACCGGCTACGGCGCGGGCGTGACGACGATGCCCGAGGGCGTCGAGGGCTACGCGCTGACCGGCAGCGTGGGCAGCGTGATGTCGGGCCGGGTCTCCTACGTGCTCGGACTGGAAGGCCCGGCGGTCACGGTGGACACGGCCTGCTCCTCCTCGCTGGTCGCGCTGCACCTGGCCGTCCAGGCGCTGCGCGCCGGCGAGTGCACGCTGGCGCTGGCCGGCGGGGTCACCGTGATGGCCACCCCGGCCGCCTTCATCGAGTTCAGCCGCCAGCGCGGCCTGTCCCCGGACGGCCGCTGCAAGCCGTTCGCGGCCGCCGCCGACGGCACCGGCTGGGCCGAGGGCGTCGGCATGCTGCTCGTCGAACGCCTCTCGGACGCGCAGCGCAACGGCCACCGGGTGCTCGCGCTGGTGCGTGGCACCGCCGTCAACCAGGACGGCGCGAGCAACGGCCTGACCGCCCCCAACGGGCCCTCCCAGCAACGCGTGATCGAGCAGGCACTGGCCAACGCGGGCCTGGCCCCGGCCGACATCGACGCCGTCGAGGCGCACGGCACCGGCACCCGCCTCGGCGACCCGATCGAGGCCCAGGCGCTGATCGCCGCCTACGGGCCCGGCCGCGCGCCGCAGCGGCCGCTGCGCCTGGGCGCGGTGAAGTCCAACCTCGGGCACACCCAGGCCGCCGCCGGGGTGGCCGGTGTGATCAAGACGGTCATGGCGATGCACCACGGCCTGCTGCCCAAGACCCTGCACGTGGACGAGCCGACACCCCAGGTCGACTGGACGGCCGGCACGGTGGAACTGCTCACCGAGGCCACCGACTGGCCACCGGCCGCACCCGGGGAGCCGCGCCGGGCCGCAGTCTCGGCGTTCGGCGCCAGCGGCACCAACGCCCACGTCATCATCGAGCAGGCCCCCGAAGAGGCCCCGGCCACCGTCACGGCCACCACCGCTGTCGCCGGGACGGCCGGCGCGCTGCCGGTCCTGCTCTCCGGCCGTGACGCGGCGGGCCTGCAGGCGCAGGCCGTCCGGCTGGCCGACTTCCTCTCCCAGCACCCGGACGTCGAGCTGGCCGACCTTGCGCTCTCGCTCGCCACCACCCGCTCCACGCTGGACGAGCGCGCTGTGCTGCTCGCCGCCGACCGTGCGCAGCTGCTGACCGGCCTGGAGGCGTTGGCGGCGGGGGAGTCGGGGGCGCCGGGTGTGGTGCTCGGCTCGGCGCGCTCGGCCGGCCGGGTGGTGTTCGTCTTTCCCGGTCAGGGTTCGCAGTGGCTGGGGATGGCGGCCGAACTTCTCGACTCCTCCCCGGTGTTCGCGGAGCGGATCGGTGCGTGTGAGGCGGCGCTGGCGCCGTTCACGGACTGGTCGCTGACCTCGGTGCTGCGGTCGGCATCGGACGAGTGGCTGGCCCGGGTCGATGTCGTGCAGCCCGCGCTCTGGGCGGTGATGGTCTCGCTCGCCGCGCTCTGGCGCTCCCACGGCGTGGAGCCCGCCGCGGTGGTGGGCCACTCCCAGGGCGAGATCGCCGCGGCCTGCGTGGCCGGTGCACTCACGCTGGAGGACGGCGCGAAGGTGGTGGCGCTGCGCAGTCAGGCGATCCTGGCGCTGGCCGGTACCGGTGGCATGGCCTCGGTCTCGCTGCCGGTCGATCAAGTCACCGCCCTGATAGCCCCGTTCGGCGAACGCCTCTCGGTCGCGGCCGTCAACGGCCCGGCCTCCGTCACGGTGGCGGGCGAACCGGCCGCGCTCGACGAGCTGATCGCCGCCTGTGAGCAGCAGGGGATCCGGGCGCGTCTGGTGCCCGTCGACTACGCCTCGCACTCCGCGCAGGTCGAGCCGATCCGCGACCGCCTGCTCGCCGAACTCGCCGATCTCCAGCCGGTGTCCGCGCAGATCCCGTTCTACTCCGCCGTCACCGCCACGCTCCTGGACACCGCCACGCTCGACGCCGAGTACTGGTACACCAACCTTCGGCAGACCGTCCGCTTCGAGGAGACCGTCCGCCTCCTCCTCGACCACGGCCACGACGCGTTCATCGAGACCAGCGCCCACCCCGTGCTGACCACCGCCGTCCTGGACACCGTCGAGTCCACCGACGCCCCGGCCACCGTGCTCGGCACGCTGCGCCGCGGCGAGGACAGCACCGCGCGCCTGCTGACCGCGCTCGCCGAGGCGCACGCCGGTGGCGTCGAGGTCGACTTCAGCCCGCTGCTCGCCACCCCCGCCGCCCGGCGCATCGACCTGCCCACCTACGCCTTCCAGCGCGAACGGTACTGGCTGGAGCCCACGCCGGCCCAGGAGCAGACCCCCGCGCCGGGGGCGGCCGGAGAGCCCGCCGACCCGGACGAGGCACGGTTCTGGCAGGCGGTCGAAACCCAGGACCTCGACGCGCTCGCCGCCCTGCTCGACCCGCCGGGCCACAGCGCCCCCACCGAGCCCACCGACCCCAGTGAACTCGCAGCTCCCACCGACCCGAGCGACCGCGCGGCGCTGGCGGCGGCCCTGGCCCCGCTGGCCGCCTGGCGCGAGCGGCGCCGGCTGGACACCACGGTCGACTCCTGGCGCTACCGCGTCCGCTGGCGTCCACTGACCACGGCCTCGGCCACGGCCACGACCAGCGCACTCGCGGGCAGTTGGCTGGTGGTCTGCGCGCAGGACGCCGAGGACCCGGCCATCGAGGCGCAGTGCCTCCGGGCGCTGGCCGCGCACGGCGCGCAGGTGGTGCGCCTGGCCGTCCCGGCGGCCGACACCGACCGCGCCCCGCTGGCCGCGCGGATCGCCGAACTGCGCTCCGCGCTGGCGCCGGAGGAGGACGGCTTCGCAGGCATCGTGTCGCTGCTGGGCCTGGAGGAGCGTGACCGCGAGGACCACCCCGCGCTCTCGCGCGGCATGGCCGCCACGATCGCCCTCGCGCAGGCCCTCGCCGACACCGAGCCGGGCGGGCGGCTCTGGTGCCTGACCCGCGGCGCGGTCTCCGTCGCCGGCTGGGACGCGCTGACCAACCCCGCCCAGGGTCGGATCTGGGGCCTGGGCCGGGTCGTCGGCCTGGAGTTCCCCCAGCTCTGGGGCGGCCTCCTGGACCTCCCGGCCGCCACCCCCACCGCGCCCCACATCCCCACCCCCACCACCCCCACCACCCCCACCGCGCCCCCCACCCCCACCGCCGTCGACGAGCGGGCCTGGGCCCGCGTGGTCGCGGTGCTGGCCGGCACGACCGGTGAGGACCAACTGGCCGTGCGCGACAACGGCGTCCTGGTCCGGCGCCTGGTCCGCGCCTCGGCCGCCGGCACCGCGCCGGTGCGCCAGGCGCGGCTCGCCGGCACCGTGCTGGTGACCGGCGGCACCGGCGGCCTGGGCGCGCAGGTCGCGCAGTGGGCCGCGCTCGGCGGCGCCGAGCGCCTGGTGCTGACCAGCCGGGCCGGGCTCTCCGCGCCCGGTGCCCGCGAACTCGCCGAGCGCCTAGGCGCCTTGGGCCCGCAGGTCACCGTCGCGGCCTGCGACATGGCCGACCACGACGCGGTGCAGCGGCTGATCGCCGAGATCGACGCCGACGGTCCGCCGCTGCGGGTCGTCGTGCACGCCGCCGGTCTGGGCCAGGCCAGCGCGCTCGCCGACACCGACCTGGCCGAGAGCGCCCGCCTCGCCGCCGGCAAGGTGGCCGGCGCCGCGGTGCTCGACCGCGTGCTCGGCGACCGGCCGCTGGACGCGTTCGTGCTCTTCTCCTCGATCTCCGGCCTGTGGGGCAGCGGCATGCAGGCCGTCTACGCCTCCTCCAACGCCTACCTGGACGCCCTGGCGGAGCACCGGCGCTCGCGCGGCGCCACCGCCACCTCGATGGTGTGGGGCCCGTGGTCCGGCGCCGGCATGGCCGACGACGAGCGGGCGCACGAGGTGCTCGCCAGCCGCGGCGTGCGGATGATCGACCCGCGCACCGCCATCGCCGCGATGGACCGCGCCCTGGAACTCGACGACACCGTGATCCTGGCCGCCGACATCGACTGGGAGCGGTTCATCACCGGCTTCACCGCGCTGCGCCCCAGCCCGCTGTTCAGCGAACTGCCCGACGCGCAACGGGTGCTGAACGCCGCCGCGGCAGCAGCGCCGAAGCCGGGCACCGAGGCGACCAGCGCGCTGGCCCGCCGGCTGGCCCGGGCCACCGCCGTCGAGCGCGAGGCGATCGTGCTGGACACCGTGCGCACCCAGGTCGCCAAGGTGCTCGGGCACTCCGATGCCGCCGCGGTCCCCGCCGACCGCGCTTTCCGCGAGCTCGGCTTCGACTCGCTGACCGCGGTGGACCTGCGCAACCGGCTGGGCACCGCCACCGGCCTGGCCCTGCCGACCACCCTCGTCTTCGACTACCCGACCCCGCAGGTCCTCACCAAGCACATCATCGCCACCCTCGACGGCGAGCAGGACCGCACCAGTCCGGTGCCCGCCGCGCTGCCGCCCGGCCGCGCCGACGAGCCGATCGCGATCGTCTCGATGGCCTGCCGGTTCCCCGGCGGAGTCAGCACCCCGGAGGAGTTCTGGGCGCTGATCGAGGCCGGTACCGACGCCGTCTCCGGCTTCCCGGCCGACCGCGGCTGGGACGTCGCGGGCCTCTACGACCCCGACCCGGACAACCCCGGCACCTTCTACACCTGCGAGGGCGGGTTCCTGGACGGCGCGGGCGACTTCGACGCCGACTTCTTCGGCATCTCCCCGCGTGAGGCGCTCGCGATGGACCCGCAGCAGCGCCTGCTGCTGGAGACCTCCTGGGAGCTCTTCGAGCGCGCCGGCATAGCGCCGGACACGCTGCCCGGCAGCGCCACCGGCGTCTTCGTCGGTGGCACCCCCACCGGCTACGGCACCGGCGTGGAGCGGATGCCCGAAGGCATCGAGGGCTACGTGCTGACCGGCAACGCCGGCAGCGTCATCTCCGGCCGCCTCTCCTACCTGTTCGGCCTGGAGGGCCCCGCGCTGACCGTCGACACCGGCTGCTCCTCCTCGCTGGTCGCCCTGCACCTGGCCGTCCAGGCGCTGCGCCGCGGTGAATGCTCGCTGGCGCTGGCCGGCGGCGTGTCGGTGACCTCCACTCCCGGCGGCTTCGTCGAGTTCAGCCGCCAGCGCGCCCTCGCCTCGGACGGGCGGTGCAAGCCGTTCGCGGCCGCCGCCGACGGCATGGGCTGGTCCGAGGGCGTGGGCGTGCTGCTCGTCGAGCGGCTCTCGGACGCCCAGCGGCACGGCCACCCGGTGCTCGCCGTGATCCGGGGCAGCGCGGTGAACCAGGACGGCGCGAGCAACGGCCTGACGGCGCCGAACGGTCCCTCGCAGCAGCGCGTCATCCACCAGGCGCTGGCCGATGCGGGCCTCACCCCCGACCAGATCGACGCCGTCGAGGCGCACGGCACCGGCACCACGCTCGGCGACCCGATCGAGGCGCAGGCGCTGATCGCCACCTACGGGCGCGGCCGCGATCCCGAACTCCCGCTCTACCTCGGCTCGGTGAAGTCCAACATCGGCCACACCACCTCGGCCGCCGGGGCCGCCGGGATCATCAAGACCGTGCTGGCGATGCGCGAAGGCGTGCTGCCGCAGACGCTGCACGTGGACGAGCCGACCCCGCACGTGGACTGGTCGGCGGGCACCGTCGAACTGCTCACCGAGGCCAGGGCCTGGCCCGACGGCGAGCGCCCGCGCCGCGCCGGGGTCTCCTCCTTCGGCATCAGCGGCACCAACGCGCACGTGATCCTCGAACAGGCCCCCGAAACCCCTGACCCTGAAGCCCTCGAAACCCGTGACGCCCCCGAGAGCCTGGAAACCCCCGCACCCGGCGTGCTGACCGTCCCCGAGACCGCCGGGCTGCCGTTCCTGCTCTCCGCGAAGAGCCCCGCCGCGCTGCACGCCCAGGCCCGGCGCCTGCTCACCCACCTGGACCACCACCCCGACACCCCCCTCGCCGACCTGTCCCACTCCCTCTACGCCACCCGCTCCGCGCTGCCGCACCGGGCCGCCGTCCACGCCGCCGACCGCGACGCGCTGCACGCCGGCCTGACCGCCCTCGCGGCCGGCACCCCCGCCGCCGGGCTCGTCGAGGCGACGGCCCGAGCCGGCGACCGGGTCGCCTTCGTCTTCCCCGGCCAGGGCTCGCAGTGGGCCGGGATGGCGGTCGGCCTGCTCGACAGCGCACCGGTCTTCGCCGCCCAGATCGAGGCCTGCCAGCAGGCCCTCGCCCCGTACGTGGACTGGTCGCTGGAGGAGGTGCTGCGCGCCGACGCCGACACCGCGGCCGCCTGGTTCGCCCGGGTGGACGTCGTCCAGCCGGTCCTGTGGGCCGTGATGATCGCGCTGGCCGAGCTGTGGCGCGCCTGCGGCGTGGAGCCCGCCGCGGTCGTCGGCCACTCGCAGGGGGAGATCGCCGCGGCCTACGTCGCCGGTGCGCTCAGCCTGGAGGACTCCGCCAGGGTCGTCGCCCTGCGCAGCAAGGCGATCATCGCGCTCTCCGGGCGTGGCGGCATGGCCTCGCTCGCCGAGCCGGCCGCCCGGGTCGCCGACCTCCTGCAGCCCTGGGCCGGGCGGCTGTCGATCGCCGCGGTCAACGGCCCGGCCGTCACCGTGGTCTCCGGCGACGACGCCGCACTGGAGGAGCTGCTGGCCGCCTGCGACGTGGACGGCGTGCTCGCCCGCCGCATCCCCGTGGACTACGCCTCGCACAGCGCCCACGTCGAGGAGCTCCGCGAGCGCCTCGCCGAGGACCTGGCGGGCATCGAACCGCGCCCGGCCCGGATCCCGTTCTACTCCACCGTCACCGGCGCCCAGCAGGACACCACCGCCCTGGACGCCGAGTACTGGTACACCAACCTGCGCCGCACCGTGCGCTTCGAGGAGGCCGTCCGCGCCCTGATCGCCGAGGCGCACACCGCCTTCGTCGAGGTCAGCGCGCACCCCGTGCTGGTGGCGGGCATCGAGGAGGTCCTGGAGGAGAGCGACCGGCACGCCGTCGCCATCGGCTCGCTGCGCCGCAACAAGCCCGACACCGACCGCCTGCTGCGCTCGCTCGCCCACGCGCACGCGCACGGCCTGAGCGTGGCCTGGCCCGCGGTGTTCGGCACCGGATTCGGCCGTTCGGTCCCGCTGCCGACCTACGCGTTCCAGCACCAGCGGTACTGGCTGGAGTCCGGCACCGCCACCGCTGGCGCGGGTGACGCCACCGGCCTGGGGCTGGCCCCGCTGGACCACCCGCTGCTGACGGCGGGCACCACGCTCGGCGAATCCGACCAGCTCGTGCTGACCGGCCTGCTCTCGCTGCGCACCCACCCCTGGCTCGCCGACCACGCCGTCGCCGGCACGGTGCTGCTGCCCGCGACCGCGTTCGTGGACCTGGCGGTCCGCGCCGCCGACGAGGCGGGCTGCGCGCTGCTGGAGGAACTGACCCTCGAAGCCCCGCTGATCCTGCCTCAGCGCGGCGGCGTCCGGATCCAGGTCGTGGTCGGCCCGCCCGACGAGGCCGGGCGCCGCGACCTGACCGTGCACTCGCGCCCCGCCGCCCAGGGCCCCGCCACCCGGCACCCCGGCGCGAACGGGCCGGACGGCGGTGGCTCGGAGCGCGGCGGCCTGGACGGCAGCGGCTGGGAGCGCCACGCCAGCGCCCAGCTCGCCCCCGCGGCCCCGCCCGCCGGCTTCGACCTGACCGCCTGGCCCCCGCCCGGCGCCATCGCCCTGGACACCGCCGACTTCTACGAGCAGGCCCGCGCCTCCGGCTACGAGTACGGCCCCGCCTTCCAGGGCCTGGAACGGGTCTGGCGCACCGACACCGAGGTCTACGCGGAGGTGGCGCTGGGCGAGAGCGAACGCGGTGAAGCCGGGTACTACGGCCTGCACCCGGCCCTGCTCGACGCCGCGCTCCAGGCCTACGGTCTGGCCGGCTCCGGGGCCCGCGACGCCCGGATCCTGCTGCCGTTCGCCTGGAACGGCGTCTCGCTGTACGCCGCCGGTGCCCAGCGGCTGCGGGTGCGGCTGATCCCCGAGGGCGCCGACACCGTGACCGTGCTGGTCGCCGACGGCAAGGGCGCCGCCGTCGCCCGCGCCGACTCGCTGGTGCTGCGCCCGGTGGCGGTCGATCAGATCGTCGGTGGGCGTGACGCCACCCGTGACGCCCTCTTCACCGTGGAGTGGAAGCCACTCACCGCACCGGCCACGGACCCGGCCACCGTGGGTGGTTGGGCCGTGCTCGGTGCGCCCGCGGCCCCGCAGACCGTGCGCCTGCTCGCCGAGCTGGCCGCGGCCTCGATCACCGCGACCGCCTACCCGGATCCGGCCGCGCTCGGCGCCGCGATCGAATCCGGCACCCCCGCACCGGACTTCGCGCTGCTCACCCCGGCCGAGGAGCTGCCACAGGATCCGGCCCAGCAGGTGCACACCGCCACCGCGCACGTGCTGGCCACACTCCAGACCTGGGCCGAGGACCCGCGCCTGGCCGGCTCGCGCCTGGTGGTCACCACCCGGGGCGCCCTCGCCACCGGTGCCGGTGAATCCGTCCCCGGCCTGGGCCACGCCGCCGTCGTCGGCCTGGTCCGCTCGGCACAGAGCGAGCACCCCGACCGCTTCCTGCTGATCGATACCGACGACACCGACGACGCCAGCGGCACCGACGGCAGCGACGCCACCCGCCCGCTGCTGCCCGAGGCCGTCCGCGCCGCCCAGGCGCTCGGCGAGCCGCAACTCGCCCTGCGCCACGGCGCTCTGCTCGCCCCCCGGTTGGCCAGGGTCGGCGCCTCCGGCGCGCTGGTCCCGCCGGCCGGCCCGTGGCACCTGGACACCGTCCGGGCCGGCACGCTGGAGAACCTGGCCCTCGTCCCCAACCCGCCCAGCCCGCAGACCGAGACCCTGGCCGCCGGTCAGGTCCGCATCGCGGTCCGGGCGGCGGGCCTGAACTTCCGTGACGTGCTGATCGCGCTCGGCATGTACCCGGGTGCGGCGTCGATGGGTGGTGAGGGCGCCGGTGTCGTCACCGAAGTCGGCCCCGACACCACCGACTTCGCGGTGGGTGACCGGGTGCTGGGCATGTTCCAGGGCGGCTTCGGCCCGCAGGCCCTCGCCGACCACCGGATGCTGACCCGGATGCCCGCGCACTGGTCGTTCGAGCAGGCCGCCTCGGTGCCGGTGGTCTTCCTGACCGCCTACTACGGCCTGGCGGAGCTCGCCGGGTTGCGGCCGGGTGAGCGGGTGCTGATCCACGCGGGTGCGGGTGGCGTCGGCATGGCCGCCGTCCAACTGGCCCGTCACCTGGGCGCGGAGGTCTTCGCCACGGCCAGCGAGGGCAAGTGGGAGACGCTGCGCGGGCTCGGCTTGGACGAGGCGCACATCGCCTCCTCCCGAACCCTCGACTTCGAGCAGAAGATCCGTACGGCCACCGATGGCCGTGGTGTGGACGTGGTCCTCAACTCCCTTGCGGGCGAGTTCATCGACGCCTCGCTGCGGCTACTGGCCGCTGGTGGGCGGTTCGTTGAGATGGGCAAGACCGACCCGCGTGACCCGCAGCGTGTCGCCCAGGACTACCCGGGGGTCTCGTACCAGGCCTTCGATCTGGTGGAGGCGGCCGGCGCGGACGGCATCGCCCGGCTGTTCGCCGCGCTGATGCCGCTGTTCGCCACCGGTTCGCTGGCGCCGATTCCGGTGCGTGCGTGGGACGTTCGGCGGGCGCCGGAGGCGTTCCGCTTCATGTCGCAGGCCCGCCACACCGGCAAGATCGTGCTGCGGATGCCGACCCCGCTCGACCCCGACGGCACGGTGTTGATCACCGGCGGCACCGGCACCCTCGGCGCGCTGGTCGCCCGCCATCTGGTCACCACCCACGGCGCCCGCCGGCTCCTGCTGGCCAGCCGCCGCGGGCCGGACGCGCCCGGCGCCGCCGCACTCGCCGAGGACCTGTCCGCCCTCGGCGCGCAGGTCACCGTCGCAGCCTGCGACACCGCCGACCGCGCCGCCCTCGAACGCCTCCTCGCCGGCATCCCCGCCGACGCTCCGCTGACCGCCGTCGTCCACACCGCCGGCGTGCTCGACGACGGCGTCCTCGAATCCCTCACCCCCGAACGGCTCGCCGAGGTCCTGCGGCCGAAGGCCGACGCCGCGCTGCTGCTCGACGAACTCACCCGCGGGCACGACCTGTCCGCGTTCGTCCTGTTCTCCTCGCTGGCCGGCGTGCTCGGCAGCGCTGGGCAGGGCAACTACGCCGCCGCCAACACCTTCCTGGACGCCCTCGCCGCCCGCCGCCGCGCCGACGGCCTGCCCGCCACCTCGCTGGCCTGGGGCCTGTGGGAGGAGACCAGCGGCCTGACCGGCACCCTGGCCGCCGCGGACCTGGCCCGGATGGCCCGCGGTGGCATCCGCGCGCTGACCTCCGCGGAGGCCCTCGCCCTGTTCGACGCCGCGCGCGGCACCGACGAGGCCCTGCTCGCGCCGGTGCGCATCGATACCGGCGCGCTCCAGGCCGCCGCCGTCGCGCCGATCCTGCGCGGCCTGGCCCGCGGCCCGGCCCGGCGCACCGCCACCACCGACACCGCGAGCACCGGCCCCACGCTCCCGCAGCGGCTCGCGGGGCTCTCCGCCGCCGACCAGGAGGAACTGCTGCTGGACCTGGTCCGCGCCAACGTGGCCGCCGTGCTGGGCCACGGCTCGGCCGCCGCGGTGGACCCGGACCGCGCCTTCCGCGACCTCGGCTTCGACTCGCTGACCGCCGTCGAACTGCGCAACCGGCTCGGCGCGGCCACCGGCCGGCGACTGCCCGCGACCCTGGTCTTCGACCACCCCACCCCGGGCGAGCTGGCCCGTCACCTGCGCGCGGACCTCGCCCCGCAGCCCGCCGACCCGCCCACGGCGATCACCGTCCCCGACGCAGCCGAGATGGGGGCTCACACCGGCATGAGCGGCACGGCCGGCGCGGGCGACGACCCCGCCGCCGCCATCGCCCTGATGGACGCCGACGAACTCATCCGCCTGGCGCTCGAAGGCTCCGGCGAGTCCTGACACCCACCCGCTTCCAGGAGCTGACCATGCCCCACACCTCCGCGAACGCGGAACCGACGCCGGATCCGGCAGCAGCACCGACGCCGGAGCCGACGGCCAAGCTCGTCGAGGCCCTGCGCGCCTCGATGACCGAGGTCGCCCGGCTGCGCCAGCAGAACCGGCACCTGACCGAAGCAGCCCGGGAACCGATCGCGATCATCGGCATGGGCTGCCGGCTGCCCGGCGACGTCGCCTCCCCGCAGGACCTCTGGCGCCTCGTCACCGAGGGCCGCGACGCCATCACGCCGCTGCCCACCGACCGCGGCTGGGACCTCGCCGCGCTCGGCACCCCGCTGCCCCAGGGCGGCTTCCTGCACGACGTCGCCGACTTCGACCCCGGCTTCTTCGGCATCTCCCCGCGCGAGGCCATCGCGATGGACCCGCAGCAGCGCCTGGTGCTGGAGACCGGGTGGGAGACCATCGAGCGTGCCGGGATCGACCCGGGCACGCTGCGCGGCAGCCGCACCGGGGTCTACGTCGGCGCCGCACAGCCCGGCTACTTCGTCGACCCGCGCGACCCCGAGCTCCAGCGCTACGCCGTCACGGCCAGCGTCGCCAGCGTCATCTCCGGACGGCTCTCCTACGTGCTCGGCCTGCAGGGCCCCGCCGCCACGATCGACACCGCCTGCTCCTCCTCCCTGGTCACCCTGCACCTCGCGGTGCAGGCGCTGCGCCTGGGGGAGTGCTCGCTGGCGCTGGCCGGCGGCGTCGCGGTGATGCCCAACCCGGCCAGCTTCGTCGGCTTCGGACGGCAACAGGTCCTGGCCGGCGACAGCCGCTGCAAGGCCTTCGCCGCCGGGGCCGACGGGATGGCCCTGTCCGAGGGCGTCGGCATGGTGCTGCTGGAGCGCCTCTCGGACGCCCGGCGCAACGGCCACCGGGTGCTCGCGGTGGTGCGCGGCAGCGCGGTCAACCAGGACGGCGCCAGCAACGGCCTGACCGCCCCCAACGGCCCCGCCCAGCAGCGCGTCATCCTCGACGCGCTCGCCAACGCCGGCCTGACCCCCGATCAGGTGGACGCGGTCGAGGCGCACGGCACCGGCACCGCACTCGGCGACCCGATCGAGGCCCAGGCGCTGCTCGCCACCTACGGCCGGAACCGGCCCGCCGGACACCCGCTGCGGCTCGGTTCGCTGAAGTCGAACATCGGGCACACCCAGACCGCCGCCGGCGTGGCGGGCGTGATCAAGGCGGTGCTGGCCCTCGAACACGGCCTGCTGCCCGCGAGCCTGCACATCGACGCACCGACCCCGCAGGTGGACTGGGAGGCGGGCGACGTCGAACTCCTCACCACCGCGCTGCCCTGGCCCGACGCCGGACACCCGCGCCGGATCGGCGTCTCCTCCTTCGGCATCAGCGGCACCAACGCCCACCTGATCCTCGAACAGGCACCGGACGTCCTGGACGGCTCCGGCACCTCGGACAGCTCGGATCCGGTGGACGCTACGGACGCCGGGGTGGGCGTGCTCGCGGGCGCCGCGCCGTGGCTGCTCTCCGCGAAGACCCCGCGGGCGCTGCGCGGCCAGGCACAGCGGCTGCTCGACTTCGTGACCGGACATCCCGACCTCGACCCGGCCGTGGTGGGCACCGCGCTCGCCACGACCCGGGGTGCCTTCGAGCACCGCGCCGCCTTCTCCGCACCCGACCGCGCCACGGCGCTGTCCGCGCTGCGGGCGCTGGCCGCGGGCGAGAGCGCCGCCGGCCTGATCCAGGCCGATGCGGAGCCGCGCGGCAAGACGGCGTTCGTCGTCGCGGGCAACGACCCTGCCCCGACCTGGCGGGCAGACCTGCGGGCGGCCCGCCTCGCCTCCCCGGTCTTCGCCGAGCAGCTGAACGCCTGCGCACAGGCCCTGCAGCCGCACACCGAGCACCCGTTGACCGACCTGACCAGCCCTCTCGACCCGTCCCCCGCTCACGCCGGCGGTGCCGCCGCGGAGCCCCCGGCGGAGGTGGCGGCCGGCCGGCTCGCCTCCTTCGCGACGGCGGTCGCCACCGCCGCCCTCTGGCGGGCCTGCGGGGTTCAGCCGGCGACCGTGCTGGGCGAGGGCTTAGGCGAGATCGCCGCCGCGCACCTCTCCGGCGCCCAGCCCTTGGCAGAGGCGGCGCGCACGGCGGCCGCCCGCGCCCGCGTCCTCTCCCACGACGGCGACGTGCCCGCCGCCGGCTCCGCCGACGGTCTCGACGAGCGGATCAGCGCAGCGGTCGAGGCGGGCCACGTGTTCTTCGTGCAGATCGGGCACGATCCGGCGCTGTCGGCGCGGATCCGCGCCCGCCTCGCCGCGATCCGCGCGGAGGCGGTGCTGATCGAACCGCAGGACGCCGCAGAGCCGCTCGCGTCCCTGGTCGCCCGCGCCCACGTGCACGGCGCCCCGGTGGACTGGGCCAGGATCCACCCCACCCGGGCGCGCGACACGGTGGACCTGCCGACCTACGCGTTCGACCACGCGCGCTACTGGCAGCCGCTGTCCGCCGTCGAGCTGCCCGCGCCTGCGGCTGCCGCCGTAACCGCTCCGGCTGCCACGCCTTCTCCCGTCCGTTCTCCTGCACTCGCGCCTGCGCCCACCGACCTGCCGGAGTTCGCCCGCGCCCTGCTCCCCGCGACCCTCGAGGAGCGCGACGCGGCGCTGCTCGACCTGGTCCGCACCCAGGTCGCGATCCTGCTCGACTACCCCTCGGCCGAGGCCGTGCGCCCCAAACGCACCTTCCAGGACCTCGGCTTCGACTCGGTCGCCGCAGTCGACCTGCAGAAGAGGCTGAAGAAGGTGACCGGCCTGACTCTGCGGGCCACCGTGGTCTTCGACCACCCCACCCCCGCACGCCTGGCCGCGTTCCTGACCACCGAACTGTTCGGCGCCCGGCCGCAGTCCACCTCCGGCGAGACCGTCCCCGCGCCCGACCCCGCTCCCGCCACGGCCCTCGCCCCCACCCCGGCCCCCGCCCACCCCGAGGACGACCCGGTGGTCATCGTCGGGATGAGCTGCCGGATCCCGGGTGGGATCGAGTCCCCGGAGGCACTGTGGCAGGTGCTGGCCGACGGCGCCGACATGGTCGCCCCGATGCCGCAGGACCGTGGCTGGGACGAAGCGAAGCTGACGGCCGCCGAAGAGACGATGCCCGCCGTCCAGGTGCTGCGCAAGGCCGGGTTCATCGAGCGGGCCGGCGACTTCGACGCCGAGTTCTTCGGCATCGGCGAGGACGAGGCGCTGGTCATCGATCCGCAGCACCGCCTGCTGCTGGAGATGTCCTGGGAGGCGATGGAGCACTCCGGCGCCGACCCGCTGGCGCTGCGCGGCGAACGGATCGGCGTCTTCGTCGGCACCTTCTACCAGGCGTACCCCGCCGACATCCAGCAGGTCCCGCCGCAGAGCATGCGCTACCTCGGCGGCGGCGCCTCCCCGGCCATCGCGGCCGGCCGGGTCGCCTACACCTTCGGACTGGAGGGCCCGGCCCTGGCGCTGGACGCCGCCTGCTCCTCCTCGGCACTCGCGCTGCACCTGGCCTGCCAGGCCGTGCGGGCGGGGGAGTGCTCGGCCGCCCTCGCCGGTGGGGTGACCGTGGTCGCCTACCCGCTCGCCTTCCCCGACCTGGTCGGCGCCCCGGCGCCGGACGGCCGCTGCAAGTCGTTCGCGCAGGCCGCGGACGGCACCGGATACGGCGAGGGCGCCGGAATGGTGATGGTCGAACGGCTCTCCGAGGCCCGCCGGCGTGGCCACCGGGTGCTCGCCGTGGTCAAGGGCTCGGCGGCCAACCACAACGGCGAAAGCAACGGCCTGACCGCCCCCAACGGCGCCTCCCAGCAGAAGGTAATCCAACAGGCCCTGGCCGCAGCTGACCTGACGCCTGATCAGGTAGACGCGGTCGAGGCGCACGGCGCGGGCACCGCGCTCGGCGACGCGATCGAGGCCGAGGCCCTGATCGCCACCTACGGCCAGGGCCGACCCGCCGACCAGCCGCTGCGGCTGGGCACCATCAAGTCCAACATCGGCCACGCGCAGGCCGCCTCCGGCGTCATCGGCGTGATCAAGACGGTGCTGTCCCTGCGGCAGGCGACCCTGCCCAGGACGCTGCACGTGGACGCCCCCTCGGCGCGCGTCGACTGGTCGGCGGGCACCATCGCGCTGCTCACCGAGTCCGTCCCCTGGCCGCAGACCGGCCGGCCGCGCCGCGCCGGCGTCTCCTCCTTCGCCTCCAGCGGCACGAAGGTGCACTTCATCCTCGAACAGGCCCCCGACCCCGAACCCGACTTCGCCCCCGCCCCCGCGCTCGACACACCGACGCCGTCCGGCCCGCTGCCCTGGGTCGTCTCCGGCCGCACCCCGGCCGCCCTGCGCGCCCAGGCCCGCCGCCTGCTCGACCACCTGACCCGCCACCCGGCCACCGACCCGGCCGCCGTCGCCCGCACCCTGGCCACCCGCGCCGCCTTCGACCACCGCGCCACCATCTTGGGCACCACTGCCACGGAACTCCTGGCCGGCCTCGCCCACCTCGCCCACCTCGCCGACGGGGACACCACGGCACTCGTCCTGCCCGACCAGGCATCCGGCGAGGCGGACTACCAGCCACTGACCGCACTGGCCGAGAAATTCGCCGCCGGCTCGGACGTCGACTGGCTGTCCGTGCTCCCCGCCACCGCAGCCCCCGCCGAACTGCCCACCTACGCCTTCCAGCGCAGGCGCTACTGGATCTAGAGATCCCGGCTCCCAGCCGCGAGGTACGTCGCGCAGGCTCGGGCCGACCGGCCCGAGCCCCGTCACGTCCGGCACGGGCGCAGCGTGGCGGGACGCCTGGCGGGTCAGATCCAGCCGTGTCGGCCGGCCTTGAGGCCGGCTTCGAAGCGGGAGCCGGCCTCCAGGCGGCGCATCAGCTCCTCCATCCGGCGCTTCACGGTGCGGATGGAGACACCAAGGCGCTTGGCGGCGGCTTCGTCGGTCAGACCTGCGGCGAGGATCCTCAGGAGTTCGCGTTCGCCGGCGGTGATGCCGGTGTCCGGGTCGTGAGCGGGGGCCTGGTCCAGCGGGAGGGCGTCCGCCCAGATCCGGTCGAACAGCTCGGCCACGGCAGCCACGACCCCGGGGATGGTGACCAGCACGGCGCTGGGGGCCGCTGCGGCCGGGTCGAGCGGGACGAGGGCGGTGGCCCGGTCGACCACCAGCAGGCGGTGCGGCAGCGCCGGCGCGGTGCGCAGTTGCGCACCGGCGGCGGCCATCGCGCGTCCATAGGCGAGGGAGCGCGGGTTGGTGCGCGTGCCCTCGTGGCAGAGGGTCCTGAGGGCGATCCCGCGTCCGAGTAGTTCCTCGTCCAGGGCGCGGGAGGCTTCCAGGGCCTCGGGGGGCATCTGACCGGGGACGATCGAGCAGATCTCGGTGTCGGCGCTCTGGAGCAGGGACTCCAGGCGGGACTGGATCTCGTCCAGGCCGTCGAGCTGTTCGGTGCCGGTGGGGATCCGCTGCCGCTCGCGGGTCGCCTGTTCGGCCGCGGTGGCGACGGCGATGCGGTTGGCCTCCAGGGCGGCCTGGCGGGTCAGGAGTTCCTCCTCCTGGCGGCGCAGCAGCAGCGCGCGGGCGCGCTCCGGGCTGACCGGGCGCCGCTGTTCCGGTGCCTCGCGCGACATCCGCAACAGTGCGAGGTCGGCCAGCGTGTCCAGGCTCGCCCCGACCTGATCCTGGCTCAGGCCGAGGCGCTCGGCCAGCAGCGTTGCGTCCAATGTCGGTTCGGCCAGCAGTTCTTGGTACACCTGCTCGCAGACCGCATCCAGTCCCAGTGTGCGCAGCACCGTTCCAGCCCCCGTCGCCCCGTGCGATGCCGATGTGTGTCTGTGTATCTGTGTGCCGTCAGAGCGTGACACGACCGGTTCGGCCGGAGCAAGGTCCGCACCGGCCGCAGCGAGCCTGGCCCGATGGTGCCATGGAACTTTCGGGCCAACGGCCGCTGCTTCCGCCCGCCTGAGCTGCGCGGAAGACTTCTGTTCACCGGAAGGCGGCGACAGCCCGACGGATCCGGCACCGGAGCGACCGGCCATGCCGACACCACACAGAGACTCGACGGAGGCCCCGCCATGCCCGGAACACTGCGATTCGTCCTGTTCGGCCTGATCGCCCTGTTCGGCATCGGACTCTCCGCCGCGCCCGCCGTCGCCGTGACCGCGGCCCCCGCTCCGGTGGCCACCACCGCGGACCCGGCCCCCGGCCTGGTCTGCGGCGGCTGCTGGAGCTGAGCATTGACCGCGCGCTACGTGGTGGCCACTCACCTGACGGGACCACCGGCTCGGCACCGGAACCCGCACCCGCACCCGCACCCCGCCACCGTGGTCGATCTGGTGTGGGCCCATGCGACCACGGCCGATGGGCTCGACCACGTCCGCGTCCAGGCGCTGGTGACCGCCGATGAGCTTGAGCTGGTCGTGCTCCTGCGGGCCGCGACCGCCACCGACGCCGTCCGAACCGCCGAAGGCCTGTTCGGCAGAGCCACCCGAAGCCCTGCCCTCCGCCACTGGCGCACCAACGACTTCAACGTGCTGCCGCTGGCGGCACTGGACAACTGAGCCACACCTCGTCACCCACCGCTGCCTGCCATCACCAACAGGGGGATCCCGCATGTTCGCCAAGACCCGCTCCGCCCGCACCAAGTCCGCCCGCCGTCGGCTGTCCGCCTCGCTGCTGGCCACCGCGACCATCGCGAGCCTCGCTCCCACGCTGCTGGGCGCCACCGCCGCACACGCCGTCGGCTCGTACAGCAACGCGGACCTCGCCGACAAGGCGCTGACCTACGTGGGCGGTTCGGGCACCACGGCCTGCGCCCAGGCCCACGAGAGCGGCGGCGACCAGTGCAAGCAGTTCGTCAACTGCATCGTCTACATGGTCAGCGGGGACTCCCAGTGGCCGGTCGACGCCGGCGGCAACTACCAGAAGAGCTACCTCGACGCCGGGGGCGTGGCGGTGACCGCGGCGACTGCGGTCAAGGGCGACATCATCCAGGAAGGCACCTACGACGGCGATGCGCTGCACACCGCGATCGTGGTCGCCAACAACCACGACGGCAGCTTCGACGTGGTGGACGCCAACTTCGTCGGTCCGGGCGTCGTCGGGCACCACCTCTGGGTGCCGCCCACCAGCAACATCGGCTACTACCGGATGGGTACCGTCGCTCCGGTCATCCCGTCAGGCTTCAACGTGACGCTGTGGGGCTTCAACTCCGGCCAGACCCTCTCCGGCACCGTGAACCTCACCGCCCACCCCACCCAGAGCGGCGTCATCGAGTGGGTGGACTACGTGATCGACGGCCCGGGGGGCTACCACAGCGAGGTGCGGGCCGGAGGCGGCGCGCAGAACTACCCGTACGCCCTCAACACCGCGAACATGCCCAACGGCAACTACTCGATCAGCATCGTCGCCAACGAGATCGACGGTCAGAACCACACGTACGGGGGCGGCTCGTTCACCCTCAACAACACCACAACCCCCGCCCCCGTCTACAACACCGTCCTCGCCAAGAGCGGCATCGGGCTCTACGGCTGGACCCAGGAGAGCGACCCCGTCGTCGTCGCCCAGGCGACCGGCGGTGGCGTCCAGATGATCCTGGACAACAACGGCGTCGTCTGGGCCAAGAGCAGCATCGGGCTCTACGGCTGGACCCAGGAGAGCGACCCCGTCGTCAAGGCGATCGCGGTCGGTTCCGACGGCACCCAGATGATCCTCGACAACAACGGCACGGTCTTCGCCAAGAACGGCATCGGCATCTACAACTGGATCCAGGAGAGCGACCCCGGCATCAAGACCATCGCCACCAACGGCGGCGTCCAGATGATCCTGGACGGCAACGGCGTCGTATCGGCGAAGAACAGCATCGGGCTTTACGGCTGGACCCAGGAGAGCGACCCCGTCGTCAAGGCGATCGCGGTCGGTTCCGACGGCACCCAGATGATCCTCGACAACAACAGCGTCGTATCGGCGAAGAGCAGCATCGGGCTCTACGGCTGGACCCAGGAGAGCGACCCGGTGGTGCAGGCGATCGCGGTCGGCTCCGGCGGCACCCAGATGATCCTCGACAACAACGGCACGGTCTTCGCCAAGAGCAGCATCGGGCTCTACAGCTGGATCCAGGAGAGCGACACCGGCATCAAGGCCATCGCCACCAACGACGGCGTCCAGATGATCCTGGACGGCAGCGGTACGGTCCTCGCCAAGAACAGCATCGGGCTCTACGGCTGGACGCAGGAGAGCGACCCGGTCGTCAAGGCGATCGCGGTCGGCTCCGACGGCACCCAGATGATCAGCCGGTGACCGCTTTGGCCGCGTACTGAACCGGTTCCGGCCCGGAAACTGGAGCACCGAGCCCCCGAGAGGCCCTGAGAGGGCTTCCCGGGGGCTCGGTGATTTGGGGTCAGACGGAGCCGAAGTCGCCGGCCTTGATGCCGTCCACGAACGCGGAGAACGCGTCGGCCGGGAAGATGAGGGCGGGCCCGTCGGGGTTCTTGGAGTCCCGGACCGGCATGACACCGGCGAAGCCGGGGGCGACCTCGATGCACTCGCCACCGTTGGAGCTGTAAGACGACTTGAACCAGGCGGCGCCGGTAAGGTCCGTGTTCATCCCAGGATTTCCTTTCGTGCCTTGCGGAGTAGAGCGAGGGAAGCCGCTTGCGGCAGCGCTTCAATCTGAAGCTGATCGTAGCCCCTCAGCCATGCCGCGACCGTGTCGTTGTCCCGGTCGAGGAAGCCCCGCTTCAAGGTCTCCGTATAGCCCACCGTCGCCCGGTCGGAGAGGGTGAGGAGAGTCACCGGCAGGTCGAACGGCCGCGCCGCACCGAGGGATGCGGGAGCGACCTGCAGCGTGATCCCGGGGCGGGCGGCCAGTTTCTCCAGATGGTCAAACTGCCGCCCCATGGCCTGCGGGCTTCCGATACACCGCAGGGCAGCCTCGTCCAGGACGGCATGGACAAGTGGTGTCGGCGTGCGGGCGAGCAGGGTCTGACGGACCAGCAGGAATGACACCCGCTCGTCCGCCTGTTCCTGGGTAATGCTTCCGCGTTTCACATCGGCAGCTGCAAGGGCGGTGGCGTACTCCCGAGTTTGGAGAAGCCCGGGAATCCCGCTGACTTGGAAAAGCCGGATGGCTGCCGCCTTCGCCTCAAGGGCCGCGTACTCGGGAAAACCCTCAAGTAGGCCCGTGTGCTTGAGGCCCCACCACATCAGCTCCAGCGTGCCACCCGTCCCGAGCGCGGTGTCCGAACGGGTCGTGAACTCGAAGGTGGGATTCTTCGTAGCTCTTTCGATGCACGAGATCAGGCTGTCGCTGTACCCGATGAGCTTCCCGAACCCCACCTGCGACAGCTTCTTCGCCTCGCGTGACCTGCGCAGCTGCGTCCCGAAGGCCGCCAGCGGGGATGACGAAGGGTCAAGGTCGGTGCGCCGCATGTTCGATCGCCCTTTCGGATCCGAGTCCCACCTGCCCCAACAGTCAAGTGGAGAGGTCTTCCGAGCGTAGCGCTGTGTGCCGATGCTTGTACACAGAGTGGGAAAACCAGGAGAGGAGCCATCCAGTGACAGCGACAAATGAGCCACAGGGGCAGGGGCAGCAGCAGGAGCCCGACCGGCGGAGGACGCCGATGCCCGACCACGAGCGCGAAGCCTCCTCCGTCGCAACGGAATTGACCACGACGCTCGCCGAGGCCGGCATCGTCCTGCCCTCCGTCGGGGTGGACTGGCCGCTCGTCACCGGCACGTACCTCGTCACGCTCGGCCGGGCCAACATCAGGACGGTGCGGGACCTGATCCAGCTCCTCCGCGATGGGTTGAAGTACCGTGCCCAGCAGCAGCGTTGAGGGCCCCGAGGAGCGGATGGTCCGGGAGCTCCGGGAGCGCGCCGAACGGGTCGTCGCCCGGATGGTCAACGCTCTCGCGCTGGCTGAACTTCCGCGCCTCGTCGGGCTCGAAGGTGGCCGGATCACCGTCATGCGCGAAGGTATCCACATCGAGCTGGGCGGGTGCAGCGTCCGCACGCTCGAAGCGATCGCCCAGCACATCGAAGAGCACGCGGTCTGCACGGGCCGGATCGTCCGGGGCTCGGTCGTGCCCACTGGGCTGGCCGAACTGCCCGGTCTGCGAGACGAGTCGAGAGACGGATAGATGAGCGACGAACCAGAGCCGCACCGCGGCCTCACCATCCACACCTACCGGGTGACCCCCGGCGGCGAGCGGATCGACGTCTTCCGGGGCGAGTTCGGCCCCGAGGCGCGCAGCGGCCGCCCGTTCAGCCAGCGCTGGCCCGCGTGCGAGTGCTCGCGCTGCCGGGCGGACGATCCGGGGTGACCGCCTGACCTGCAGCTCACGGGGCGGTTCCCGGTCCCCGGCGTGCCGTCCGGCATCACCACAGCGCCCTCACCCGTTCGGGTGATCCCCGGGGCTAGCATCTGAGATCATGACGACGACGCAACCGCTCGACCAACAATCAGGGTCGACAGAGCAAGGCACTGGCGCCGAGAACGGGCCGAGCGGCACGGCGACCGACGCAGGGACCAGCGCGAAACGTGGATTCCCGAGGATCGGCCCGATCCTGCCGGCCCGGTTGCGGCCGGTAACCCGCCCCACCATGTGGATCGAGATCGCGCTCATCGCCATCGCCTACTACTGCTACCGCGTGACGCAGAACGCGGCGAGCACCGGCGGCCAGGCGCCGTACCACCGGGGCCGGGACATCCTGAGGCTGGAGCACCTGCTCCACATCGACATCGAGCAGTGGCTCAACCACACGATCGCCGGGATCGACTGGCTGATCGTGGGGATGAACTACTACTACGCGACGCTCCACTTCATCGTCACGATAGCGGTCTTCGTCTGGGTCTATCTCAAGTTCCCCGACCGCTACCGCGCGGTCCGCACCGTGATGTTCGCGATGAACGGCGTGGCCCTGATCGGCTTCTACCTCTATGCCGTCGCCCCGCCGCGCCTGCTCGACCCGACCCGGTTCATCGACACCTTCTGCGTTCACCACACCTGGGGCGAGCAGACCTGTACCGGAGTGGCGGGCCTCTCCGGCTCGGTGACGAACGCCTTCGCCGCGATGCCGTCCCTGCACATCGGCTGGGCGGTCTGGTGCGGCCTGGCGATCGCCCACCTCGGCAGGCGCCCGTGGGTCAAGGTCATGGGCATCCTGTACCCGGTGGCGACCTTCACGGTCATCATCGCGACGGCCAACCACTACGTCATGGACGTGTTCGGCGGCCTGGTCGCCCTGGGCGGCGGCTTCCTGGTCCAGCGCATCCTGCAAGGCCGGCCCGTCTACGCCGCGATCACCGGGGCTCCGCCCGTCGACGTCTGACCCCTGGCGCGTCAGTCCGGCAGCCAGTGCAGCTCGTGCGCCAGGGCTTTGGCGACGGCGCGGATGCGGCGGTGCAGCGGCGACAGCTCGCGTGGCAGGACCAGGTGGAACGTCAGGCTGTGCGCGCCTCGCAGCGGTCGCCAGGTGAGACCGGCCGGTTGTACGGTGAGCGCGGTCTCTCCGGCCGGGGCGAGGGTGACCCCGTCGCGCAGGTCGCTCTGCGACATGTCGAAGGAGACTGCGGGCGTGTGGAACCGGGGGTGTGGTCGGGTGTCTCGGAACAGTGCGGACAGCTGATCGTGGATCACGGGGTTGGCCGCTCGGTCCGGGAGTCGCAGCGGATACGCGGCCGCCTCGGCGATCTCGATCTCCGGGCGGTCGGCCAGCGGATGGTGCTGCGCCAGCTGGACCCCGATGCGCCCACGCCGCAGCGGGAACCGGCGCACGCCACGGCCCGGCTGTTCACCGCGGGTGATCCCGGCATCGATGCGGCCGTCGGCGACCGCGGCGGAGATCTCCGGTGTCGCCATCGGGACCGCGCCGACCTCGAGTCCGCTGTTGTCGCGAATCAGCCTCTCCACCAGGGCCGGTGCCGTCTCGGCCCCGGCGCTGAGGCTGTATCCGATGCGCAGCGTGCCCAGTTCACCGGCCGCCGCGCTCCGGGCGGTGTCCCACGCCCGGTCCAGCGCCGCCAGCGCGGGCGGCGCGGACTCCGCCAAAGCCGCACCGGCTGCGGTCAATACGACGCTACGCGTGGTGCGGACCAGCAGGGCCGTACCGAGTTCCGCCTCCAGTCGGCGCATCCGGGCGCTGAGTGCGGGCTGTGCGATACCGATCCGTGCGGCCGCGCGGGTGAAGTTCAACTCCTGTGCCAGTACCAGGAAGTAGCGCAGGCTCACGGTATCCGGCGCCACGTGCCCTCCCTGCCGATTGATAACGATCCGTTCTGACTCTATCGCGTATTGATCTTTCCCCTGACCCCACGTCAAGCCCTAACCTGCGGAGGTCGGGATCGATCGATCGACGTGTCAATTCGAAGTGTCAATTCGAAGTCGGACGTGTCCGGCCGAACACAGGAGGTTTCCATGGCCAAGGGCTACTGGGCCAGTGTCTACCCCGCCGACTCCGACGCTGAGAGGCTGACTGCCTACGAGAAGCTGGCCGGTCCGGCCGTCCGGGCCGGGGGCGGGCGCGTCCTGTCCCGTGGCGGTCGAGTCGTCGCCCACGAGGCCGGAATCACGCAACGCGTCGTTCTGATCGAGTTCGACAGCTTTGAACAGGCCGTCGCGGCCTACGAGAGCGAGGCATACCGGAAGGCGCTGGTGGCCCTCCCCGACGGCTTCGAGCGCGACCTCCGCATCATCGAGGGCATCGACTGACCGGCCTCGGCCTTGCCGTCCACCCCCGGCGGCTCGGGGTCAGCGTTCGAAGACGCCGGTCAGGCGGCCCCGGGCGAGGACGGGGGCGGTGATGGCGGGCAGCAGGGCGCGGGGGCGTGCCCGGTCCGGGGGAGCGGCGTCGGGGGTGCTGCCCACGGGGGTGGCGAGGGCGAAGAGCTGGAAGACGTAGCGGTGCGGTCCGTGGCCCTTGATCGGCCCGGGGCCGTGGTACCCGCGCCCGATGGTGGACCGCAGCAGCTGCACGCCGGGGGCCGGCCGCCGTGCGTCGAGGGCGCCGGTGTCGAGCGGGCCGCAGGCCGGGTCGATCAGGGCGGTGCAGTGCACGAACGGGCTTGGCCAGGGGGATGTCGATGTCCTCGACCACCAGGAGGAGTTGTGCGGTGCCGGACGGCGGCGGGCTCCAGGAGAGCTGGGGGGAGACGTCCTCGCCGCCGATGTGCTTCGCGCACTGCGCCAGGGGCATGGTGTCACCGTCGCCGAACTGCGCGCTGGTGAGGGTCAGCAGCTCGGCGCCGTGCAGGTTGGGCAGGTTCCACGCGGTGTGGGTCTCGCCGGCGCGGCGGTTGGTCAGGAGTCGGCCCAGGAGCGTCATCGCGTCGCCCCGACCAGGTCGATGACCTCGGCGGTGGTGGCGGTCTCGCCGAGTTTGGGGAAGATCCGCTCGACGCTGTGGCGGTGCGCCTCGGCGTCGGGGTCGCCCACGGCGTCGGTGGCCAGCACCACGTGGTAGCCGTGGTCGGCGCCCGCGCGGGCGGTCGACTCGACGCCCGAGCTGGTCGAGATCCCGGCGAGCACGATCTGGGTGACCCCCAGGTCCCGCAGCAGGGTGTCGAGTCCGGTGTCGTGGAACGCGCTGCGCCGCCGCTTGGTGATCAGGTGGTCGGTCGGCTGGACGTCGAGTTCCTCGATCAGGTCGGTCCAGCCGGACGGCAGCGCGCTGCAGCCTGCGGAGCGCCGCCTCCCGGTGCGGTCGGTGCGCCCGGGTGCGCTTCCGGTGACGTTGACCAGCACCACCGGCAGTCCGTGCCGCCGGAACTCGGCGGTCAGCCGGATCGCCTGCCCGACGGCGGTGGTGATCGGAGGGTCGGTGTGGGCCGAGACGATGCCCTGCTGCAGGTCGATCACGACCAGCGCGGGCGCGGGGTCGATCGTTGTCAGTGCCATGGCTGCTTCTCCGTGGGTGCCGGCTGGTTGGGTCGTCGGTGCGCCGCGGCCGTCATATGTTCCTGGCCAGCCGGTCCAACAGCGGTGTGACCGCTGCGAGTTGCTCCAGCTCCGCCGGGGTGAACATGCCGCCGGCCAGCGCTTGGGCGATGAGTTCGGTCCGTGCGTTGCGCTTGTCCTTCAGCGCCTGCAGGCCGGCATCGGTCGCGGTGAGCACCATGCGCCGGCCGTCGTCCGGATCCGGGTTGCGGTCGACCAGACCCCGGCCCCGCAGTGCGCCGAGCGTGGCGCCCATCGACTGCGCGGTGATCTGCGCCTCCCGGGCCAGCGCGGCGGAGGTGCTCGGCCCCGAACTCTCCAGCAGCGACAGGGCGGTGCGCTCGGGCATCGTGAGCCCGCCGTCGACGGGCACCTGGAGTACGCGTCGCACCAGCGCGGTGAGACTGGTCAGCAGCGCTGGTGCGACGTCATCGGGCTCTGGGCCACGGCCATCGTTCATATACTAAGGCTACCTTATCAATCTGCCTTAGTATCGCCTGCCATTCGGTCTGCCCGTACCCGTAGCCCTACTCCGCCAGCAGCGCGCGCTCGTCCGCCTTCAGCGGCGGCTCGGCCACTGCCGCGCCCGGGGTGCGCGGGCCGGCCGCCAAGCGGCGGACCGCGGCCACCACCTCGGGGGCCTGCAAGCGGGTCAGCGGCGCGCTGAGCGTCGTGACCTCCATCGTCGCGGCCGCCACGGCCGGCTCGGACAGCGCCGCGGTCGAGACCAGGTCGGCGAACTGCCGTCCGGCCTCGGACGGGTTGGCCAGGCGCGGGTCGGTGACCTGCGCCCGGCAGTCCGGGTAGCCGAGGTCCTGGGAGGTCGCCAGGATCCACGCGTCGTCGATCGCCGCGCTCACCGCCCGCTGGACGCGCCGGCCCAGCCCCGGGCCCAGCCCGCCGAGGCGGCGCAGCTCGCCGTCCAGGGCCAGCGCGCTGTGCGCCGCGCAGCTCATCCCGTGGCCGTAGACCGGGTTGAAGGCCGTGAGTGCGTCGCCGAGCACCGCGAAGCCCTCGGGCCAGGGGGTGACCTGCTCGTAGTGCAGCCGCCGGTTCATCGTGCTGCGCGAGCCCTGGACCTCGGTGATCGGCTCGGCGGCCGCGATGAGCTCACCCACGAGCGGGTGCCGCACGGCCGCGGCGAACGCGGCGAAGCCCTCCTCGCTGCCGGGCGGCTCCGCGCCCCGGGTGCCGGAGATGGTGACGATCCACCGCCCGCCCTCGATCGGCACCAGCACCGCGCTCTGGCCGGGCCGCCCGGAGCGGTGGTCGGGGTAGATGCTGACCACGGGGAAGTCCTTCTCCGCCCCGGCGGGAGCGCGGAAGATCCGGCTGGAGTAGCGCAGCCCGGAGTCGACCGTCTCCTCCCGCACCGGCGGCAGCCCCAGGTCGGCCAGCCACTGCTTGGTCTGCGAGCCGCGGCCGGTGGTGTCCACGACGAGGTCGGCCGGCAGCGAGGTGGGCGCCGAACCGTCGCGCCGCTGGAGGTCGATGCCGGTGATCCGCGCGGCGCCGCCGAGCGGGCCGAGCACGTCCATCCCGTCGAGCAGCGTGATCCGCGGGTCCCGCAGCACCTGCTCGCGCACGGTGAAGTCCAGCAGCTCCCGGCTGCAGGTGATCATGAACTGGGTCTCCGGGAACCGCTGCTGCCAGCCGTACGAGGTCAGTGAGACCAGGTCCGAGGGCAGTCCGATCCGGTGCGCCCCCGCGTCCAGCAGTCGCTGCACGGTGCCCGGCAGCAGCTGGTCGATCGCCCGCGCGCCGCCCGACATCAGCAGGTGCGCGTGGCGAGCCTGCGGCAGGCCCTTGCGCAGGTAGGGCCCGTCGGGCAGCGTGTCACGGTCCACCACGGTGACGGAGTCCACGTACCCCGCCAGGACGCGGGCCGTCAGCATCCCCGCCAGTCCGGCGCCCAGCACCACGGCGCGCTTCGGGTCGGTCATCGGTACGCCACACACCTTCCGGTCGTCATCGGTCGTCCTTGGTCGTCTTCAGGAACTGCCGTACGTCACGCGGGATCGAGGAACACCACGTCGGACCGACCCCAGTACCCCTGCATCTCGTAGATCAGCCCGTCGGCCCCGACCTTGATCGTCATCACGTAGTGGAACCGGATGCGCAGCCCGGGCTGCTCCCGCTCCGGTGCGGGGATCAGCCCGTACTTGACCAGGTTCGGCCCCCACGGCAGGTAGTCCATGGTCGTGACGACGGGCACCGCCGCGCTCGCGCCGTCCTGCGCGGCCACCGGCGCCCCGGCGTCCTCGAACGTGCGGCACTCGATGGCGGCCCCGGCGTGTGCGCGCAGCGCGGCGTGCCCGCTCTGCCAGCCGGTGCCCACCGGATCCTCGAACCGCACCTGCGGCGAGTACAGGGCCAGCAGCCCCTCCAGGTCGGCGGCGTTCACCCGCCGGCAGTGCTCCACCACCAGGTGCTTGAGCAGCTTCTCATCGGGCACGGAGGCCTCCCACAACCCGCGGCCCGGCCGGGGACGTTACGGAATCAGGCATACCCCGGACTCTGGCACGCCCCGCCGCCACCGTCGGCCCCCAGCACGGCGGTTCAGGGGTATGGCCGCCGAGAATAGGGGCCCACCCTCGTCAGGCCGTCCCCGTCCCCGTCCCCGTCGCCGGTGCGCTGCGCAGGACGTCGGCCAGGGGGGTGGCCGGGTGGCCGGTGAGGTGGGGGATGGCGTCGGTGACGGTGGCGAGTTCGCCGGCGGCGATGGCGGTGTAGGTGGAGACCCAGGCGTCGAGCTGCCAGGCAGGCGCGCCGTACCGCTCGCGGGAGCGGTAGGCCTGCGCGGTCGTCTCCTCCTGGTAGCTGACGGTGCGCCCGCTCGCGCGGCTCAGCTCGGCGGCGATCTCCTCCAGCGTGAGGGACTGCGGCCCGGTCAGGTCGTAGCCGGCCCCGGCGTGGTCGGGTGCGTGGGTCAGGACGGCGGCGGTGGCGTCGGCGATGTCGTCCTGGGCGACGACGGCGACCCGTCCGTGACCACCCGGTCCCCGGATCACGCCGTCCTCGCCGACGAGCGCGGGCATGAAGTCGGCATAGAGGTTGTCGCGCAGGAAGGTGTGCGGCAGGCCGGCGGCGCGGATGTACTGCTCGGTGTGCCAGTGGTCGCGGGCGAGGGTGAAGACGGCGTCCGGGGCGGCGCCGTAGAAGGAGATGTAGACCAGGTGACCGACGCCCGCCTCGGCGGCGGCGTCGATGAACGTGCGGTGCTGCGCCAGGCGGTCGGGGTGCTCGGCGGCGGAGACCATCAGGACGCGCTCGACACCGCTCAGTGCGCGCAGCAGGGCCTCGCGGTCGCCGTAGTCGGCCTGGGCGACGGTGGCGCCCGGCAGGTGCGGGGCGCGGGCCGGGTCGCGGACCAGCAGCCGCTGCCGCGCACCGGCGGCGGCGAGCCGGCGGGCGACGCGCCCGCCGAGGCGGCCGGTCGCGCCGGTGACCGCGATCGTGACGTCGGGGAGCTGCGCGGCGGGCGGACGGGCCATGGCGGGGGCCTCTTCCTGGTCGGCGACTGGATCCGGTACGACCCTATGACCCTATGGCGCCATGTCCGGGTGTTGCTCGCGAGGACGGCCCCGCGGCCCGGCCCCCTGCCGGCTCGGAGCCGGACTGGGGAGCCTGCGGGGCCTGCGGGGCCGTCCTCGACCGCGTGGCGAGGGGTGTTACCACCAGTGGCGCGCGGAGTACCAGCTCCAGCTGTGGTGCGCGGGGTGCTGCGTACCGGTGCCACCCGTGCCGGTGCCAGTGCCGGCGCTGGTGCCGGTGGTCGAACCCGTGCCGGTGCTGCCCGTGCCGGACGCAGGCGCGGGGGCCGGGGCGGGCGCCGGGGTGGTGGTCGGCGCGCCGGCGGCGGAGCCCTCGATCTTGTCGTAACGCAGCGGCGTGTAGGAGCTGGTGGGCCAGCCGGCCAGCGAGCTGGCGTTCAGGTCGCCCTGGTACGAGCTGGTCAGCACACGCGAGTTCTGCTCGGAGTAGTAGGTGAACGTCCCGGCGGACTGGTCGATCCAGTTGCCGAAGAGGATCACGTGCTCGTCGGTGTAGTCGAGCGCGTCGCCCGGCTGGAGCTGGCTGCTGGCGATCTGGGTGGAGACGCTCGGCAGGGTCTGGGTGACCAGGCTGTCGGAGAGGTGCCAGGCCATCGAGACGTAGCCGGAGCAGTCCTCGCGGTAGCTGCCGTTGCTGTCGGTGTAGTTGGCGCCCTGGTTGTACGGCACGCCTTCACTGACCCAGCTCTGGGCCCGCTGGATGACCTCGGTGGGCGAGATGGTCCCGTCCACGGTCGAGGTGGTCGCGGCGTTCGCGGGGACGGCGACGAGCAGGGAGGCGGCGCCGGCGCCGAGGAGGCCGGCGGTCCAGCGGCGCAGGTGCGGGCGGCGCGAGCGGGGCGAGCGGTGCGAGGGCATGGGTGTCTCCAGGGAAGGGGGAGAAGGGGAGAAGGGGTGGAGCGGGGGAGGGTCAGCCGAGTCGGCGGGCCAACGATGTGAGCAGGTCCACATCCGATCGGGTGCTGTAGGGAGCGGCGGGGGCCGCGGGAGCCGCGGCGGGGGCCGCGGAGCTGGGGGAGGCCGGGGCGCCGGTGCCGGCGGCCCACTCGTCGAAGTGGACGACGGCCAGGGTGCTGCCCTGCTGGACGGCGTAGAGGTGGTCGGTCTGCGGGCCGGCCGCCGACAGACCCTCCACGCCGGTCCACTGCCGCGACCAGGCGGTGCCGTGGTCGGTCGCGGCGGTCTTGGTGACCTGGGCGTCGGCGGTGCCCAGGGTCTTGGTCTGCAGGGCGCGGGACTGGTCCTGGCAGCCGGCCATCCGGGTCAGCAGGCCCTGGTAGGCGGCCTGCGCGGCCGCCTCGTCATGGAAGCCGAACACGTCCTGCTCGGCCGGCGTCTGGTAGACGCTGACGTAGCCCAGCTGCTGCCAGGAGAGCGCACCGGTGACCGAGGCACACTCGTTGACCTGGACGGCCCCGGTGACCGGCAGCGTGCGCGGGGCGGCGAGCGGCTTCCACTGCTCGACGGCGTTCGCGGGCAGCTCGGCCGCCGTCAGGACCACCGACGGCAGCGCGACGGCCTGCGGTGACGGTGTCGGTGGCGTGGCGGTTGGCGCCGCCGTGCCGACCGCGACCGTGCTCTTGCTCACACCCGCACTGCTGGAGCCACTGCCGCTGCCGCCGCCGCAGGCGGTGAGCAGTACGGCGAGGGCGCCGGCTGTGCCGACGACACCGCAGACGAGGCGGCGGCGGGTGCGTCGCCGGATGCGTCGGGCACGGCGTGGCGGAAGGGCGGAAGCGGGCATCGGGTCGTCCTGGTGTTTTCGCCATGCCCGCGACAAGCGGACACGGGGGGATCGAGGCAGGGGCGATCGAGGCACGGTGGTGCCGGGCAGGGGATGTCACAGGTCATCGGCGGCCGGTGGGGCGGCGCGCCTCCCGACGGGCCCGGGACGGCTCCGGCGGTCGGTGCCGCCGTTGCCCCGAGATAAGGAATCCGTTCGGTGCCGGGATTCTTGCCGGATCGTTCGAGTACTGTCAATCTCACGGAGGGCCACGGTGGTGTGTTCAGAACCACGTCTGAAATCCGGCCGCGAGGCGGTAACTTGGGCCGGTCGAGCCCAGGAGCACCCCGGCGCCACCCCCTCGGGTGGCCCCCGCGCCGCCCTCGACCCCGCCCGCGAGGATCCCCGCGCCGCGCCCTGCCGCCCCCGCCGCTCACCCGAGGAACCGGGATCCTCCGGCGCCGCGTACTCACGAGCCCGCGCCACGCGCCCCGGATGCGGCCGAAGACCTTGGCCCTCGCCCGGTGAAACGGTCCGCCGTCTCGACCTTCCCGGGGCGCTGCGACACGCGAGCCCCTCCTTGCCTCGCTACCTCGAAGTGATCGGAGCGGGGTATCTAATGGTGATTTGTCATGATTTACCGTCAGGTGCCCTGCCCTACATGTGCGTTCTCGCTCGGGGGCGGGGCGCCTTGTTGTGAGGAGAGGTGAACCCGCGGATGAGTGCTGGTACGCGTGGACAGGGTGATCTGTCGCGGTATCGGGTCGGCCGACAGTCGCTGGGGTGCGCGCTGCTGTCCGGTATGGCGTTGCTGGCGGCCACGGCTCCGCCGGCGGCTGCCGCGCCGGTGCGGGAGCAGCGGGCCGATCCGTCGCAGACCTTCACCTTCACCGGCGCCGCGCAGAGCCTGACGGTTCCGGCGTCGGCGGTGGTGACGATCACCGCGGACGGCGCCGGCGGCGCTGACAACACCGGCACCAGCTGTTCCGTCACCGGGGCCGGTGGGACGGGGGTGCGGGTGGTGACCACCCTGCCGCCGACCACCGCCCCGACGACCTTCACCGTCAACGTCGGCGGCACCGGCGGCAAGGGCTGCAACGGCACCGGGACGGCGGGTGCCGGTGGGTTCAACGGCGGTGCCCCAGGGGGGAGTTACCCGCTGACGGGTTTGCATTTCGAAGGTCCGGGTGGGGGCGGTGCCTCCAGCGTCAGCGCGGGCGGCGCCCTGCTGGTGGTCGCCGGCGGCGGCGGTGCCTCCGGCGGCACCGGAGCGGGCTCCACCGGGGGGAACGGAGGCAACGGCGGGATGACGCCGGATGCCACCGACGGCACCGCGGGAAGTGCCACCGGCCCCGGGGCTTCGCCGGGGCAGGGCGGGGGCGGCGGCAAAACCAGCACCAGCACCGGAGGTGCCGGCGGGGCCGGCGGCACCGTTTCACTCTGCTCGGTCACGAACGGCGGGCCGGGGAGCGGGTTCTCCGGTGCCACGGTCGGGACCGGTGGCACCGGAGGCACCTTCGAGGGCGGCTGCGCCGCCAGCCTCATCGGTACTGGTGGCGGTGGTGGTGGCGGGTACTTCGCCGGCGGGGGCGGCGGCAGCGGCAACGTCAACGTCCACGGCGCCTCGGCGGGCGGCGGCGGTGGTGGCGGGGGCAGCAGCTTCGCCACTCCCACGGGTACCGGCACGTCCTACGCGCTGTCGACGGTCGGGACGGCGAACCACAACGGCCAGGTGACCATCTCCTATGTGCTCCCGTCCCTGACCGTCACCAAGACCCACACCGGGCACTTCACCCAGGGGCGGGACGGCAGCTACACCATCGCCGTGGGCAACGCCGCCGGGGCCGCCCCGACCAACGGCAGCACGGTCACCGTGTACGACACCCTGCCCGCCGGGCTCGTCGCCGACAGCATCAGCGGCACGGGATGGACCTGCACCCTGGACATCCTCACCTGCAGCCGTAGCGACGTCCTGCCCGCCGGGAGCAGCTACCCGCCCATCACCCTGAAGGTCGACGTCTCCTGCGAGGCCCGCGACGAGGTGACGAACCGGGCCACCGCCATCGGGGGCGGCGACGGCATCGGCTACACCGCCGCCGACCTCACCAAGATCAACCGCCACGGGCACGACGAGCGCTGCGAGCGCCACGAGCACTGGTAACCCGACCGGCCTGTGCTGACGGCGGGGCACGTCCATCACGACGTGCCCCGCCGTCGGCGCGCGCTGCTGATCAGCGGCGCGCGATCGTGACGATCTCCCGGCTCTCCCCGGTGATCGGACCCCGCTCCCAGTCGCCGTACTGCGCCTCGATCTCGAAGCCCGCCCCGGCCAGGAACGCGCCCAGCGGTGCGACGTCGAGGAAGCGCAGGCTCGCGTGGTCGACGCGCAGGACCGTGCCGTCGGGGGCGGCGGTCGTGCCGTGGAAGGTGACCAGGTCGCCGACGACGGAGTCGACGTCGTGCCAGACCTGCAGCGCACGCCCGGCCTCGTCCACGAGGTCGGTGACGTCGTCCTCGTTCGCGCGGGCCCAGCCCTCCCAGGCTCGCGCCTGCGGATGCCTGGTCTCGAAGACGAAGCGGCCGCCGGGGCGCAGCGCCGCGTGGATCGCCGCCAGCGAGGCGCGCACGTCCTCGTCGGTGGCGAGGAACTGGAACGCGTGGCCGGTCATCGTCGCCAGCGCGAACCCGGCCCCCGCCGGCGCCTGCGCGGCGGTCCCCTCTATCCACTCGACGTCGGCCTGGCCGACTTCCGGCGATGCGTTGCCTTCCTGTCGCCCGGCCCGGTCCAACGCGGCGCGGTCCGGATCCAGGCCGACGAGCCGTCCGCGGTGCCCGTGTGCGCGGGCCAGGCGCAGCATCGCGCCGGTGCCGCAGCCGAGGTCCAGCACCGAGTCGGCGCCCATCACCAGGGGGTAGTAGAAGCGGTCGGAGGGGAACCGCTCGGGGTCCCACGGATTCAGCGAGTCGTACAACGCCGCAGCGTCAGCATCGGAATACACCGCGACAGTGTCGGCCGCCACCCGCCCTTCGACAACCGATTAACCGGTCGTCAGCGTTCTTGCCGCGACGGCATGATGATCACGATCAGCACGGGAACGAAGCACGAGGAGCACCACACATGACCGACTGGATCACCACCCCCATCACCCCCGGTCTGTTGCGCGGCGCCCTCGATCTGGAACGCACCGAGCACGGCCTGCTGCCGCACCGGCTGCCCGCCCGGGCCCGCCGGCAGTTCCCGGACGCGTACCTGGCCATGGTCGAGGCGCAGCCCTCCGGCGTGCGGCTGGCCTTCCGCACCCGCGCGACCGTCATCGAACTGGATGTGCTGGCGACGAAGACGCTCTACCAGGGCGTCCCGGGCCTGACGAGCCCGGCCGACGGGGTGTACGACCTGCTCGTGGACGGACGCCTGACCGCCGGCGCCGGCGTCAGCGGCGGCAACGTCCGCACCGTCGACTGGACCACCGGCAGCACGGTCCTCACCTCCGGCCCGGCCGGCACCGTCCGGTTCGCCGACCTGCCCGGACCGTCCGACCGGCTCAAGGACGTCGAGATCTGGCTGCCGCAGGCGGAGACCACCGAGCTGGTCGCGCTGCGCACCGACGCGCCCGTCGAACCCGCCGCGCCGCACGGGCGCAAGGTGTGGCTGCACCACGGCAGTTCGATCAGCCACGGCTCCACCGCCGAGAGCCCCACCCGCACCTGGCCGGCCCTGGCGGCCGCCCTGGGTGGCGTGGAGCTGGTCAACCTGGGCTTCGGCGGCAACGCGCTGCTCGACCCGTTCACCGCGCGCGCGATGCGCGACACGCCCGCCGACCTGATCAGCGTCAAGATCGGCATCAACCTGGTCAACACCGATCTGATGCGGGTGCGCGGGTTCGTCCCGGCGGTGCACGGCTTCCTCGACACGATCCGCGAGGGCCACCCGGACACACCGCTGCTGGTCGTCTCGCCGGTCCTGTGCCCCATTCACGAGGACACCCCCGGGCCCGGCGCGCCGGACTTCGACGGCCCGACCCTGCGTTTCCGCGCCACCGGCGACCCGGCGGACCGTGCCACCGGGCGACTGACGCTCAACGTGATCAGGGAGCAGCTCGCGCGTCTCACCGCGCAGCGGGCCGCCGAGGACCCGAACCTGCACTACCTCGACGGCCGCGAGCTCTACGGCGAGGCGGACCACGCCGAGCTGCCGCTGCCCGACCGCCTCCACCCCGACCCGGCCGGCCACCGCCGCATCGGCGAGCGCTTCGCCGCCCTCGCCTTCGGCCGCACCGGCCCGTTCGCCGCGTAGGAGTAGGAGCCGGCGCGTCGCTCACTCGGGCGCGGTCAGTTACCGGTGGTGAGGACCATCCGGAAGCGGGCCGCTCCCTCCAGCATCCGGGCGAACGCCGCCCCCGCCTGCTCCAGCGGCGCCTGCTCGACCCACGGGCGCACCCCGCTCTGCGCGGCGAAGCGCAGCGTCTGCTCGGTGTCGGTGGCGATGCCCGAGGCGTGGCCGTAGATCCTGCGGGTGCCGCCGAGCAGCTGCAAGCCGCTGATCGGCAGCGGGTCGGCGGTGGCGCCCACCACGATCAGCTCGCCGCGCCGGCCCAGACCGTCCACGGTCGCGGCCATCGCGGCGCCGTTGGTGACGGTGGCGAGCACGACCTTCGCGCCGCCGAGCTTCTGCAGCTCCTGCGCGACGTTCTGGCCGGTGCTGTCGATGTAGTGCCGCGCGCCCAGCTTCAGGGCCAGCTCCGCCTTGTCCGCGCCGCGCGCGATCGCGACGGTGTCCAGGCCCATCGCCGCCGCGAACTGCACGCCCAGGTGTCCGAGCCCACCCACGCCCAGCACGGCCACCAGGTCGCCGGAGCGCGCCGCGCTGCGCCGCAGCGCGTTGAACGTGGTGACGCCCGCGCAGGCCAGCGGGGCGGCTTCGACGGCGGTCAGCTCGTCGGGGATGCGGGCGAGCGCGACGGCGGGGACGAGCACCGTGTCGGCGTAGCCGCCGGGGTAGGCGACGCCGGGGATCTGCAGGCGCGGGCAGTTGACCCCGTCGCCCTCGCGGCAGGCGTCGCAGTAGCCGCAGCTGCCGCCGTACCAGCCGACGGCGACCCGCGCGCCGACCTCCCAGCCCGCCACCTGGGCGCCCACCGACTCGATCCGGCCCGCGATCTCGTGGCCGGTGGTCACCGGGAACGTGGTGCCGGGGATGAAGCCGCCGGTGATCATCGCGTCGGAGTGGCAGATGCCGCAGGCCTCCACCACGATCCGGACCTGCCCGGGGCCGGGCTCGGGGGTGCTGACCTGGACGAGGGCGAAGTCGGCGCCGGACTCGGCGACCTGCATGGCCCGGGTGCTGGTGAGGGGCATGGTGTCCGTCCTTCCGTGGCGAGGGGCTCACTCCTCTCCACTCTGAGCCGCCCACCGCCCACCTGCCACCGCCCGCGTGCGACCGTCCACGCGTCGCCGCCTACTCCCTACCGGTTCAGCGCAGGGCGACCCAGGTCGTGCCGGCCACGGCGTGGGCGAACTCCTCGACGGGGCGTACGGCGTGTTCGCCGGAGAAGTGCAGGAAGAACGCGCGCTGGAAGCAGGCGCCGAGCAGCAGTGCGGCTGCGGCGTAGGGGTCGGCGTCGGCTCTGATCCGGCCGTCGGCCAGTTCTCGTTCCAGGTGGCCGGCGAGCGCGGCGAGCACCAGGTGTGGCCCGCGCCCGATCTCGTGCAGCCCGTCGCGGTGGCGGTTCAGCAACGGGGGATCGGCGAAGAGCGAGGCGGCCACCGGCATCGCCTCGGCGTAGAACAGCGCCGCGTGCCGCGCGATCGCCGTCAGGTGCTGCTCGACGCTGCGCCCGCCGGGGTCGGCGGCCAGTTCGGCGAGCAGCGGTGCGGCGTTGGCCGAGCGCTCCATCAGCACGGTGACGAAGAGCTCCTCCTTGTTGGCGAAGTGCTGGTAGAGCGCGCCCTCCGAGCAGCCCGCCTCGCGCGCGATCGCCTTCGCAGTGGTGGTTGCGGCGGTGGTGGCGGCGTCCGGTCCGATGGTGCGCAGCAGCCTCTCGGCGGCGTCCAGCAGCCGCTGCCGGGTGGGCGCGGCCTTCGGGCGCGGCTTCGGCCTGGGCCGGGCGCCCGACTCGGCGGTGAGCATTCACTCACCATAGCGGAAGGGGTGAGTGAATGCTCACCCCTTCCGGTGCGGCCGTCGACTCGTCGGCTCGTCAGCTCGTCGGGCCGGAGCCCGGCTCGATCCGGGCGGCCGCCACAACGGTCTCGGTCACGGCTCGCGCGTACGCGTCGTCCAGGACGGTGTGGCCGAACAGCAGCCGGTACCACATCTGGCCGAAGACCAGGTCGATCAGGAAGTCGTCATCCGGCCGGGCCACCTCCCCGCGCTCGCGGGCGCGTTGCAGGATTCGCCCGACCTCCGCGCGCCGCAGTGAGGTCAGGCGCTGCCAGAGGAGCGCGGCGAACGCCGGGTCCTGCAGCGCCTCGGCGGCCAGGATGCGGTTGAGGGTGCCGCTGGCGCCCTGCTGGGCGGCGAAGCTCGCGGTCAGCAGTGCGAGCAGATCGCCGCCGAGTGTGCCGGTGTCGGGGGTGGGCAGTTTCTCGGCGACGAAGGCGACCAGTGCGTCCAGGACGACTTCGCCCTTGCTGGAGTAGCGGCGGTAGACGGTCTGTTTGGAGACGCCGCTGCGGGCGGCGATCCCCTCCATGCTCACCGCGCGGGGGCCCTCCTCGGCGGCGAGTTCGAAGGCGGCACGCAGGATGGCGTCGTCAACGGCGGGGTCTCGTGGTCGTCCGGTCATGGGGTCCACCGTACGTCATTGACATCCGATCCGTCTCGTATTGTAATGAAGATACGAACCGCACCGCACCGTATTGAAAGTAGGAGACCGCGCCATGACGCTCACCGCCGCCACCACTACCCAGACCGTCCGTGACTACCTGGAGATCGTCTGGAACCAGGGCCGCACCGAGCAGGCCGAGCGCTTCGTCGCAGCGGACCTGATCCAGCACAACGCGAACCTGGCGGACGGCCGCTCCGCGCTGACCGAGTTCATCGACGGCCTCCGCCACCAGCTGCCGGAACTGCGCTTCGACGTGCGGCGCACGGCTGCCGAGGGCGACCTGGTCTTCGCGCACAGCCACTTCGTGCCCGCGCCCGGCCAGCCGGGTCTCTCGGTGATCGACGTGTTCCGGCTCGCCGACGGCGTGATCGTCGAACACTGGGACGTGAACGAGCCCGTCCCGCAGACCACCGTCAGCGGCCGCGAGATCGTCTGACCGGCCCAGCCCTTCCGATCCGCGCCGCTGCGCACTCCGCCCCACTCCGAAGGACGCCCCCTCGCATGAACGCCATCACGACACCCACCACCGCCCTGGTCACCGGTGCCACCTCGGGCCTGGGCCGCGACGTGGTCCGCGCCCTCGCCCAGCGCGGCTGGACCCTGCTGGTGCACGGCCGCGACCAGCGCCGCCTCGACGACACCGTCGCCGAGCTCCGGGATGCCGGCGCCACCGTCCACCCCTACCTGGCGGACCTCTCCTCACTGCGCGAGACCGCCGCCCTCGCCGAGCGGATCCGCCAGGACGCCCCGGCCCTGGGCCTGTTGGTCAACAACGCCGGCATCGGGGCCGGCGTGCCCGGCGGCGGCCGCGAGACCAGTCAGGACGGCTACGAGCTGCACCTGGCCGTCAACTATCTGGCGCCGGTGCTGCTGGCCCGGCTGCTACGGCCCTGCCTGGCGGCGGGTGCCCCCGCCCAGATCCTCAACATCGGATCCGTGGGACAGAGCCCGATCAACCTGCGCGACCCGCAGTACACCCGCGGCTACGACGGCACGAGCGCCTACACGCGCAGCAAGTTCGCCCTCGCCGCCTTCACCTTCGCGGCTGCGAAGGAGTACGCGGGCGAGGGGATCCGGGTCAACTGCGCCCACCCGGCCACCTACATGGACACCGGCATGGTCCGCGAGGCCGGTATCCGGCCCTGGACCACCGTGGCGCAGGGCACCGAGGCCGTGCTGCACGCGATCGATGCCGGCCGCACCACGACCGGCGCCTTCTTCGACGGCACCGCGACCTCCCGGGCCGCCGGCCACACCTACGACGCCGGCCTCCAGCGGGACCTGGCCGAGCTGACCGACCGGCTGCTCGGCGCGTTCACGGGAGTCGGCCCCGGCGCCCGGTGACAGTTTCCTGATGTCCGGCCCGATGTCCGACCCGATGCGGCCCGGGGATCCGGGGATCCGGGCCGACCCTGATCGCGTCCCTGATCCGCCCCCGACCGCAGAGTCGCTGGCCGGCCCCCTGGCAGACCCTCACCACTCCCGCTCCGCCGCTCGCGGCGGCCGTGCTTCCCGGGGGTCCGATCATCCTCCGAGAGGAGTCAACGGGCAGTCGGAAGTCCGACTCTGAGTGGACGTCAGCCCGGCGGTCGGCGCCCTACCGTCGTCGACATGACCAGACTCCGCCACGTCGCCGCCGCGACGGTCCTCGCGCTCGTCCTGCCGCTGCCCGTCCTCGCCGCGGTCCCGGCATTCGCCGCGACGCCCGCCGCGTCCGCCTCCGCGCCGGCCGCGCCCGCCGCGTCCGCAGCAGCCGGTGCCGCCGACCCGGACGGCCAGTACCCCCAACTGCCGCGCCCCACCGGCCCGCACGCGGTCGGCCGGCAGGTCCTGCACCTCACGGACCAGGACCGCACCGACCCCTGGGTGCCGTCGGCCGGGGCGCGGCAGCTGATGGTCTCGATGTACTACCCGGCCCGCCCCGGCACCGGCGGCCCGGCTCCGTACATGACCGACGCAGCCGCCGGCCTGATGCTGCAGATGAAGGTCCCCGGCACCACGATCCCGGCCGACGAGGTCGCCGACACCCGCACCTGGTCGCGCACCGACGCCGCTCCGGAGCACGGCAGGTTCCCGTTGGTGTTGCTGTCACCGGGATTCACCATGCCGCGCACCGAACTCACCAGCCTCGCCGAGGATCTGGCCAGCCGCGGCTACGTCGTCGCGCTCGTCGACCACACCTACGAGAACTCCGGCACCACCTTCCCCGACGGGCAGACGCTCACCTGCACCATCTGTGACACGCTGCCCGCCGGCGGTCCGGCCGCCGTGGCGCAGAGCCGGGCCACCGACATGTCGTTCGTGATCGACGAACTGACGAACCGTCACCCGGCCTGGCAGTACTCCCACATGATCGACGCCGGACGGATCGGCATCGCCGGGCACTCGCTGGGCGGCGACGCCGCCGTCACCACCATGGCCACCGACAAGCGGGTGCTGGCCGGGGTCAACCTGGACGGCACCATGTTCGCGCCGGTCCCGGCCACCGGCCTGGGCGGCCGCCCGTTCCTGCTGGTCAGCCACGACATGGGCGGCCAGGACGACCCCACCTGGACGAGCGGCTGGGCGAACCTGGACGGCTGGAAGCGCTGGATCACCTTCTCCGGCTCCAACCACGCCAGCTTCACCGACGTCCCGGTGCTGGCGGACAAGTTGGGGATCCCCGAGCCTCCCGGCACCACGCTCTCCGCGCAGCGCTCGGTCGAGCTCACCCGCACCTACGTCGCGGCCTTCTTCGACCTGAACCTGCGCGGCATCCCGCAGCCGATCCTGAACGGTCCCACCGCGGCCGACCCCGAGGTCACCTTCCACTCCTGAGAGTTACCGCCGCCGCTCACGCGCTGATCCCGTGCCGGTGTGGAGGTGACTCCACACCGGCACGGGACGCTGCCGTTGAGCTACGAAGACCTGAACCGGGCGGCCCCGGCACGACCGATTTGTCGCTTCTCCCGGGGCCATCCCCTGAGGTTGTGGCAGCCGGAGGCCGATCGGGCTGCGACACTGGCCGAATGACTGATCATCGTCCGCTGGGACCGCCTGCCTTCTCCGAGCCCGCCACCGACGCGGCCACCCCCGTCCCGAACGACGGACGCCGCCCGCTGCCGCTGCAACAGGGCGCGGACTTCCGCCAGCCGCCGGGGGAGGAGGCCACCGAACCCGCGCCGGTGCCTCGCCCGCTCGGCGTCGGTGGCCAACTGACCTTCTCCGACCCGGACCGCCAGATCTGATCCACCCCTGCCCGCCGCTCGAAGGCCCGCCAGGGGCCCGGCGCCGGGCGGGACGGATCCGCGACGCACTGGGGGAGCAGTGCATCGCGGATCGGACACGGACCGGGAGAGAGGCTAGGCCTGCCCGCCCTGGCGGTCCCTGGCCGCCTGTAGGCGGCGGCGCACCGCGCGGGTGGCCACCGGCGGCAGCAGGTCGAGCGCGATCCGCCGGGCCGCCGAGCGCGGTCTGGGGCGGGGGGTCGGGGCGGCGTCCTGCCGCTCCTGCTCCCGGGGTTCCTCCGAGCGCTCCTCCCGAGGCTGCTCTTCCCGGTGCTCCTCCTGGTGTTCGTGCTCCGGGGTGCGCGGTGCGGGTCGGTCGGCGGGCAGGAGCTTGGCGACGCCGCGTCCGGAGAGGCGGATCACGCGCTGGCCGGCGATGACGTCCACGTCCATGTGGCAGTCTGTCGCGTCGCCGTGCAGCTGGAGCAGCGCCTCCTGGATCGGCTGTGGATCGCCCCAGGTGCCGTAGAACTTCTCCGGAGTGAGGCAGATCGGGTGCAGGGCGTGCCGGAAGACCGCCTCCCAGGTGGCCGCGGCCACGCCCGGGGTGTGGGGAGAGCGGTAGTCGTCCAGGACCACGATGCCGTGCTCGATCAGCGCCTTGCGGGCGGTGTCGATGTCGCCGGCCACGTGTTCGTACAGGTGCGAGGCGTCGATGTGGATGAACCGGCAGCTGCCGGCGGGTATCCGGCCGTCGGCGAGCACCGAGGTCGGGGCCTGGACGATGGTGGGCAGCGCGCGGTGGAACGCCAGGTAGTTGCGTTCGAACGCGGTCCGGGTGAGCGTCTCGCGGTAGGACATGGCCATCTCGGCGTCGTTCTCGCCGTCGGGCGCGTCGGAGTCGAAGAGGTCACAGATCGTGAACGTCTCCTCTGCCTGGAGATGGCGTCCCATCACGATGGCGCTGCGTCCCAGGTAGCTGCCGAGCTCCAGCAGGTCGCCGTCGGTTCCGGTGGTCGTCTGGCGTGCCAGCAGCCAGCCGAACAGCTGCTGGTCGAGCGGCCAGAACCAGCCGGGAACGTCGTCCAGCTCGCGCGGAGCGGGCGGTGCTGCGATGCGGGGGTCGATGGTGGTGACCACGGGGCCTCCTACGGCCGGCCGGGTGGCACCGCCGGCGAGTGCCGACCGGGGGGAACGGTGCCGACCCGAAGTGGGCGTGATCCTAGTCACCTTTCCGACAATCTGAGAAGGAGATCGTCCCTACCATTTAGCGCCTTCTCGGCCGGATCGTCGCGTTCGTACCGGCGGCGCCCGCAGCCACCGGGCCGTCCGCCTTCGAACGGGTATTCGTACGCCGCCGAACCACTGCCGTCGCACTGCTTCCTCGGACGGCTTCGGCGGACTGCACCCTGGCAGGCGGTCCGCCTGGATACGCTCCTCGCGTGGAGCCAATCGATACCCCTGCCGGGATCGCGCTGCGGGACCAGATGCGCGCTGCCGCCGCCGACGCCGCCGCCGGACTGGAAGCCGCCGGCCGGGGCCCCGGCGTGACCGTCCCGGCGAAGGCCGTGGCCTGGCACCAGGCCGTCGTCGGTGCCATGCAGGCGGCGCTGGACGACGGCACGCTCATGTCCTGCCCGCACCTGGTGGGCGGTCCGCAGCCGATCGTCGTCCTGGCCGAACGTCCGACGGCCTGGTGGTGCCGCCCGTGCGCGAACGACCAGCTCAAGCACCGCCGCTGCGCGCGCTGCGAAACGCCGTCCGGGACGCTGTCCGTCGAGGGCGGGCACGAGGACCTGGTGCAGGGCCCGCACGTCGTGTACTCGCGGGTGCTGTGTCCACGCTGTCACCGGCGCGAGTCGGCGGTGGCGACCACCTTCGGGCCCGGCTGCTGACGGTGTCGACGTCGAAGGGGCCAGGCTCGCGTGGTTGGCGCGTGCCGGGCCCCTTCGGGCACGACTACTGAGGGGGTGGGTCAGTAGTTGTGGTGGATCTGCCAGTAGGCCCAGGCCTGGTTGGGGCTGCCGTAGCGGCTGTTCATGTAGTCGTAGGTCCACTTGATCTGGGTGGTGGCGTTGGTCTGCCAGTCGGCGCCGGCGGAGGCCATCTTGTTGCCGGGCAGGGCCTGGCCCAGGCCGTAGGCGCCGGAGCTGGGGTTGGTGGCGGTGACGTTCCAGCCGCTTTCGTGGCTGATGATCTGGTCGAAGGAGGCGAGCTGGTCGGCGGGCACGATGCTCGCGGCGATGGCCTGGGGGGTGGCCGGGGCGGCGGAGGCGGCGGTGGGGACGACGGCGGCGCCGATCGCGACGATGCCGATGCCGGAGGCGAGCAGGGCGGCGGACTTGCGCATGCGGGTGGAGATCACGGGCATGTGGGAGTTCGACCTCAATCAGGTGGGGCACCTGGCCCCCC
>NZ_JBWXUE010000033.1:0-90627 GCF_057158765.1 Kitasatospora sp. NEAU-69
CGGCCCCGGCCGCCCTCGCGGCCGCACCAGCAGCCCCGCACCCCGCCACCCCGTCGGCAAAACTCAACACATAAGGGACAGCCCCTCGGCTACACAGCCAAGGGGCGACCTTTAATTTCAAGCTAAGACAAGCGGTATATGGTCTGACGTCATGCCTTCGTCCGGTCCGACTCATTCGACCGAGCGACCCTCGGGAAGAATGGAGCCGCCGTGGCGAACCACCGCCGACCGAAGCAGCCGAGTCATGCCCGGGTCGTCGTGCTCACCGCCGCCGCAGCAGCCACCGTCGCCCTCTCCGCGCAGGGCGCGTGGGCCGATCCGCAGCCGTCCACCAATGACGTGAAGACGCAGATCGACGGCCTCAACGCGCAGGCGGAGAAGGCCACCGAGCAGTACGACGGCGCGCAGGAGAAGGCGAACGTGCTGCGCCAGCAGGCCTCCCAGCTCCAGGACGAGGTGGCCCGCTCCCAGGAGCGGGTGGACCAGCTGGAGCAGGGGCTGGCCTCGGTGGCCGGTCAGCAGTACATGCAGGACGGGCTCGACCCGTCGGTGCAGCTGATGCTCAGCGCCAGCCCGTCCGGCTACCTCGACCAGGCCTCCTCCCAGGAGCAGGCCGACATCAGCGAGTCCGAGGAGCTGAAGGGCCTGCAGCAGGCGATCCGCAGCCTGAACCAGCAGAAGCAGGACGCCACCGCCACGCTCGCCGAGCTGGACTCCACCACCGCCACGCTGAACGGCGCCAAGGCGCAGGTGCAGGCCAAGCTCCAGCAGTCGCAGTCGCTGCTCAACTCGCTCACCGCGAGGCAGCGGGCCGCGGTGCTGGCGGCCCAGCAGCAGGCCGACGGCGGCGAGGTCTCCCGCAGCAGCACCCGAGCCGACCTCGCGGCCCTGCCGCCGGCCTCCGGCCAGGCGGGCACCGCGCTCCAGGCCGCGCTCAGCCGGATCGGCGACCCCTATCTCTGGGGCGCCACCGGCCCGACCACGTTCGACTGCTCGGGCCTGATGATGTGGGCCTACGAGCAGGCCGGCATCCAGCTGCCGCGCACCTCCGAGGAGCAGGCCACGGTCGGCTCCTCGGTGCCGGGCCTCGCCGCAGCCCAGCCCGGCGACCTGGTGATCTACAACGCTGAGGACGGCCCCGAGGGCCACGTGGGCATGTACATCGGCAACGGCGAGGTGGTGCACGCCCCGCACGCCGGCGCCGACGTGCGGATCATGCCGGCCAACGCGCTCCCCATCGCCACCATCCGCCGGATCTGACGGCCCGCTCACCGCGCCCTCGGTCGTCAGCCGTCCGGCAGCGACGTGCATACTTACCGGACGATCATGAGGACGGCAGAGGTGATGGCACGGTGAAACTGGCTGAAGCGCTCGCGCAGCGCGCGGCTGCGGTGCGGCGGGTGGAGCAGCTGAAGGCGCGTGCCGTCGGCAGCGCCCGCTACCAGGAGGGCGAGGAGCCGGCCGAGAACGCGGCGGAGGTCCTGGACCAGGCCACAGAGGTGCTGGACGAGCTGGAGCGGCTGATCCGTCAGATCAACCGGACCAACTCCACCGCGGTCATCGAGGGCGGCGGCACACTCACCGACGCCCTCGCCCGCCGGGACGTCCTGCGGCTGCGCCACTCGGTGATCACCGCGGCCGCCGACGCCGCCTCCGGACGCGACCAGCGCGGAGGCGTACGGCAGTTGCGGTCCGAACTCAGGATCATCTCCGCCCTGCCGGTCGCCGAGCTCCGCGCCCAGGCGGACCTCCTGGCCAAGGAGATCCGCGAGGTGGACACGCTGATCCAGCGCAGCAACTGGGAGATCGACCTCATCGAGGACTGACAGACTGTCAGAACTGGCAGGGCTGTCAGGGCTGACCCCACAAGCCGGGTGTGGGAAGCAGGTAGTCGTCACGGAGGCGTGCACACACCGCGGTCGGCGGTTTATCCGACCACTGGCGCGTGAAGAGCAACGCACGGGGTTCGAGTCCCCACCGATAAAATGCAGCTCAGCATCGCGTACAGGTGACAGAGCACACCGCACAGCTCACCACCACGTGCAGATCCGGACGACGAGGGCGGGAACGGGGCGCCCCACACCCGGTGCGAGGGCCGTGCACACCAGCACGGCCCTCGCACCATTCCACCCCCGATCCACCTCCGAGCCACTCCGGAAGTCAGCCGACGAGCCGGGCCGCCAGCTCCTCGGCCAGCCGGGCCACCGGCCCGCGACGGCGGCGGGCGAGGGCCAGGCCCAAGTGACGGCGCGGACTCGGCTCCGCGAGCGGCAACGCGACCAGCTCCGGGTGCCGGCCCAGGGCGTTCTCGGGGAGCAAGCCGAGCTCGGGGAGCAGGCCGATCTCGGGGATCAGGGCGATGCCGACACCGGCGCGGACGAGCGACTGCGCGAACTCGTAGTCCGTCGCCGTGCACGCGATCCGCAGCTCCACGCCCGCCAGTTCGGCGTGCCGGGCCAGCTGGCCGGCGGACTTGCGGCAGCCCAGGATCCAGCGCTGGTCGGCGAGTTCGGCCAGCCGCAGCGGCTCGGGCCGGTCCCGGTAGCGGTCGGCGGCGGGGTGACGGCGGGGCAGCACGAGCCGCAGCGGGTCGGCGCCGAGCGGCGTCCAGTCCAGGCCGGAGCGGTCGCCGGGCCGCGCGGGCGGCGGGCCGTCGAGGTGGTAGGCGAGCGCGAGGTCGGCCCGTCCCTCACGGACGGCGGGCAGGCTCTCCTCCGGTTCAGCCTCCAGGATCGTCAGCTCGACCTCCGGGTGGTCGGCGCCGAACCCGGCCAGCGCGGCGGGCAGCAGCCGCCTGCCGCCGCTCGCGAAGGTGGCGATCGTGAGCACGGCGCGCTCGGTGCCCAGCCGGTCGATCCGCTGCTGGGTGTCGGCCAGTTCGGCGGCGATCGCATCCGCGGCCTCCACCAGCAGGCGGCCCGCGTCCGTCAGCGTGACGCCGCGCGTGGAGCGTTCGACCGCGGGCGCGCCGAGGCTCCGCTCCAGCGCGGCGATCTGCTGCGAGACGGCCGAAGGCGTGCAGTGCAGCACCAGGGCCGCCTGGTTGAAGCTGCCGTGCTGGGCCACCTCGCGCAGCACCGCCAGCCGCTGGACGTCGATCAACAGTTCTCCTAATGACGAGGCTCCCTGATCGACACTACCGATAATGATCACGGCCGAACAGACTGATCCCGAGACGCCGGCGGACCAGCCGGCGGACCAGCCGGCGAACCGGCCGGAAACGGGATTCGGAAGATTCGGGAGAGGGGCCACGGCATGGACGTGTGCGTGATCGGCGGAAGCCGCCATTTCGGGCGGCGACTGATCGGGGAACTGTCGGACGCGGGCGCGGCGGTGACCGTCGTCAACCGCGGCTCCTCGCCCGTACCGACGGGCGTGACCCACCTGCGCGCCGACCGCGACGACGAAGCCGCGCTGCGCGCCGCGCTCACCGACCGCTCCTTCGACGTCGTGATCGACCAGGTCTGCTACTCGCCGCTCCAAGCCGCCATCGCCGCCCGGGTCTTCGCCGGCCGCACCCGGCGCTACGTGCTGACCTCGACGACCGAGGTCTACGCCGAGCTCGGCCGGCCGGGCGGGGCACCCCTCGCGGAGGGCGCCGTGGATCCCTCGACCTGGCCGGTGGACCTCGAACTCCCCTGGGCGGACCAGCTGTTCCGCTCGGACCACTACGGCGAGGGCAAGCGCCAGGCGGAGGCGCTGCTCACCCGGCAGGCACCCTTCGAGGTGGCCACCGTCCGCACGGCGCACGTGCTCGGCGGCGCGGACTTCACCGGGCGCCTCGCGCACTACGTCGAACGGATCGAGCGCGGGCTGCCGGTGCTGGTCCACGCCGCACCGCAGCCCGCCTCCTTCATCCACGAGCCGGAGATCGCCCGCTTCCTGGCCTGGGCCGCCTCGGCGGACTTCACCGGACCCGTCAACGCGGCCTCGCACGGCACGCTGGACGCGCGCGAGCTGTGCGCGGCGATCGGCCACGCCACCGGCACCGACCCGGTGCTGCTCACCACGACCGACAGCGCAGTCTCACCGTTCTCCTTCGCCGACTGCTACGCCATGGACACCGGCCGGGCGACCGGCCTGGGCTTCCGGTTCTCCTCGGTCGCCGACTGGCTGCCGCTGGTCGTCAAGGAGGCCCGAGGATGATGACAGGGATGACGATGAGGATGCCGACAGCTGCGACCACGCCGCGCACCATCGGCGGCATCCCGGTGGGCGCCATCGGCCTCGGCGCGATGCCGCTCTCGGTCGAGGGCCGCCCGGACGAGGCCCAGGCGATCGCCACGATCCACGCCGCACTGGACGCGGGCGTGCGACTGATCGACACCGCCGACTCCTACCACTGGCACGCCGACGAACTCGGCCACAACGAACGGCTGATCACCCGCGCACTGGCCGCCTACGGCAGCGGCGCGGCCGAGGTCCTGGTGGCGACCAAGGGCGGCCGGGGCCGGCCCGGCGACGGGTCCTGGACGGTCAACGGCCACCCGCAGCACCTGCGCCGCGCGGCCGAGGCCTCGGCCACCCGGCTCGGCGTGGCCACCATCGACCTCTACCAGCTGCACAAGCCCGACCCGGCCGTCCCCTTCAGCGACTCGGTCGGCGCGCTGCGGGAGCTGGCCGACGCCGGCACGATCCGGATGGTCGGACTCTCCAACGTGGACCGCGAGCAGATCCGCACCGCGCGGGAGATCCTCGGCCCATGTCTGGTCTCGGTCCAGAACCGCTTCTCCCCTGCCCACCAGTCCACCCGGGACACCCTCGACCTCTGCGCCGAGCTCGGTCTGGCCTTCCTGCCGTGGAGCCCGCTCGGCGGGATCTCGCTCAGCGCCGTCGATGATCCGGGAACGGCCGTACCACCGCCGCAGACACCGTTCCACGACCTCGCCCGGATCCACGGCGTCAGCCCACAACAGGTCTGCCTGGCCTGGCATCTCGCCCAGTCCCCCGTCGTGATCCCGATCCCGGGCGCCCGCCGGCCGGCCTCCATCCGCGATTCGGCCGCGGCGGCCGGGCTGGCCCTGTCGCCGGCCGAGCTGCACCTGCTGGACGGTGCCGCGCCCGGCCGAAACCCTGCCGCGCCCGCCTGAAACCAGCCCCATCAGAATCGGGGTGCGCTGCGGCGGCCGGTACTGGGAGAATCCGCGCATGCCGATCGTTGAAGTCTCGCCCGGAGTGTCCATCGCGTACGAGACCTTCGGCGACCCCGCCGACCCGCCCGTCCTGCTCGTGATGGGCCTCGGCGCTCAGCTGCTCGGCTGGCACGAGGACCTCTGCCGCGAACTCGCCGCTCGCGGCCGCTATGTGATCCGGTACGACAATCGCGACTGCGGGCTCTCCACCAAGTTCGACGACCACCCCGTCGACACCGGCCGGTTCTTCACCACCATCGGCTCGGGAGACATCGCCGCCGCGCTCGCCATGATCCCCTACACGCTCCAGGACATGGCCGACGACGGCCTCGGCCTGCTCACCGCCCTCGGCATCGATCGCGCTCACGTGGTCGGCTCCTCGATGGGCGGGGCGATCGCCCAGACGATGGCCATCGCCCGGCCCGAGCGGCTGCTGACGCTGACCTCGATGATGTCCGCCACCGGCGAACCCGAGTATGGCCGGTCCACTCCCGAGGCCCTGGCGGTGGTCTCGGCTCCGAAGCCGACCGACCGCGAGGGCTACATCGCGGCGGCCGAGCAGGAGCTGATCTGGGCCTCCAAGCGCTACGGCGACGCCGCCGTCCTGCGCGAGCTGGCCGCCGCGAGCTACGACCGCGCGTACTACCCGGCCGGAGCCGGCCGCCAGCTCGGCGCGCTGGTCCTCGGCGGCTCACGGGCGGACGCGCTCCGCGAGCTCACGGTGCCGACCCTGGTGATCCACGGCCTGGACGACACCCTGATCGACCCGAGTGGCGGGGAGCGCACCGCCGAACTCGTGCCCGGAGCGAAGCTCATGCTGCTCCCGGACATGGGTCACGACCGCCCCCGCGCACTCTGGCCCGAGCTCATCGACGCCCTCGCGAAGCACACCGGCTGACGGCTGCCCGCGCCGATCTCTTCGGGGCCGCCCGCTACCCGAACGCTAGACGCCCTCTCCGTGAGCCGCCAGGCCGCGCTGCAGGACGGCGAGCGCCTGGTCGAGCAGCTCGGCGAGATCGTCCCGCCCCTCGGAGTCGGCCCAGTACAGCGAGGTCTCCGTCATCGTGGCGGCCAACGCGGCGGCGCCGACCCGCAGTTCCAGCGTGGGCGCCGCCAGGCCGGCCCGCTCGGTCATCAGGTCGAGCAGCAGCTTCCGCACCCCGGCGGTGTCGGACATCCTGGCCCGCAGTGCGGGGACGTCGGCGGCGAGTCGCATCCGGGCCAGCAACTCCTCGCGGTCCTCCTGCTGGATCCGGCGCACCAGGCCGACGAGGACCGTACGACACGAGGTCAGGAACGGCTCGTCCGCAGGGCGGGCGCGCAGGCCCGCGATCATCACCGCGTCGTACTCGTCGGTGAGGATCAGGTCCTCCTTCGTCGCGAAGTAGCGGAAGAAGGTGGACGGGGAGACCTCGGCGGCGGCGGCGATCTGGTCGACCGTGGTGGCGTCGTAGCCCTGTTCCGCGATGAGCCGGAAGGCCTCGTGGCGCAGGGTCTGGCGGGTCTTCAGCTTCTTGCGCTCGCGCAGCGACAACGGCGCCTCGATCAGCTCCGCCACCGAGGCGGCGGATGTGGCGGAGGCGTCCGTTGTGCTGCGAGCTCTGGTCATACGACCGATTCTCCGCGACCGGCGTGATCCACCACCACCGGGCCCACCGCATCGGTCACATCCGCCGCAGCCACGCCATCGGCCACGTCCGCCGCATCGCCCACGTCCGCCGACCGCGTCGATCCCGCCGCACCGGGCAGGTGCGGCATCCGGGCGGCGACCAGCACGGCGGAGAGGATCGCCACCACCCCGGCCACCAGCAGCACCGTGTCCATGCCGTGGACGTACGCGGCGTGCGCCGTCCCGGCGAGGCCGGGGCTGCCGAGCTTCGCGGCGACCGCATCCGCAGCGGTCACCGACTGCCGGGCGGTGGCCGCCGCGCCGGCCGGCAGGTCCACCGTCGTCAGGTGGGACCGGTAGCCCGCGGCGAGCACGCTGCCGAAGGCCGCGACGCCGATCGCCCCGCCGACCTGGCGCAGCGTCTGGATCATCCCCGAGCCGACCCCGGCCTTCGCCGGCGGCAGCGCGAGCAGCGCCGATCCGGTGGCCGTGATCAGCACCAGCCCCAGGCCCGCGCCGAAGAGCGGCAGCCAGATCGCGGTGAAGCCGTAGCCGTCGGCCGGGCCGGTGCGGCTGCCGAGCAGCAGGGCTGCGGCGAGCAGGGCGAGCCCGGCCGTGACGACCGCGCGCGGGCCGGTCCGCTCGACCAGCCGTTCGCCGAGCTTGGCCGCGACCATCAGCCCGAGCATCATCGGCATGATCCGCAGCCCGCTGCCGAACGCGTCAGCGCCGAGCACGTTCTGGAAGTACGGCGGCAGCACGAAGAAGGCGCCGAGCAGCACGACCGAGACCAGCGTGACGGCCACCGCCGACCAGCGGAACATCGGGTCGGCGAGCAGGCCGAGGTCGAGCATCGGGTGCCGCTGCCGACGGCTGCGCCGTACCAGGGCGAGGACGGCGAGCACCGAGCCGACCAGCACCGCCACCACCAGCGGGTCGGTCCAGCCGCGCGAGGCGCCCTCGATGATCCCGTACGTCAGCCCGGCGAGACCGCCCGCCGCCAGCAGCGAGGCGAGCAGGTCGATCCGGGGCGCGGCGGGGTCGCGGGTCTCGGGGAGCAGCAGGGTGCAGGCGACCATGCCGATCAGCACCATCGGCACGTTGATCAGGAAGATCGACCCCCACCAGAAGTGCCGCAGCAGCAGCCCGCCGATGATCGGGCCGAACGGCACGCCCAGCGCCGTCATCGTGGAGAGGATCGTGTTGGCCCGGCGCTGCTCGCCGGCCGGGAAGAGCGCCGGGATGGTCGCCAGCGCCATCGGCATCACGGCCGCGCCGGCCAGGCCCATCGCGGCGCGGGCGGCGATCACCGTCCCGGGGCTGTCGGCGAAGAGTCCGACGGTGGAGGCGAGGCCGAACAGCCCGAGCGCGACGGTCAGCGTGCGGCGCCGCCCGAAGCGGTCCCCGATCAGCCCGGCGGGCAGCATCACGGCGGCGAAGAGCACGGTGTAGGAGTCGACGATCCACTGCTGCTGCCCGGTGGAGGCGTGCAGCTGATCAGCCATGGTGGGCAGCGCCACGTTGAGGATCGTGGTGTCGAAGCCGATGACGAGCACGCTCAGCGCGACCGCGATCAACGCGATCCAGCGCCGTTGGTTCACAGCGGTCGGGCCGGCAGGGCCGGCCGGACCGGTCGTAGCACTCGAAGCAGCGAGCATGGCAGCCCCCTTGAGAGATAGTGTCAAATGACAGTAGCTCTCAAAAGATGCCGAGTGTCAATATTCAGCTGTCCGGGCCCTCCGCCCGCTCACCGCCCCTTACTCACTCGCCCGCCTCCCCCACCTCCGCCTCCCCGCCCGCGAACGCGCTGACCAGCTCCTCGACCGACCAGGTCAGCCGCCCCTCCCGCAGGTCCGCGATCACCGCACGCAGCCAGCGCACCTCCGCCGCCGTGACCTCGCGCAGGTACTCGACCTCCAGCATCGCGACCCGGGGTACCCCACCCGCGCTGTCGGCCAGCATCGCCTCGAAGGCGTCGAGCTTGCCGGTCATCACGCGCAGCCGCCGCTCCAGGACATCCGGGACCTCCTCCGGGAGCAGCAGGAGCAGGTGCGAGAGCGCCGCCGGGAACTGCGGGAACTCCGCCTTCGGCTCGGCGAGCATCTCGATCAGCCACTCGCGCGCGACCGCCCGGCCCTCCTCGGTGACCTCGTAGACGGTCCGCTCGGGGTACGCCTGGTCGCGCTCGGTCTCGCGGACGGCGACCAGCCCGGCCTCCTGGAGGCGCTCGATCGTCCGGTACAGACCGGCCCGCTGGCCCACGTTGATGACCAGGTCCTTGCCCCAGTCCTTGATCAGCCGCTGCACGCCGTACGGGTGCAGCGGCTTGTAGTGCAGCAGCGAGAGGACGGTCAGGGCGAGCGGAGAGCTGCGGTGAGTCGTGGCCATGCCCAGATCCTAGCTTCGAACGGACTAGTTGACTCAAAACTAGTTGCAGTGCAACTATCGAATCAACCACGAAGCCGCCGAAGACAGGACCCGACCATGAACAGCACGAGCAACACGAGCAGCACGACCCGCACCGCCCTCGTCATCGGCGGCGGCATCGCCGGCCCGGTCACCGCCATGGCCCTGCAGAAGGCCGGGATCGAGGCCACGGTCTACGAGGCCCACCAGGGCACCGCCGACGGGGTCGGCAGCGGCCTGACCATCGCCCCCAACGGATTCGCGGCGCTGGACGTGATCGACGTCGGCCGGCTGGTGCGGCCGATCGGCCTCCCGATGACCGGCATCGTGCTCCACGACTGGGCCGGCCGGCCGCTCGCCGAGTTCGGCAACCCGCCCGGCGTGCCGCCGATGCAGTTCGTCTGGCGGCCCGAGCTCTACCGCGCGCTGTACGACGAGGCGACGCGCCGGGGCATCCGCACCGAGCACGGCAAACGGCTGGTCGCCGTCGAGGAGGACCAGGACGGCGTGACCGCGCGGTTCGCCGACGGCACACAGGCCCGCGCCGACGTGCTGATCGGGGCGGACGGCATCCGCTCCACCGTCCGCACCCTGATCGACCCGGCCGCGCCCGGCCCGCAGTACGCCGGCCTGATCAGCTTCGGCGCCCGGGTGGACCGGCCCCCGGTGGCACCGACCGAGGGCAAGATGAACATGAGCTTCGGCAAGCAGGCGTTTTTCGGGTATCAGGTCTTTGACACGTCGTCAGCGGTCTGGTTCGTCAACCTGCCGCACCCCGAACCGATGACGGTGGCCGAGGTCCAGCAGACCCCGGCCACCGACTGGCTGCCGCTGCTGCGGAACGCGTTCGCCCAGGACCGCACCCCGGCCGCCCGGCTGATCGAGGCGAGCGATCCGGCCGAGCTGACGATCGTCGGCCCGATGGAGAACATACCGACAGTCCCGCACTGGAGCCGTGGCCGCCTGGTCCTGGTCGGCGACTCCGCGCACGCCCCCTCCTCCAGCTCCGGCCAGGGCGCCTCGCTCGCCATCGAGAGCGCCGTCCAGCTCGCCCGCTGCCTGCGCGACCTGCCACACCGCGAGGCGTTCACGGCGTACGAGCAGCTGCGCCGCCCACGCGTGGAGCGGGTGATCAAGGAAACCACCCGGAAGAACAGCAACAAGGCAGCCGGCCCGGTCGGACGAGTACTGAACGGCCTCCTGCTGCGCGCATTCGCAAAGCTGGCCAAGCCGGAAAAGTCGGCCTGGATGTTCGACTACCCGATCACCTGGGCCACCCCGGTGACCGGCACCAATCCCGCTCCGATACGGCCGACGAGCGCCTGAGCCGCACGCCACAGCGAGCCACTACACCCGCGCCCGCAACACGGCGCCCCCTGGCGGGCCCGATCTGCGCGCGGATTCAGGCGTTGGTGCGCCCCTTCATCGCGTGAGCAGCACTCTTGGTGGCTTCGGTGAGCTGGCCGAGGATCTGGGAGACACGCTGAGGCGTGATGCCGAGGACAGCGGCGATCTCCCTCCCGGTGAGGCCGAGCTCCCTGAGCCGACCTGCGACGGTGCGCCGCTTGGCAGCAGCACGTTGCTGGGCTGCTTCGGCCTCGCGGTCGGCTTGGCGCAGGTCAAGGAGCTCTCCATCTACGCCGGCCCCGATCTCGGGGCTGACGACCAGACTGAAGGAGTCCTCCGGCACCTCAAGCTCCAGCCCGATGTATTCACGGGCCATGTGCTCGGCGTCCAGCAGGGTGCGGGACTGGGTCACACCGACCCCCTCGATGTGCAGCTCCCAGCCATGCCTCCACCGCTTGGCGACAACGGCGTACGTGGTCGGTTTGTCAGTCACTTGATCCAACCCTTCGGCAGGCAGGCGAGCTTCTTGGCAGTGTCGGCCACCACCCCGGGCGAGACCATGATGTGCCGGGGAATGTTGGCCTGATGCTGGCCGCACGGGCAGATCCATTTGGTATGACTGCCCGCATTGGACTTGATCGTGCAGCCCTGAGCTTTGAGTAGGCGCACCAGATCCCTGAGCTTCATTCCCGCTACCATGACCATTAATCTAGGGGGCCTTGATGCTCACATCTAGGCCCCCTAGATTAATCGTACCGCAGGCTGGGTCGGAGCCGCCGGGGGAACGGAACGGTGCCCCGACCCTGCCGACAGGTCGCTACGGCCACGCCTGCGCGTCCGCCCACAGCTGCGCGGCGATCTCGGCGGCCGGGCCCGGTCGCGTGCTGCGCCATGCCGTGCCCGCCCACAGGTGCAGGCTCTGCAGGTCGCCCCGGCGCGCGGCGGCCGCGCGTAGTGGCGCGGTGAGGTGGTGCACCTCGGGGTAGGCGTGCGGGGCCAGGCCCGCGTAGCGGTCGGTGAAGGCGTTGCGCAGGCCGCGCGCGGTGCGCCCGGTGAACGCGCGGGTCAGCACGGTCTCGGTGAAGCCCGGGTCGGTGAGCGCCGCGCGGTGCGCGGCGGACGTCCCGGCCTCCGTCGCGAGCAGGAACGCGGTGCCGAGTTGGACGGCCTGCGCACCGGCGGCCAGCGCGGCCGCGATCCGGGCGCCGTCCCCGAGCCCGCCGGCCGCGATCAGCGGGAGGTCGACGGCGGCCCGGACGGCCGGCAGCAGCTCCAGCAGCGGCGCGTCGCCCGGCTCGTCGGCGACCGCGTAGGTGCCCCGGTGCCCGCCCGCCTCCGGCCCCTGGACGCAGAGCGCGTCCAGGGCGAGATCGGCGGCCGCCCGGGCCTCCTCGGCGCTGGTCACGGTGGCGACCTGGGCGGTGCCCACCGCGCGCAGTGCGTCCGCCTCCTGACGGGTCGGCAGCCCGAACGTGTAGGAGACCAGCGGCACCGGGTCGGCGAGCAGGGCGGCGATCTTCGCGGCCCAGTCCTCGTCGTCCGGCCCGATCCGCTCCGGCAGCACGGCGCCCAGCCGCTCGGCCTCCGGCAGCAGCCTGGCCCGGTAGTCGGCCAGGCCGACTTTCACCGCATCGGTCGCGGCCGGATCGGTCGCGGACAGGTCGGTCGCGGACGGCACGAAGAGGTTGACGCCGAACGGCCGGTCCGTCAGGTTCCTTACCAGCAGCAGCTGTTCGCGCAGCTGGGCGGCCGACCGGTAGCCGGCCGCGAGGAAGCCGAGGCCACCGGCGGCGTTCACGGCCGCGACCAGCTCGGGAGTGGAGGCGCCGCCGGCCATCGGCGCGGCGACGATCGGCATCGCGAGTGCGGAGAGAGTGAACACGGACCCACCCTAACGACGGTCCCGGTCTGCTGACCGTCTGCTGAACGTCTGCTGACCACCTGTCACTTTCGAATCCGTCACCCCCTCTCCCCCGCCCTCCCCCGAAACAACTCCGTAAATTCTGTCGGGTTGTCATGTCCGAGGTATAGACGCTCCCGAAGCGAACTGGTTGGGTAGCCCGCGGCACCACGCACCTCCCTCACCCCCGCGACCCTTCCAGCTCGGGAGCTCCCACATGCGTATCCGCCGTAACCAGCTTTCCCACACCGGCCGTCGCGCGCTCGCCACGGCCGGTGTCGCCGCCCTGGCCGCGACCGCGTTCGCCGCGACCGCCACCCCGGCCTCCGCCGGTTCCGCGCACTTCGGCATGAAGCCGCTGCACGGCGCCTCGCAGGCCCGGCCGAACGCCACCACCGCCAGCGGCTCGACCCTCGCGGTCGACTCCAGCGGCAGCCAGGGCGTGGTCTCACCGACCCCGAAGGTCTACCTGGTCTTCTGGGGGTCCCAGTGGAAGAACGACCCGGCCGGGGTCGCGCCCGACATGCAGGCGATGTTCAAGGGCCTGTACGGCAGCCAGGACACCTGGGGCACCATCCTCGACCAGTACTGCGAAGGCGTCGCCAAGGGCACCACGACCTGTGGCACCAAGGGCACCCACGTCCAGCACCCGACCAGCACCCCGCTGGCCGGCGTCTGGTTCGACAACGCGGCGGCCACGCCGACCAACTCGACCGCCGCGCAGCTCGCCGCCGAGGCGGTCAAGGCGGCCGGGCACTTCGGCAACAAGACCCAGGCGCCGAACCTGAACGCGCAGTACGTGATCCTCTCGCCGACCGGCACCCACCCGGACGGCTTCCCGAGCTCCGGCTTCTGCGCCTGGCACGACTTCACCACCTCGGCGAGCTACGGCAAGATCGCCTACACCAACCTGCCGTACGTCCCGGACACCGGCGTCGACGGCTGCACCACGCTGACGGACGGCCGGGCGCTCTCCGGCATCGAGTCCACCGAGACGCATGAGTACGCCGAGACGGTGACCGACTTCTGGCCCAGCATCGGCTGGAACGGCGCCAACGGCGAGATAGGCGACGAGTGCGAGAACATGGACGCCTTCGTCCCGCTCAGCACCGGCAGCTTCGACCTGCAGGGCCTCTGGTCGAACTCGGCGAACAAGTGCGTCACCAAGGGCTGAGCACGCACTGAAGCCGCCGGCCGCGTTCAGGCCGGCCTGATCAGTCCGCTGCTCAGGCCGGCCGCGATCGCGGAGGTGCGGCTGTCCACGCCGAGCTTGTCGTAGATGTGCACCAGGTGGGTCTTGACGGTGGCCTCGCTGATGAAGAGCCGCTTGGAGATCTGCCGGTTCGCCAGCCCCTCGGCCAGCAGTTGCAGGATCTCGGCCTCCCGCGGCGAGAGCGTCGGCCGCCCTGCCCGGACCCGCCCCAGCAACCGGGCGGCGACCGGCGGGGCGAGCACCGTCTCACCGCGGGAGGCCGCCTGCACGGCCGCCACCAAGTCCTCCGGCGGGGCGTCCTTGAGCAGGTAGCCGGTCGCCCCGGCCTCGACGGCGGAGAGGATGTCGGCGTCGGTGCTGTAGGTGGTGAGGATCAGCACCGCGGGCGGGCTCGGCCGGGCGGTGATCCGCCGGGTCGCCTCGACGCCGTGCATGCCGGTGCCCATCTGAAGGTCCATCAGCACCACGTCCGGCCCCGGCGCACCGCTCTGCGCGAGCTCGTCGAGCAGGCGCAGCGCTGCCGCGCCGTCGGCGGCCTCGCCGACGGCGGTCAGCTCGGGCAGGTCGTCCACCATCGCGCGCAAGCCCCGGCGGACCACCGGGTGGTCGTCGACCAGCAGCACCCGGATCACCGGACCGCCCCTTCCGCGTGCTGCACACCGACGGCACCAAGCGGCTCGCTGAGCACGCTCTCCGCCGTCTCGATCGCACGCAGCGGCAGCGAGACCGCGACCGCCGTGCCCTCACCGGGCGCCGACTCCACGGTCAGGCTGCCGCCGAGCGCCGCGATCCGCTCGCGCATCCCGTGCAGGCCGAACCCGCCGTCACCATCACCGCCACCAGTGCCACCACGCTCAGCGGCGTCGAAACCGACGCCGTCGTCGAACACGTCCAAGGTCACCTCGTCATCCAGATAGCTCAGCGTCACGGCGATCCGCCGGGCGCCCGCGTGCCGCACCGCGTTGCCCAGCGCCTCCTGGGTCAGCCGCAGCAGCGCCACCTCGGCCTCGACCGGGAGCGGATACGGCTCGCCGTCCTGGTGGTACGCCGCGCCGCGCCCGGCGGCGAGCCGGCGCAGCGCCTCGGTCAGCGTGGTGTCGTCCAGCGCGGGCGGGGTCAGCGCGTGGACGAAGCGACGGGCCTCGGCGAGGTTCTCGGCGGCGGTCTGCCCGACCTCCCTGATCCGCTCGGCGGCCGTCGCCGGATCGGCGGGCAGCGCGCTCTCGGCCGAGCGGGCCAGCAGCACGATGCTGGACAGGCCCTGCGCGAGCGTGTCGTGGATCTCCCTCGCCAGCCGCTGCCGTTCGGCGAGCCGGCCGGCCTCGCGCTGGGTGGCGGCCAGCTCGTCGCGGGTGCGCACCAGGTCCTCGATCAGCCGCTGCCGGCCGCGGCTCTCCCGGTAGAGCGCGACGTAGCCGTAGGCGGTGAGCAGCGCGACGGCCAGGCCGGCCAGCGGGCCGAGCACCTTGGCAGTGGTCAGACCGCCCTCGGTGTGCGCCTGGGCGGCGACCACGATCCCGGTCAGGCCGAGCACGGCGGGCAGCGCGATCCGGGTCGGCAGCAGGTGCAGGCAGGCGAAGTAGAGCGGGAAGGCGAGGTAGCAGAACTCCGGGTGGAGCAGCGTGAGCCCGGTCCAGAGCGCGGTCACCAGGACCAGCCAGCCGCCGGCCCGGCGCCGGTCGGCGCGGACCGCGGGCAGCAGGCCGCCGCCCAGGTAGACCGCGCCGAGCGCCGTCGCCGTCGCCAGCCCGGCCGCGCCGAGCGATCCGTTCAGCACACCGCGGATCCCCAGCACGGCCAGAAGGGTGAAGAACAGCCCGTGCAGGGCGAGGTTCATCAGCCGCAGCGCGGGGGTGCTCGCAGAATGACCGGCGGGCTCGGGGTCGGGCTCGGGCCGGCCGTCGTGTTCGGCGTCTGGTTCGGGGTCGCGGTGCGGGCTCACGCCTCCCGAGGGTACGGGCCGTCCCGCGCGGATCGGCCCCGAGCGGCATCAACCGTTCGATGTATTCGCGGGTGCACCGGTCGATGGGGGCGGGAAGCACACGTCTCCACGATGGCTGCGGGCCCGCCGGTCGGGAGAGTGGAGACGTACTCGCCGACCCAGGACCCCCAGGACCGATGGGTCCATGGCGACAGCCCACCGACAGGAGCATCAGACCCGTGTTCGTCGCCCTGCGTGACATCCGCTTCGCCAGGGGCCGCTTCGCCCTGATGGGCGCCGTGGTCACCATGATCACCACACTGGTGGTCTTCCTGTACGGCCTGACGGGCGGGCTGGCCTCGGCCGCGTCCTCCACGGTCGACGGGCTGCCCGCCGGCCGGATCGTCTTCGGCGCACCGGCCGGCGCCGCGCCGAGCGTCTCGTTCAGCTCCAGCAGCATCTCCGCCGGCCAGCAGGCCGCCTGGGCCGGCGCGCCCGGGATCGCCTCGGCCGAGCCCTTCGGCATCGCGATGACCCGGCTGACCGGTGACGGCGCGGCCGCCTCGGTCAGCGTGCTCGGCGGCTCCGCGGCGCTGCTGCCGCCGCTCGCCTCGGGCAGCGCCCCGCAGGACGGCCAGGTCGTGATCGGCACCGACACGGCCACGGCCGACCACCTGGCCGTCGGGCAGCAGGTCCGGATAGGGCCGAAGACGCTGACCGTCTCCGGCCTGACCGCCGAGCGCTCCTACGCGCACGCCCCCACCGTCTGGACCACGCTCACCACCTGGCAGGCCGTCGGTGGCCAGAGCCAGCCGACCGCGCTGGCCGTCCGCACCACCGGCGGCGCCGACCTCGGCACGCTCGACAGCGCGCAGAACACCAAGGCCGTCCCGCTCGCCGACGCGCTCGCCGGGATCGACGGCTACGCGGCCGAGCAGGGCAGCCTGCAGATGATCCAGGGCTTCCTGTTCGCGGTCAGCGCGCTGGTCGTCGGCGCGTTCTTCACCGTCTGGACGGTGCAGCGCAAGCCCGACATCGCCGTCCTCAAGGCGGTCGGCGCGAGCAGCGCCTACCTGGTGCGCGACGCGCTCGCGCAGGCGGCCGCCGTGCTGCTCGGCGGCGCGCTGCTGGGCGCGGCAGCCGGCGCGGTCGGCGGCGCGATCGCCTCCGGCGGGGTGCCGTTCGACCTGAGCGTGGCCAGCGTGGCCGTACCGGTCGTCGTGATGGTGCTGCTCGGCCTGGTCGGCGCCGCGCTCGCGGTGCGCCGCATCACCTCCGTCGATCCGATCGCCGCCCTGGGAGCCAACCGATGACCAGCACCGTCCCGCACTCGCCCACGCAGACCCGCACCGGCCTCGCCCTCCACGGCGTCACCCTCACCTATCCCGACGGCGAGCAGCGCCTGACCGCGCTCGACGACGTCTCGCTCGCCGTCGCCCCCGGCGAGTTCACCGCCGTCGCCGGCCCGTCCGGCTCCGGCAAGTCCAGCCTGCTCGCGGTCGCCGCCACGCTGCTGCGCCCGGACCGCGGCCAGGTGCTGATAGACGGCCAGGACGCCGGCTCGCTGAGCGACCGGGAGCGCACCGCGCTGCGCCGGGACCGCCTCGGGATCGTCTTCCAGCAGTCCAACCTGCTCGCCTCCCTGACGGCGGTCGAGCAGCTCCTGGTCCTCGCCGACGTCCGCGGCCGCCGGGTCAGGGACGAGCGCACCCGCGCCGAGCAGCTCCTCGCCTCCGTCGGCCTGGGCCCCGACAAGCAACAGCGCCGCCCCCACCAGCTCTCCGGCGGCGAACGCCAACGGGTGAACATCGCCCGCGCCCTCTTCGGCGACCCGTCCGTCCTCCTGGTGGACGAGCCCACCTCGGCCCTCGACCACGAACGCGGCGCCCAGATCGTGGACCTCCTCGCCGAGGTCACCCGGCTCCACCGCACGGCCACCGTGATGGTCACCCACGACCGCGAGCTACTGGGACGGGTCGACCGGGTCCTGGAGATGGTGGACGGCCGGCTACTCGTCCGGGCCTAGCAGGCTGTCCACGTCGAGCTTCACCGAAGCACCGATGGAGTCGGGGAGTGCGAAGGATTCGCCGGCACGGTAGGGCGCCTGGACCCGGTATTCGCCGTCACGCGGGTCGGTGAGAACGAGGACCCGGCGCCTGGTCCGATCGACGATCACGTACACCGGGATACCGGCTGCCGCGTACGCGAACGGCTTCTTGCGCAGATCGTCGCTCAGGTTGGACGAGGTCACCTCGACGACCAGCCGGAAGACCGCGGGCTCATAGCAGTTGTACTTGACGCGATGGTCCCGGACATCGGCATCGACGACGGCCAGGTCCGGGATCGCATAGTCCGAAGGACCGTCCGGGAGCCAGACGCCGATTCCCTGGTGAACCTTGGTCTCAGCACCTTGCAGGCCGGCTGCCAGAAGCGGGATCATCAGCTCGGTAAGTGAATCGGCGTGTGAGCTGTCGGCGGGGGGCGTCACGGTGATCTGGCTCCCAAGGATCTCGACGCGATAGCCCGCGTGCTCCCGGGAGAACTGCTCAGCGACTTCGAGCAGGGTCATCGAGCCGAACGAGTGCTCTACGGCAGCGGCGGACATCAGCGACCTCCGGTCGGGCCAGGTATCGATGGCATCATCGTAGGCCGCCGTCCCCGCCCGCGAGCGGAACCGGCGGCCTTCACCCGAACGGGTAACGGGCCCCTACCGCGTGCCGAGCCGCAGGGCCGGCTTCTCGTCCTCGGCGCTCTCCTCGCGGCCCTCGGCCCAGAGGGAGCGGATGTGGCCGAGGTGGCGGGCCATGCAGGCCTCGGCCGCGTCGGCGTCGCCGGCGACCATCAGGTCGAGGAGTTCCAGGTGCTCCTCGGCGGAGGAGACGAGTTCGCCGCGCTGGTCGAGGCGGGTGAGGCCGTAGAGGCGGGAGCGCTTGCGCAGGTCGCCGACGACCTCGACGAGGTGGGCGTTGCCGGCCAGGCCGAGCAGGGTGAGGTGGAACTGGCGGTCGGCTTCCAGGTAGCCGATCAGGTCGTGCCGGCGCGCGGCCGCGACGATCTGCTGGGCGACCGGGCGCAGCGCTTCGAGCTGCTCGGTGCCGGCGGTGCGGGTGACCCGGCCGACGGTGGGGACCTCGATCAGGGCGCGGATCTCGGTGAAGTCGTCCAGGTCGCGCTCGGTCATCTCGGTGACCCGGAAGCCCTTGTTGCGCACCGCCTCGACCAGGCCCTCGCGGGCCAGGTCGAGCATCGCCTCACGGACCGGGGTGGCCGAGACGCCGAAGTCGGCGGCGAGCGCCGGTGCGGAGTAGACCACGCCCGGGCGCAGCTCACCGGAGATCAGCGCGGCCCGGAGCGCGTGGGCGACCTGGTCACGCAGGCGCTCCTGGACGGAGATGAGAGGGCGGGGCTTCGACTCGGTCACTGCGGTCCTCCGGAGGGTGCGGAGCACCAGCGTACAATGTCACGTTTCTTCCACTTGGTAGCGGATCCCCCATCATCCACCCTGACCCACCGTCAGGGGAATGCCCCCGGCGGCGCCGGTATCCGCCGGGGAGCCCGGCGCGCCCTGGCGGAGCCGGTGGCGCCGGTGGATCTCGGCGGCCACCGCGAGGTCCTGCCAGGCCATGCCGACGCTCTTGAAGAACCGCGGCCGGTCGAACGAGACCTCCGGCTTCCCCGTCCCGGTGACCAGTTCGGCGAGGTTGACCCACTCCCCCGCAGCCTCCGGCGGCAGCGCGAGCAGCAGGTCGCCCGCCTCGCGCAGCGCGACCGCGCGCGCCTCCACGTAGCAGGCCGAGCGGCGCACCAGCTCGCCGTCCACCTCGCGGCCGGTCGGCGAGTGCGAGCCGACGGCGGCGACCGCCGCGTGCGCGGGCAGCAGGGCGCCGTCGAAGAGCGGTTCGGTCGCGGTGGTGCAGCAGACCACCAGGTCCGCGGTGGCCACCGCGTCCGGCGTGCCGGCCTCGGCGGCCAGGCCGAGCCCGCGCGCGTGCTCGACCAGCTGCTCGGCCGGCCCGGCGCGCCGGGCCACCACCGTGACCCGCTCCAGCGGCCGGACCGCGCGCACCGCCGCGAGGTGCCCGTACGCCTGCGGGCCGGTGCCGAAGAGCACCAGGTGCGCGGCCTGCGGCACCGCCAGCCGGTCCAGCGCGACGGCCGTGACGGCGGGCGTGCGCAGCGTGGTCAGCTCGGCGCCGTCCAGCAGCGCGAGCGGGAGCAGCGTGGCGCCGTCCAGCAGCAGGTAGCTGCCGGTGATCCGGGGCAGGCCGCGGTCGGCGTTGGCCGGGGCGACCCCGGCGATCTTGACGCCCGCGTAGCCGTCCGCCGCGGCCGGCATCAGCAGCAGTTCGCCGGCCGGCACCGGGACGTTCGAGCGGGCCGGGCAGCTCTCCGGGTCCAGCCCGCTGCGCAGCGCGGCCGTGATCGCCTCGATGGCCGCCGGGAACGACAGGTCCACGGGGAGGAGTTCGGTCACAGCAGGAACCCCGTTCCGAGCTCGTCCGCCGCGTCCAGTTCGAAGCGGTGCTCGCCGGTGCGGAACGCCTGGCCGGTCACCTCGGTGATCAGCCCGTCCGGGTGCGCGCCGGCCAGCCGTCCGGTGAAGACGGTGCCGATCACCGACTCGTGGCGCAGCTCGTCCCCCGCCGTGATCAGCCCGTCCGCCGCCAGCAGCGCGAGCCGGGCGGAGGTGCCGGAGCCGCACGGCGAGCGGTCGATCTGGCCGTCCGCGAAGACGGTGACGTTGCGCTGGTTCGGCCCGGTCGGCGTGTCGGGCAGCTCCTGATGGAAGATCACGCCGTACAGGTCGTACTCCGCGACCAGCGCGGCGCGGATCTCGCGGCCGAGCGCGGTCAGCTCCGCCAGCGTGCCGAGCTCGACCGCGGGGACGGCCAGCGAGGCGTAACAGGCGCCGGAGTCGGCCAGATCGACTTCCAGCGTGCCGCGCGAGGTGGCCACCGCCAGCTTGCGGGCCACCACCCGGGTCGGCACGTTGCGGAAGGTCACCGCGGTGGTGCGCCCGCCGGCGCGATGCACCGCCGCGGTGACCCTGCCGGACGGCACGTCGATGCGCACCCGCGCCGTGCCGTCGTCCGGGGCCGCGACCAGGCCGCTGTCCACGGCCCACGCGCCGAGCGCGATGGTGCCGTGGCCGCAGGCGGTCGAGTAGCCGTCCTTGTGGAAGAAGAGGACGCCGAGCTGCGCCTCGTTGTCGTCGGGCGGGACGACGAAGCCGCCGTACATCCCGGCGTGCCCGCGCGGCTCGTGGGTGAGCAGCCGGCGCACGGTGTCCAGCCGGCTCGGGCGCGGCGCGGTGGCCGAGCCGCCGGCGCCGAGCGCGATCGCGCGGCGCTCGGCGACGGTGTCCCCGGCCACCACCGGCAGGCCGCCGGTCACGATCCGGAACGGCTCACCGGCGGTGTGATAGTCAACGGTGCTGACCACGCCGGCCAAACCACCGACCCCACCTACGGTCACCGCGAGCTCCCCGCCGGCAGCAGCGAGACGGTGCGGCTCGCGGTGTAGAAGTCGAGCGCCGCCTGCCCCTGCTCGCGCGCGCCGTGGGAGGCCGCCTTCGCCCCGCCGAACGGCAGGTGGAAATCGACGCCGCTGGACGGCGCGTTGACCCGGATCATGCCCGCGTCCAGCCGGTCGGCCGCAGCCAGCGCGGTGTCCAGGTCGCGGGTGTGCACCGAAGCGGCGAGCGTGTGCGGGGTCGCGTTGGCCAGCGCGATCGCCTCGTCCAGATCGGCGGCCGGGATCAGCACCGCGATCGGCCCGAAGAACTCCTCGTCCAGCAGCGGGTGCCCCTCGGCGACCTCGGCCAGCAGCGTCGGCTCGATGAACCAGCCCGGCCCGTCGGGCACCTGGCCACCCGTCAGCAGCTCGGCGCCGCCCGCGACCGCGGAGTCGATCGCCCAGGTCAGCCGCTCCCGCGCGGCCTGCGAGATGACCGGCCCGCTGTCCGCGGCGGCCGCCGCGAGCGCCTTGACCAGCGCCGCGCGCAGCGGCTCCAGCGCCGCGCCGACCGCGATCACCCGGCTGGTCGCGGTGCACTTCTGGCCCGCGTAGCCGGCGATCGCGAACGCCAGGTGCGCCGCGGCCTGCTCGATGTCGGCCTCCGGCAGCACGATCGCCGTGTTCAGCCCGCCCATCTCCGCCTGGACCGGCACGCCGCGCTCGGTGGCCGCGCGGATCACGGCCCGGCCGGTCGTGGTGGAGCCGGTGAACGAGACCACGTCGGCCGCCGAGACGAGCGCCGCGCCCTCCTCGCCACCACCGGGGACCACGGTCAGCACGTCCTGCGGCAGCGCGAGCAGCTCGGCCAGCCGCAGCGCGCAGGCGGTCGCCTCCGGCGCGGGCTTGAGCACCGCGGTGTTGCCGACGGCCAGCGCCGGCGCGGCCTTCCAGACCGGGATCGCGAACGGGAAGTTCCACGGCGTCACGAGCCCGGCCACGCCGTACGGGCGGCGCCGGGTGAGCAGCAGCCCCTCCCCGGCGGCGGTCTCGTGCACGGCGCCGGACGCCGCGAACGGCGCCTGCGCGTAGTAGCGCAGGATCGCGACGGTCCGGGCCACCTCGCCGCGGGCCTCGGCGAGCGGCTTGCCCACCTCGCGCACGGCGAGCGCGGTCAGCTCCTCGGCGTGCGCCTCGACCGCGTCGGCGGCCCGGCCGAGCGCGGCAGAGCGGGCGGCGCTGCCGGCGGCCAGCCAGCCGGGCTGCGCGGCCCGGGCCCGCTCGACGGCGGCGGCGGTCCCGAAGGCCCCGGGGACGGGCACCTCGACCACCAGGTCGGCGGGGTCGGCGGGGTTGTGGGAGGCGATGGAGGCGATGGTGCTGGTCACAGGAGGAACCCTCCGGGGAACGGGTCGGTCGGGTCGAGGAAGTACTGCGCGGTGCCGGTCACCCAGGCCCGGCCGGTGACGGTCGGCACGACCGCCGGGCGCCCGGCCACCTCGGTCTCCTCGACCAGGCGGCCGATGAACCGGGTGCCGATGAAGGACTCGTTGGTGAAGTCCTGGCCGATCGCGAGCTCACCGCGGGCGTGCAGCTGGGCCATCCGGGCGCTGGTGCCGGTGCCGCAGGGCGAGCGGTCGAACCAGCCGGGGTGGATCGCCATCGCGTGCCGGCTCAGCTCGGCGTTCGAGCCGGGCGCGAGCAGGTTGACGTGGTGCACGCTGTGGAACGACGGCTCGAGCGGGTGCACCGGCCGGTCGTCGGAGGCGTTGATCGCGTCCATCAGCGCGAGTCCGGCGGTCAGGATCTCCTGCTTGCGCTCGCGCTCGAACGGCAGGCCGAACTCCGCCAGCGGCAGGATCGCGTAGAAGTTGCCGCCGAAGGCCAGGTCGTAACTGACCGTGCCCCAGCCGGGGACGTCGATCTTCTGGTCCAGCGCGACCGAGTACGAGGCGACGTTGCGGATGGTCACGGCGGTGGCCGCGCCGTTCTCCACCCGCACGTCCGCGACGACCAGCCCGGCCGGGGTGTCGAGCCGCACGGTGGTGACCGGTTCGACGACCGGCACCATCCCGGTCTCCACCAGCACGGTGGCCACGCCTATGGTGCCGTGCCCGCACATCGGCAGCAGGCCGGAGACCTCGATGAAGAGCACCCCGTAGTCGGCGTCCGGTCGGGTCGGCGGCTGCAGGATCGCGCCGCTCATCGAGGCGTGCCCGCGCGGCTCGTACATCAGCAGCGTGCGGAACTCGTCCAGGTGCTGCTGGAAGTGCACCCGGCGCTCGGCCATCGTGGCCCCGGGGACCACCCCGAAACCACCGGTGATCACCCGGGTGGGCATGCCCTCGGTGTGCGAGTCGACGGCGTGGAAGACGTGGCGCGTACGCATCGGTGCCCCTTCATCGGCTGATGGACAAAACGATCGGGACGGTCGCAATGATCCGGCCGCCGCGATCGGGCCGCAGCGATCCGGCCGGACCGGGCCGCCGGGAACGGCCCCGGCCGCCGGAGCGGCCGGGAACCAAGGACCAGGGCCTGTCCGGCGACAGGCCCTAGGCGCCGGGAACCGGCCCGCGGACGGGCGGGCCGGTTCGGCGGCTCGGTCTGCTCAGCCCAGGCCCTCGGCCAGGGCCTTCTCGGTGGCGGCGCGGACCGCCGCCTCGATCTCGGGCGAGAGCGGCAGTCGCGGCGCCCGGGTCGGGCCGCCGGGCAGCCCGGCGATGTCCATCGACAGCTTGATCGCCTGGACGAACTCGGTCTTGGAGTCCCAGCGCAGCAGCGAGTGCAGCGCCTTGTAGAGCGGCAGCGCGACGTCCAGGTCGTGCCCGACCGCGGCCTGGTAGAGCGCGACCGAGGCCTGCGGCAGCGCGTTCGGGTAGCCGGCGATCCAGCCGACCGCGCCGGCCAGGGCCAGCTCCAGCAGCACGTCGTCGGCGCCGATCAGCAGGTCCAGGCCCGGCGCGAGCTCGGCGATCTCGTACGCCCGGCGGACGTCGCCGCTGAACTCCTTGACCGCCACGATGCTGCCGTCCGCGTGCAGGTCGGCGAGGAGCGAGGGGGTGAGGTCGACCTTGGTGTCGTACGGGTTGTTGTACGCCACGATCGGCAGACCGGCCTTGGCGACCTCGGCGTAGTGCGCGCGGACCGCCGCGGCGTCCGCCCGGTAGGCGTTCGGCGGCAGCAGCAGCACCGAGCCGGCGCCGGCCGCGGCGGCCTGCTCGGCCCAGCGGCGGGACTCCGCGCTGCCGTACGCCGCGACGCCCGGCATCACGCGGGCGCCGTCACCGGCCGCCTCGACGGCGGTCTCGACGACCTTGGCGCGCTCCTCGGCGGTGAGCGTCTGGTACTCGCCGAGCGAGCCGTTGGGGACCACGCCGTCGCAGCCCGCGTCGATCAGCCGGCGGACGTGCTCGGCGTAGGCGTCGTAGTCGACGGAGAGGTCGGTGCGGAACGGCAGCGTGGTGGCGACCATGATGCCGTGCCACGGGCGGGTGCGGTCAGGTGTGGGGTGCGTCACGGACGGTTCTCCTTGGTGGGATGTGACATTTTATAGATGCGCGGACGGTGGGCGCAAGAACCTCGGCACTGGGCTGGTCCGGAGGAGTCGGCCGAGGCTGCGCGGTGGACGTCGAGTGGTCGATGGGTGATCGGCGGGTGATCCGGCGGGTGGCCCGGGTTCGTCAGGCCTCGGCCTCCGCGGGCAGCGCCGCGAGTTCGCCGAGCGGGACCGGACAGGAGAGCGGACGGCGGTCGGCGGCCGGCTCGGCCGAGCCGGCGAGACAGGACACAGCCGCGCCGCACATCCGCCCCTGGCACCAGCCCATACCGGCCCGAGTGAGCAGCTTGACCGTCCGGGCATCGGTCGCGCCGAGCTCCTCGACCGCCTCGGTGATCTTCGCCGCCGGCACCTCCTCGCAGCGGCAGACCTCGGTCTCCGGCCGCAGCCAGTCGGTCCAGCCGGCGCCCGGGCGGTGCGCCTGCGCCATCAGCTCGGCGAAGGCCCGCAGCCGGCGCCGCCGGGAGAGCAGCGCGCGCGGCGCGGCGCCACCGGCGACCGCGATCGCGGCCAGCTCGCCCTCGGCGGCGGCCAGCTCCGCACCGCCGACGCCGCAGGTCTCGCCCGCCGCCCAGAGCCCGGCCACGGTGGTGCGCTGGCGGCCGTCCACCCGCAGCGCGAGCGTGCCGTCCGGGACGGTCCTGGTCGCCGCGCCGAGCTCGGTGGCGAGCTCGATCTGCGGGATCAGCCCGTGGCCGACCGCGAGCGCGTCGCACTGGATCCGCCGCTCGGTGCCGGGGACCGGGCGCCAGTCGGCGTCCAGCCGGGCCACCGTGACGGCGGTGACCCGGTCGGTGCCGTGCGCCTCGATCACCGCGCTGCCGCGGCGCAGCCGCACGGCGTGGCGGGCGAGCGCGGCGCCGTGCACCGCGCCCTCCAGCAGCTTGCCGGGGACGGCACCGAGCACCTCGGGGCGGCGGGCGTAGCCGAGGTAGTCGCCCGCCTCCACCACCGCGGGCACGCTCGCCCCGGCGGCGGTCAGCGAGGCGGCCGCGGCCAGCAGCAGCGGGCCGCTGCCGGCCACCACGACCCGGCGGCCCGGCAGCACCAGCGAGGCCTTGAGCATCGCCTGCGCGCCGCCGGCGGTGACCACGCCGGGCAGCGTCCAGCCCGGGAACGGCAGCTGCCGCTCGTACGCGCCGGTCGCGAGCAGCACGGCGGCCGCCCGCACGATGGTGCTGCCGCCGCCGTCCGCACCGGTCGCGGCGTGCAGCCGCCAGTGCGCGGCGGCTGAGGCGCCGGCCTGAGACTCACCCGACTGCCGCTCCCCCGGCGGCCGCTCCAGCAGCCAGACGTGGTGCTGGATCAGGTGGGTGACCCGGCCGGTGGCCACGTGCGCGGCGAGCCGGTCGGCCAGTGAGCTGTAGACGGCCCAGTGGTGGTGCAGGCGGTCCGGCCGGGCGGCACGCAGCTCGGGGGCCGGGTGGCGGTAGTACTGACCGCCCGCGCGGGCACCGGCGTCGAGCAGCGCACAGCGCAGGCCGCGGTCGGCGGCGGCGACCACGGCGGCGAGTCCCGCCGGGCCGGCCCCGATCACCGCGAGGTCGTAAGCCCCGGCGGCAGCAGCGCCATCAGATCGCGAGGTCGGCACGGCCGTGGCCCTCCTGGGTGGTGACGGTGTCCCCGGGGTTGGCCGGGAGCAGGCAGGTGCGCTGGTTGGGGCTGCCGTTGACGGTCGCCAGGCAGTCGTAGCAGGCGCCGATCCCGCAGAACGCCCCGCGCGGGCGGCCCGTCACCCGGGTCCGTCGCCAGGCCATGATGCCCTGGGCCCAGAGCGCGGCCGCGATGGTCTGCCCGGGCAGCGCCGGGATCGGACGGCCGTCGAACTCGATCGTGTGGGCCGGGCTGGGGTCGGCCGCAGCGAGTGCGGCGGGCGTGCGGCGCATGGCAGGGGTCCGTTCTCGGTCAGCTGGGCAGGCTGGGCAGGTCGGGTGGCTACGGATGGGTCAGGCGGTGAAGCGGTCCGGCCGGAACGGCGTCAGATCGGTGGTCGACTGCTTGCCCGTCAGCTGCTCGGCGATCAGCAGCCCGGTGACCGGCGCCAGCCCGATGCCCGCGCCCTCGTGCCCGCAGGCCTGGTAGAGGCCGGGCGCGCGCGGGTCGGCGCCGATCGCCGGCAGGTGGTCGGGCAGGTACGGACGGAAGCCCCGGTACGCGCGCAGCACCCGCACCCCGGCGAGCACCGGGAAGAGCGCGGCGGCCTGCCCGGCCAGCCGGCGCAGCACCTCCACCGACATGTCGCGGTCGAAGCCGACCCGCTCCCGGCTGGCACCGATCAGCACCGGCCCGGACGGCGTGCCCTCGACCACGCCGGAGGTCTGCAGCGCGGCCGAGCCGCTCGCGACGTCGGCGACGTAGTCGGCGGCGTAGACCTTGTGCCGCACCAGGCGCGGCAGCGGCTCGGTGACCAGCACGAAGCCGCGCCGCGGCAGCACCGGCAGGTGCACCCCGGCCAGCGCGGCCACCTCACCGCCCCAGGTGCCGGCCGCGTTGACCACCGCCGCGGCGGCGAGTTCGCGCCGGGCCGTGCGCACCCCGCGCACCGCGCCGTCCGCGCCGGTCAGCAGCGCCTCGACGTTCTCACCGAGCAGCACCTCGGCGCCGGCCTGCCGGGCAGCGCGCAGCAGGTGCGCGGCGGCCAGCGCCGGCTGCACCTGGGAGTCCTGCGGGTAGTGGAAGCCGCCGGCCAGGTCCGGAGCCAGGTGCGGCTCCAGCTCCGGCAGCTCGTCGGCGGCGATCTCGCGGGCGAGCACCCCGGCCGCCTGCTGGGTGGCGGCGAAGGCGCGCAGCGCGTCCAGTCCGGCCGGATCGGCGGCGACCACCAGGCCGCCCTTGGCCTCGTACTCGATCGCCGCGGGCAGTTCCCCGGCCAGCTCGCGCCAGAGCTCGGCGGAGAGCTGAGCCAGTGCCAGCTCGGGGCCCGGTGCCTTGTCCGAGAGCAGCAGGTTGCCCTCGCCGGCGCCGGTCGTCCCGCCGGACACCGGGCCGCGGTCGAGGACGGCGACCGACAGGCCGGCCCGGGCGGCGTAGTACGCGCAGGCGGCACCGACGACGCCGGCGCCGATCACCACGACGTCGTGAGGGGGTCTCGTGAGCACGTCAGTAATATGTCACATTGCGACTGGGCTGCCAAGATGCCACGCACCTGACATTCCACGCAGTACGACCGGCGTGAACGGCGCCCCGGCACAGCCCCTGCACAGCCCCCGCACCCCGGACAGCACCGCGCCCCGGCCCGCACGGTGGCGGACCGGGGCGCAGCACACGACGCGGAGGGGCTCAGCCTCACGTGATGTCGTCGTCGACCTGCTCGCCGCGCGCGGCCGGGACCGAGGCGGTCGGCTGCGCCGAGGCCACCACGGGCGCCGAGGCCTCGACGGCCTCCGGGCCGCCGACCGCGCCCACGCTCAGGTCCAGGTGCGAGGCCTCCTCGTCGGAGAGCCCGGCGTCGGGGTTGCGCCGGTTCCGCCTGCGGTCGTTCATCAGCGCGATGCCGACCGCGACGAAGTAGAGGATCCAGATCGGCGCGGCCAGCGCGAGCATGCTGACCGGGTCGGCGCTCGGCGTGGCGACCGCCGCGAAGATCGTGATGCTCATGACCATCGCGCGCCACCAGCCGAGCATCCGCTTGCCGGAGATCATCCCGGCCATGTTCAGCATCACCAGCAGCAGCGGGAACTCGAAGGCCAGGCCGAAGACCAGCACCATCCGGGTCGCGATGTTCAGGTAGTTCTCGACCGGCAGGATCTGGTGCGCGCCGATCGGGGTGAACGAGCCCAGCACCTCGATGGTGGTCGGCATCAGCAGGAACGCGCAGGCCACACCGGCCAGGAAGAGCGGCGTTCCGGCGGCGAGGAAGACCAGCGAGTACCGCTTCTCGTGCCGGTGCAGGCCGGGCGAGATGAAGGACCACAGCTGGTAGAGCCAGACCGGGACGGCCGCCACCAGACCCGCCGTGAGGCAGACCTTCAGGGTCAGGTTGAACGGCTGCGTCACACCGATGACCGCGATGTCCGCGCAGTGCTTGACCCCGGGCTTGGGGTGGCCCAGGGCGTCGCAGGGGGACAGCGGGGTCATCACGAAGTGCAGCAGCTTGTCCTTGAAGACGAACGCGACGATCGTGGCAACCACGATCGCCAGCACCGACTTGACCAGTCGGTTGCGCAGCTCGCGCAGGTGATCGCCGAGGGACATCCGTCCGTCGGGGTCTTTAGGCGGCTTGGAAGACTTGCTCAACCCCGGTCCTCAGACTCGTACGTCGCGGACCGCCGGTCGGCGGTCCGCAGGTCGGTGACCGGCCGGGCGCTCAGCGCGCGCGGCCGCTCGGCTGTTCGGTGACCGGCCGCGCGGTGGAGGCATCACCGGGCGCGGCCTTGATGGTCCTGACCGTGTCACTGTGGTCCGCCACGCCGGGACGCGCGGCGCGCCGGTCCGCGGACGGCGCACCGGGCCCGTTCACACCCTTGGCGTACTCGTCGGCGAACTCGTCCTTCAGCGCGGCCGTCTCGCTCTTCAGGATCCGCATCGAGCGGCCGAGTGCCCGCGCCAGGTCCGGCAGCCGCTTGCCGCCGAAGAAGACCGCCGCCATCGCGACGATCAGAAGCAGCGCGAGGAGCCTGCCCATGGCGACTTCCTTCTCCTGGTACGCGGCCGACCGGATCCCGGGGGATCCCGCCGCTGGTGGACTGGAACGGTCGGACCCGCCGAGAGCGCGAGTCACGCTGAGAGCCTAACCCGCGCGCGATGGCCGCCGAAGCCCCCGGGGGCCGACCGTTGGCGCACCGCCGGATGAAGTTTTCGGCGCTCCGCCGGCCTCGCGCGCCCCCACGGGCCGCACCGGGGTCAGCTGCGCACCGAGCGGTCCAGCTCCTCGGCCGCCCCGGCCAGCGCTTGGGTCGCGCCGTCCACCTGCTTCGCCAGCCCGCGCACGTCGAGCCACAGGCGCATCGCCAGCACTCCCAGCACCACCAGGCCCGCGGTGGCCAGCACCACCGCCCCGACCATGGTCCACGGCATGTCCGCTCCTCTGCTCACCCGGCCAGTCCCACCGCTGTCACCGGCGCCGTCACCGGCTCTGGCCACCGTCGACGCCTACCAGGCGCATCGTCGAGACGCCCGCCGCGGTCAGCGCCGCGACGATCTTCTCACCGGCCGGCTTGCGCACCGCGGCGCCGCAGGCCGGACAGCTGAAGCTGTAGAAGGTCCGCTCCTTGGTACGCCCGAGCGCCAACCGGAACTCCGAGGCGGCCAGCTCGACCTTCTCCCGGCACTGCGAGCAGTAGACCTTGAACCGGGTCTCCGCCCGGGCCGGGGCCGGCGCCGGCACGGCCGGCGACAACGCCGGGCTCAGCGCCGGGGTCAGCGCCAGGGCCGGCGCCGGCACCGGAACGAGTGACGGTGGCTCCATCTCAGTGCGCCCCGCCCGGTAGCGCGTCCTGGTAACCGGCCAGCGCGGCCCGGGCCGCCGCGCGGGCCTGCTCGGCCAGCGGCGCCGGGGCCACGATCCGGCCGTCCCGGCCCAGCCGCAGCGCCAGCGAACGCAGACTGGACGGATCGGAGCTGCGCATCGTGATCCGCAGGCCACCGTCGGGCAGCTCCTGCGCACTGTCGTGCGGGTAGTACTCGGCGACCCAGCGACCGGCCTGCGCCACCTCGACGACCACCTCGGGGTCGTCGGCGGCCGGGTTGACCAGGCCCTGCGAGAGGTCGCGCGGCTCCAGCCGCGGCGGGTCGGCCGGCTCGTCCAGGATCCGGACCTCCTCGACCCGGTCGAGGCGGAACAGCCGGCGGTCCTCCGAGGCGCGGCACCAGCCGTCCAGGTACGTGTGCCCCTCGGTCAGCAGCCGGATCGGGTCCACCTCGCGCTCGGTCATACCGCCGCGCCCGTGCGAGTAGTAGCGCAGCCAGATCCGCCGGCCCTCGCTCAGCGCCCGGTCGATGTCGGCGAAGACCTGGCCCTCGGCCTCGAAGGTCACCCCGACCCGAGCGCTGCCCTCGGCGCTCTCCCCCGCCGCGTTCTCGATCTTGGCGACCGCGCGGGTCAGCGCCTGCCGGTCGCGCTCACGCAGACCCGGCAGGCCGGCCACCGCGCGCGCGGCGACCAGCAGCGCGGTCGCCTCGTCGGCGGCCAGGCGCAGCGGCTGCGCCACGTCGTCGACGTTGTGCCACCAGATCCGCTCGCCGTCGGTGTCGATGTCCAGCAGGTCGCCGCCGCGGAAGCTGGTGCCGCACATCGGCAGCACGTTCAGGTCGCCGATCAGCTCGCGCTCGGTGATGCCGAAGGCACGGGCCACCTCGGCCACCTCCGCGCCGGGACGCTCGCGCAGGTAGGTGACCAGCGAGAGCATCCGCCGGGTCTGGTCGATCGCGTTGCTCATGCCTGCGCTCCCTGCGAAGCCGTCTCGGAAACCGTCTCGGACGGGCCCGCCACCGCGCGCAGCCGCTCCAGCACCTCGGAGCGCAGCTCCTCGGGTGCCAGCACCACCAGGTCGGGCCCGTACTCGGCCAGGTCCGCGTCCAGCCCGTGGCCGTACGGGACCTCCAGCTCGTCCCACCGCTCGTCCAGCTGACGGACCGCCAGCGCCTTGGCCCGCAGCGGGTAGCCGGTGCCGCGCCGCAGCCGCACGGTCGCGCTCGCGGTCGCGCCCTCGCCGGCGAAGGCGGCCACCGTGGCGCGCACGTCCACGTGCTCGGGCACCGGCGCGGTGAACGCGCCCGCCCGCGCGCGGACCTTGCCGGTGATCCGGCTGAGCCGGAACACCCGGCCCGCCGCGCGGTCGCGGTCCCAGCCGGCCAGGTACCAGTGGCCGCGCCAGCACTCCAGCGCCCACGGCTCCACCGAGCGCGGCTCGGTCGCGGCAGCACCGGCCTTGCGGTACTCGAAGGCGACCGGCCTGCGGTCCCGGGCCGCGATCAGCAGCGGCTCGAAGGCGGCCTCGCGCACCGGGATGTACGGCTCCAGCGCGGTGCTGCCGCCGGCCGCCGGCTCCTCGAACGGCACGCCGGCCGCCCGCAGCTTCTGCAGCGCGCCGCTGGCCGCGCCGGAGAGCCGGGCCTGCTGCCACACCTTGGCGGCCAGGTTCAGCGCGGCCGCCTCCTCGGCGTCCAGCGCGATCTCCGGCAGCCGGTTGCGGTCCGGGCGGGCCAGGTAGCCGGCCTCCCCGTCCAGGGTGTTCTCGTCCACGTCGATCACCAGGCCGAGCTCGCGCAGGTCGTCCTTGTCGCGCTCGAACATGCGGTTGAACGCGTCTTCGCTGCCGTGCTGCCAGGCCTCGCGGTAGGCCTCGATCGACTCCCGCAGCTCCCGCTTGGAGAGCGGTCGTCGGGTGTTCATCAGGCACAGGGCGAGATTCATCAGCCGCTCTGCCTTGGCGATCGCCATCGCTGACCCTTCCGGTGGTGCGCGCCGTGCGCGGGGAGTGCGCTGCCGGGAGGATCACCCGGCGACCTGACCGTACCGGTAGCGGGACTCGGCGCAAAAGCGGAGCCGGACGGACGGCGCGAACGCGGCCGGCCGCACCCCTCGCGCGAGGGGTGCGGCCGGGATGACGCTGCGTCAGACCGTTCGGTCAGACGCCCAGCAGGTCGACCACGAAGATCAGGGTCTCGCCCGGCTTGATCGCCCGGGTCGGCGACTGGTTGCCGTAGGCCTTGTGCGCCGGGATGGTCAGCTTGCGACGGCCGCCCACCTTCATGCCGACGACGCCCTCGTCCCAACCCTTGATGACCCGGCCGCCACCGAGCGGGAAGCGGAACGGCTCGCCGCGGTTCCAGCTGGCGTCGAACTCCTCGCCGGTGCTGAAGGCCACGCCGACGTAGTGCACGGTCACGTTCTGGCCGGGCTTGGCCTCCGCGCCGTCACCCACCGTGATGTCCACGATCTCAAGGTCGGCCGGCGGCTCGCCCTCGGGGAAGTCGATCTCGGGCTTCTCGATGCTCACAACTGCCTCTTCTCGTCGGCCGCCCCAGGGCGGCCCCTCGTCAAAACACAGCACAGCGGCGGACCGCCGTACCGAGTGGCTCCGTCCGGAACCACCGTACGACCGTCCGCCGCCCACGCTGATCAGGCCCGGCCGCGGGTCGCCCCGATGGCCAGTCCACCATTATGGATCACGCAGTCACGCGTGGCGATCGACCTTACTGATCCGCCGAGCCGACTCCGGCGTCCAGGATGTCCACCACGAAGACCAGCGAGGCGTTCGCCGGGATGTTGCTGCCGGCCGGCGGCTGGGCGCCGTAGGCGAGCGCGGCCGGGATCACCAGCTCGATCCGGCTGCCGACGTTCTGGCCGACGATGCCCTTGTCCCAGCCCTGGATCACGCTGCCGCCGCCGGTCACGAAGCTGAAGGCCTGGCCGCGGTCGAGCGAGGAGTCGAACTTCTTGCCGTCCTTCAGCGTCACGCCGGTGTACTGGACGACGACCTTCTCGCCGCTCTCCACCTTCGGGCCCTTGCCCTGGATCAGCACCGCGGTCTTCAGGTCGGCCGGGTCGGCGACGTTGGCCGGCGGGGTGATCTCGTCCGCCTTGCCGGGGACCTCCTTGACCGACGGGAAGTCGGCCGGCGGCGCCGTCACGTCGCCGCTGACCCGCGCGTTCGGCGCGCTGACCCGCTCGACGTCGATCACCAGCACCAGGTTGTCCTTCGGGCCCAGACCCAGGCCCGGGTTGCCCTGCGAACCGAAGGCGGCGGCCGGCGGGGCGACCACCAGCAGCCGGCTGCCGGCCTTGTGGCCGACCACCGCGGAGTCCAGCGCCGGGATCAGCTGCCCGGCACCGGCCTGGAACAGCTGCGGCTTACCGCTGTCGTAGGAGCCCTGGATGTCCTTGCCGGTCGTCCAGTCCTTGAGGGTGAAGTCGGCGGTGACCCAGTTGCCCTTGTCCGCCTTGGCGCCGTCGCCCTCGATGACCGGCTTGACCACGAAGGAGCCGTCCGGCTGCTGACCCTGCGGCAGCGTGATGGTCGCCTTCTTGCCGAAGTCACCGCTGACCGTCGGCAGCACCTTGGCATCGGTCTTGATCGGCGGCACCGGCGGGGCGCTCGGAGGCGTGCTCGGCGCCGCGGTGGCGCTGTCCGAGGCCTTCGTCGAGCTGCCGTCGTCCTTGTTCACCAGGTAGAGGCCGACGCCGCTGCCGACCAGCAGCACCGCCAGCACCACGCCGAGCACCACGCCGAGCCGGCCGGTGCCGCCCACGTTCTCGTAGTCGGCCTCGGAGATCTCCTGCTTGCGCACGGTGGACGCGAAGACCTGCGGCTCCTCCGGCTTCGGCGCGGCCGAGGCGGGGACCGGCTCGACCGGGCTCGTCCAGCCCGCCTGCTGCTTGAGAACCGAAGGCGGGATCACGATCGACTCGCCCTGTCCCGGCAGCGGACCGCCGGGCCTCGCGGCCGACGGGTCGGCAGCCGCGCCACTCGCGGTGTCGGCCTCGCTCGGGCCCGACGGATTCTCAGCCATGACTTCCCATCCTCGCCATCAGTTAGCTCGCCAGATCGCTCGCCGCACGCTCGCCCGAGTTGCTCGCCGCTGTGCGAATCGGCAGCAGTATGTCAGTTCACCATGAGGGCGGGCACTCATCGAGTGTGCATGACACTCGAGGAGTACCCGCCCGAATGACGAGCAGTCGCTGCCCGCGGTCCCGGCCGCGCGGCTTCACGGCTTCACCGCTGCGCGGCACGACCGGCTCGGGGTACGACTAGACAGCTTCCAGGATGTCGATCACGAAGACCAGGGTCGAGTTCGCCGGGATCCCGTTCTGCGCCTGATCCTTGTAGCCGAGCGCCGGCGGCACGACGAGCATCACCCGGCTGCCCACGGTCTGACCCACCAGCCCCTGGTCCCAGCCCGCGATCACCGTGCCGGCCCCGATCTGCAGCGCCTGCGCTCCACCGTGGCTCCAGGAGGAGTCGAACTGCTGCCCGTTGCTCCACAGCACGCCGGTGTACTGGACCAGCACGCTCTGGCCCGCCTTCACCGCCTTGCCGTCACCCTTGATCAGCACCGAGGTCTGCAGCGAGGTCGGCGCCGGCGTGTTCGGCGGGATCGTGATCGTCGGCGCCGCCTTGCCGTTGTCCTTCACCTGCGGCAGGTTCGCCGCCGCCTGCGTCATCGTGCCGGTCACCACCGCGTCCTGCGGGACCGACTCCACGATGTCCAGCGCGAAGACGACCGTGTCGCCCTTGTTCACGCCCAGCTGGCTGCTGCCCTGGTCGCCGAAGGCCGCCGAAGGCGGGGCCACCACGAGCACCCGGCTGCCCACCTTCTTGCCGACCACGCTCTGGTCGAAGGCCGGCAGCAGGTTCCCGGTCCCCGCCTGGTACAGCTGCGGCTTCTGCCCGGAGTCGTACGAACCCGGCACGTCCTTGCCGGTCGTCCAGTTCTTCGCGGTGTAGTTCACCGTCACCCAGTCGCCGTGGTTGACGGTCGCCCCGTCGCCCTCGATCACCGTGCTCACCACGAACTGGCCGGACGGCTGGCCCGGCGGCAGGTTGATGGTCGCCTTGCTGCCGACCTCGCCGGAGACGGTCGGCATCGGCGAGGCGGAGCTCACCGGGCTCGGCACCGCGGGCGCCGAGCTCGTCGGCGCCGCGGACGGCCCGGTCTTCACGGGCGAACTGCTGCTGCACGCCGCCAGCACCAGCATCGGCAGGACGACGAGCAGGCCGGCGGTGCGTCGCACGGGATCCTCACAGTGGGTGGGTCGAGTCGAGCTCGGTCAACTCGACCCACCCTAGATGCTGATCACCGGCGCGCGGTGGAAGGCGGGGCCAGGATGCTGCGATGAGGTGATCAATCACACCCGAACACACTCGAACGCTGCCCCGGCCGGGCCTCCACCGGCAGCGCCGGCGACCCGCGGCATCACATGCCGGCGATGAGCTTCTCCACCCGCTCGTCCACCGAACGGAACGGGTCCTTGCAGAGCACCGTGCGCTGGGCCTGGTCGTTCAGCTTCAGGTGCACCCAGTCGACCGTGAAGTCGCGCCGCTGCTCCTGCGCCTTGCGGATGAAGTCGCCGCGCAACCGGGCCCGGGTGGTCTGCGGCGGCACCGACTTCGCCTCGAAGACCTTCAGGTCGGTGGTGACCCGCTGGGCCTGCCCCTTGTTCTGCAGCAGGTAGAAGAGCCCGCGGCGGCGGTGGATGTCGTGGTACGCGAGGTCGATCTGCGCGACCCGCGGGTTCGACATGCTCATCTGGTGCTTCTCCCGGTACCGCTCGATCAGCTGGTACTTCATGATCCAGTCGATCTCGGTGCCGGCCTTGTCGAGGTCCTCGGTGCGCACCGCCTCCAGCGTGCGGCCCCAGAGTTCGAGCACCCGGCCCACCGTGCCGGTGTTCAGGCCCTTGCGGTCCGCGAACTCCAGCGCCTTGCCGTAGTACTCCTCCTGGATCTCCAGCGCGCTGGCCTCCCGGCCGTTCGCCAGGCGCACCTGGTGCCGGCCGGTCAGGTCGTGGCTCACCTCGCGGATCGCCCGGATCGGGTTCTCCAGGGTGAGGTCGCGCATCACCACGCCCGCCTCGATCAGGCGCAGCACCAGGTCGGTCGCGCCCACCTTGAGCAGCGTGGTGGTCTCGGACATGTTCGAGTCGCCGACGATCACGTGCAGCCGGCGGTACCGCTCGGCGTCCGCGTGCGGCTCGTCGCGGGTGTTGATGATCGGCCGGGACCGGGTGGTCGCCGAGCTGACGCCCTCCCAGATGTGCTCGGCCCGCTGGCTGACGCAGAACACCGCACCGCGCGGCGTCTGCAGCACCTTGCCCGCCCCGCAGATCAGCTGACGGGTCACCAGGAACGGGATCAGCACGTCCGCCAGCCGGGAGAACTCCCCGTGCCGGGCCACCAGGTAGTTCTCGTGGCAGCCGTAGGAGTTGCCGGCGGAGTCGGTGTTGTTCTTGAAGAGGTAGACGTCCCCGGCGATGCCCTCCTCGTGCAGACGCCGTTCGGCGTCCACCAGGAGGCCCTCCAGGATGCGTTCGCCCGCCTTGTCGTGGGTCACCAGCTCGGTGACGTCATCGCACTCCGGGGTGGCGTACTCCGGGTGCGAACCGACGTCCAGGTACAGGCGGGCACCATTGCGCAGGAAGACATTGCTGCTGCGGCCCCAGGAAACTACGCGGCGGAAGAGGTACCTGGCCACTTCGTCCGGAGACAGACGCCGTTGTCCCCGGAACGTACACGTGACGCCGTACTCGTTCTCCAGCCCGAAAATTCGGCGGTCCATGCATGGACTTTACGCTTTCGCGCGGGTTCTGAAACCGGTTCGGCCGCGGCAATCGGATCACGGTCGGCAACACCCGCCGGAACGACGCGCGCGCCCGTGCGGTGCGGCGCACACGGCGTCGCACCGCACGGGCGCGGGCGGTATTGCTCTTGTCGGATTCTGCTACTTGTCGGTGGCGTCCTCGGACGGGGTCTCGGCGGCGGCACCGGCACTGCCGGAGCCGGTGGCGGAGTCGGAGTCGGCCGCGGAGTCGTCCGAGGCGGCCGTCTCGTCGCCGCTCAGCAGCCGGCTGAGCTGGCCGCCGAGGATCCGCTTGAACTTGCGCTGCTGGGGCCGTGCGCGGTCCAGCACGGCCACCTCCAGCTGCTCCGGCGTCAGGGTGCGCGGCGAGCCGCCGTTGGGGTCGCGGGCCAGCGACTCCACGGCCACCTTGAGCGCCTCCGCCAGGCTCAGGCCCGGCGTGTGACGCTGCCCCAGGTAGGTGCCGATCGAGTCGGCGTTGCCGCCGACCACCACGGTGTTCTGCTCGTCCACCACCGAGCCGTCCGGGGTGAGCCGGTAGATCTGGTCGTCGTCGGGGGTCTTCCCGACCTCGGCCACGATCAGCTCGACCTCGTACGGCTTCTCGCCGACCGAGGAGAAGATGGTGCCCAGCGTCTGGGCGTAGACGTTGGCCAGCCCACGGGCCGTCACATCGGCCCGGTCGTAGGAGTATCCGCGCAGGTCGGCGTAGCGCACGCCGCCGATCCGCAGGTTCTCGAACTCGTTGTACCGGCCGACCGCCGCGAAGGCGATCTTGTCGTAGATCTCGGACACCTTGTGCAGCGCCCGGGAGGTGTTCTCGGCGACGAAGACGATGCCGTCGGCGTAGGTGAGCACGACCACGCTGCGGCCGCGCGCGATGCCCTTGCGGGCGTACTCCGCGCGGTCCGCCATGGCCTGCTGGGGCGAGACGTAGAACGGTGTGGACACCGGCGGTCGTCCCTTCTGGGTAGGAGGAAGTGGCGGACTAGAGGAGCGGGGCCTGCGGCCCGTCGGGCTGGCGGCGGCGGCCCTCGGTGATCGAGACCGCGATCGCCGAGACCTCCTCCTCCGAGAGCCGGCGGAAGCCGTCCTCGGTGATCAGCGAGACGATCGGGAAGATCTTGCGGGCCAGGTCGGGACCGCCGGTGGCCGAGTCGTCGTCGGCCGCGTCGTAGAGCGCCTGGATCACCAGGGTGGCGGCCTCGTCACCGGTCAGACCGGTGCGGTAGAGCTTCTTCATCGACCCGCGCGCGAAGACCGAGCCGGAGCCGGTGGCCGCGAAGCCGCGCTCCTCCGAGCGGCCGCCGGTGACGTCGTAGGTGAAGATCCGGCCGCGGCCGAGGTCGAGGTCGTAGCCCGCGAACATCGGGACCACGGCCAAGCCCTGCATCGCCATGCCGAGGTTGCCCCGGATCATGGTGGTCAGCCGGTTGGCCTTGCCCTCCAGCGAGAGCACGGTGCCCTCGATCTTCTCGTAGTGCTCCAGCTCCAGCTGGAACAGGCGCACCATCTCGACCGCGAGGCCGGCGGTGCCGGCGATGCCGACCGCGCTGTACTCGTCGGCCGGGAACACCTTCTCGATGTCGCGCTGGGCGATCACGTTCCCCATGGTGGCCCGGCGGTCACCGGCGAGCACCACACCACCGTCGAACACCGCCGCGACGATCGTGGTCCCGTGCGGCGCCTCGATGGTCAGACCGGCCGGAAGCTGACGGCCTCCGGGGAGCAGCTCCGGCGAGTGATCCGCCAGGAACTCGATGAACGACGAGGATCCGGGAGTGAGGAAGGCAGCCGGTAGACGCCCGGTGCCACGAGTGTTGGCTTCCACACGATTCCTTCCAGGTAGTCGGCAGCCCGCCGAAGCGCGTCGGGCCGGTCTCGCATCTGCCCCAGCGCCGCGTTGCACGCGAAGCAGAGGATGCCACGGACCCTACCCGTTTCATGGTCGTGATCCACATGCTCGGCGGGTTTGTCCAGACAGATCGGGCAGGTACCGGCCTGCGCTTCGAGCATGGCCTGGAGGTCGGCCTCGGTCATGCCGTAGGTCCGGCGGAAATAGCTTTCCCGGTTTCGCGCCGAACGACAGGGCTTGCAGTAGGGCGCCAGGCCGCTCGGCTGCTTCCTATTCTTGTCCCACTCGGAATGCGGCTTCACTTCGCCGCAATCCGGGCAACGCTTGTGCCCTTCGGGTACCTCGACGCGCGGCCGCGGAATTTTCCCTTTCGCCCGCTGCCGCGCGTCGTAGTACTCAGCCGAACAGACCCGGCAATACGCCTGGAGACCGCTCTTCGCCGACTTGTTGCTCGCGAAAGCGGCACGCTCGAGCGATTGCTGGCATCGACTGCACCATGCCCGATTTTCAAATTCGGACATTCAGGACTATTGCCCACCCTTCTGGACAAATCCTCGAACAAAGTCCTCGGCGTTCGACTCGAGCACTTCGTCGATTTCGTCCAGAACAGCGTCCACGTCGTCGCTCAGCTTCTCCTGGCGCTCCTTGAGCTCCTCGGACTGCTGGGCCTCCGTGGCCTGCTCCTCGACCTCCTCGGAGGAGCGGTTCGCCCGCTGCTGGCCGCCGCCGGTGTCCTTGGTCGCCATGTCCCTCACCCCGCTCGAATTCGTCTGGCACGGTTGATCGGTCCGGGCTTGCTGCTCAGACCCTATACACGGGGTGGCGCGTGGCGCTGCCCGTTTGGGACGTGTCCGCGGGGGTGCCGCGGACACGGTGAGGTTGCCGAGTCTGGTCCACTCTGTAGAACGTCCGGACCGCACCAGGATGATTCCCCGTTCGGGGTGCGTTCACCCTTGGTGATCGACTCGTGACGCACCGGTCGCTAGCCGCCGGAGAGCACCCGGACCAGGTCCTCCGCGGTGCGGCAGCGGTCCAGCAGCTCCTTGACGTGGTTGCGGGTGCCGCGCAGCGGTTCCAGGGTGGGGACCCGCTGGAGCGAGTCACGGCCGGGCAGGTCGAAGATGACGGAGTCCCAGGAGGCCGCGGCGACGTGCTCGGCGTACTGCTCCAGGCAGCGGCCGCGGAAGTAGGCACGGGTGTCGTCCGGGGGCTGGTGGACGGCGCGCTGCACGTCGTCCTCGGTGACCAGGCGCTCGAAGCGGCCACGGGCGACCAGGCGGTTGTAGAGGCCCTTCTCCTGGCGCACGTCGCTGTACTGGAGGTCGACCAGGTGCAGCCGGGGGCTGTCCCAGTCGAGGCCGTCACGCTGGCGGTAGCCCTCCAGCAGCTCCTTCTTGGCGATCCAGTCGAGCTGCTTGGACAGGCTCATCGGGTCGCGCTCGAGCTTGCCGAGCACCTCCTCCCAGCGGGAGAGCACGTCCTTGGTCTGCTCGTCGGCGTCGTGGCCGTAGCGGTCCTCGACGTACTTGCGGGCCAGTTCGTAGTACTCCATCTGGAGCTGGACGGCGGTGAGCTTGCGGCCGTTGCGCAGCGTGATCTGGTACTGGAGCGAGGGGTCGTGGGAGACCCGGTGCAGCGTGCGGACCGGCTGGTCCACGGCCAGATCGACGGCGATGAACCCCTCCTCGATCATGGCGAGCACGAGCGAGGTGGTGCCGAGCTTGAGGTAGGTGGAGATCTCGGAGAGGTTGGCGTCGCCGATGATCACGTGCAGCCGGCGGTACTTCTCGGCGTCGGCGTGCGGTTCGTCGCGGGTGTTGATGATCGGGCGCTTGAGCGTCGTCTCGAGTCCGACCTCGACCTCGAAGTAGTCGGCCCGCTGGCTGATCTGGAAGCCGTTCGCGGAGCCGTCCTGGCCGATGCCGACCCGGCCGGCGCCGGTCACCACCTGGCGCGAGACGAAGAAGGGGGTGAGGTGGCGGACGATGTCGGCGAACGGGGTGGCCCGCTGCATCAGGTAGTTCTCGTGGGTGCCGTAGGAGGCGCCCTTGTTGTCCGTATTGTTCTTGTACAGGTGGATGTTCTGCCCGTTGGGCAGCTCCAGGGCGCGGGCCGCCGCCTCGGCCATGATCCGCTCACCGGCCTTGTCCCAGAGCACGGCGTCGCGCGGGTTGGTGATCTCCGGCGAGCTGTACTCGGGGTGGGCGTGGTCCACGTAGAAGCGGGCGCCGTTGGTGAGGATGATGTTGGCCAGGCCGATGTCCTCGTCGGTCAGCTGGCTGGCGTCGGCCACCTCCCGGGCGAGGTCGAATCCCCTCGCGTCCCGCAGTGGGTTCTCCTCCTCGAAGTCCCAGCGGGCGCGGCGCGCCCGGTGCATCGCCGCCGCGTAGGCGTTGACGATCTGGGACGAGGTGAGCATGGCGTTGGCGTTGGGGTGGCCGGGTACGGAGATGCCGTACTCGGTCTCGATGCCCATCACGCGCCTTACGGTCATGCAGCCCTCCTTGCCCGTCGCCCCGCCCCGAGCGGGCGCGGCACCGACGTCCCTGTTGTTGCACCGCGGCTGACGGACCGTCTGATCCGTCAGCCGCGGGTCGAGCCTAGAGTGCTGTTACAGGTACTGCCCGGTGTTGGCGACGGTGTCGATGGAGCGGCCGGACTCGGCGCCCTGCTTCCCGGTGACCAGGGTGCGGATGAAGACGATCCGCTCGCCCTTCTTGCCGGAGATCCGGGCCCAGTCGTCCGGGTTCGTGGTGTTGGGCAGGTCCTCGTTCTCCTTGAACTCGTCGACACAGGCCGCGAGCAGGTGGGAGACGCGCAGACCGCGCTGACCGTGGTCGAGGAAGTCCTTGATCGCCATCTTCTTCGCCCGGTCCACGATGTTCTGGATCATCGCGCCGGAGTTGAAGTCCTTGAAGTACAGGACCTCCTTGTCACCGTTGGCGTAGGTGACCTCCAGGAAGCGGTTCTCCTCGGTCTCGGTGTACATCCGCTCGACGACGGCCTGGATCATCGCGACCACGGTGGTGTCCACCGAGCCGTCGTGCTCCTTGAGGTCGTCCGGGTGGAAGGGCAGCGAGTTCTTGAGGTACTTGGAGAAGATGTCCTTGGCCGCCTCGGCGTCCGGACGCTCGATCTTGATCTTGACGTCCAGCCGGCCTGGCCGCAGGATCGCCGGGTCGATCATGTCCTCGCGGTTGGACGCGCCGATCACGATGACGTTCTCCAGGCCCTCGACGCCGTCGATCTCGGCGAGCAGCTGGGGAACGATGGTGTTCTCGACGTCCGAGCTGACGCCGGAGCCGCGGGTGCGGAAGAGCGACTCCATCTCGTCGAAGAAGACGATGACGGGCGTGCCCTCGCTCGCCTTCTCCCGGGCCCGCTGGAAGACCAGGCGGATCTGCCGCTCGGTCTCGCCGACGTACTTGTTGAGCAGCTCGGGGCCCTTGATGTTGAGGAAGTAGCTCTTGCCCTGCGGCCGCCCGGTGACCTCGGCGACCTTCTTGGCCAGCGAGTTGGCGACCGCCTTGGCGATCAGCGTCTTGCCGCAGCCGGGCGGACCGTAGAGCAGGACGCCCTTGGGCGGGCGCAGCTCGTACTCCTTGAACAGGTCGGCGTGCAGGTAGGGCAGCTCGACCGCGTCGCGGATCTGCTCGATCTGGTTGGCGAGGCCGCCGATCTGGCGGTAGTCGATGTCCGGGACCTCTTCGAGGACGAGTTCCTCGACCTCGGCCTTGGGCACGACCTCGTAGACGTAGCCGGAGCGCGGCTCCATCAGGAGGGCGTCGCCGGGGCGCAGCGTGATGCCGCGCAGCGGCTCGGCGAGGCGGACGACCCGCTCCTCGTCGGTGTGGCCGGTGACCAGGGCGCGCTCGCCGTCCTCGAGGACCTCCTTGAGGGTGACGATGTCGCCGATGGACTCGAAGGCGAAGGCGTCGACGATGTTGAGTGCCTCGTTGAGCAGGACCTCCTGCCCGCGGCGCAGCTCGTCCAGGTCGATGGTGGGACTGACGTTGACGCGCAGCTTGCGTCCGCCGGTGAAGATGTCGGCGGTGCCGTCCTCGTTCTGCTCGAGGAAGGTGCCGAAGCCGGCGGGGGGCTGGGCCAGCCGGTCCACTTCCTCCTTGAGGGCCACGATCTGGTCGCGGGCCTCGCGCAGGGTGGTGGCGAGCCGTTCGTTCTGGGCGGTGACACCGGCCAGGTTGGTCTGGAGCTCGACGATCCGGTCTTCGAGGACTCTCGAAGAGCGCGGCGAGTCGGCCAGCTTGCGACGCAACACGGCGATCTCCTGCTCGAGGTACGAGACCTGTGCGGCCTCGTCGGAACCACGAGCGGGCTTGCCGGCGCTGCGGTTGTAGTCGTCATCGTGGGCTGCCACGGTCCTCACCTCCTCCTGGGGAGCGGGATGCTTCCAGACCCTACCTGCACTAGGGGCCGTGTAAACCCCATAGATCAAGAAAGACGGAAGGGGTGTGTCCGATCTTCACCCGTGTGTGCTTCCCCTCTGCGAAGGAGATACCCACCGCGCACCCTCGGAAAGCGGCCGGAGGTAGGGTCGGACGAGTCAATACCCGATCGTGACCGTTCTGCCTGGACGGATCGTCGGATCAGCGGACAGAAACGGCAGGAGTGGATGTCAGTGACCAGTGGGGCGCCGGCCGGCGAGCCGCTCGAGGTGTGGATCGATCAGGACCTGTGCACGGGCGACGGGATCTGCGTCCAGTACGCGCCCGAGGTGTTCGAGCTGGACATCGACGGTCTCGCCTATGTGAAGGGCGAGGACGACGAGTTGCGCCAGCAGCCGGGGGATGTGGTTCCGGTTCCGCTGACGGTGCTTCAGGATGTGATCGACTCGGCGAAGGAGTGCCCGGGCGACTGCATCCACGTCCGCCGGGTGGCGGACCGGGTGGAGGTCTACGGTCCGGACGCCGACTGAGTCCGCGCGCCGCGCCGCTGTCGCCCCGTCAGGCCTTGGCCGACGGGGCGCTGCTCTGGGTGCGGGTGTAGGAGGCGCCGTGCCGGGCCCAGTTGAGGCTGACGGTGAGGTCGGGGCAGCAGCGCGGGACGTCGGCGGTGGAGTAGCCGAGCGCGCTCGCGGTGATGGCGCCGTCGCTGCGCAGCGCGAGCCGGGTGACGGTGAAGCCCTCGTGCCAGTCGAGCAGCGTGTCGCGGACCACGGGGGTGCCGTCGGCTCCGGCGGTGAGGACGAAGACGCCGTCCGGGGCGGTGCCGGAGCCGGCGTCGCAGTGGGCGGCGGCGACCGTGCTGGGGGTGCCGTCGCCGAGGTCGGCGGCGAAGCTGATCGAGACGACGGCGGGCAGTGGTCCGCAGTCGAGCGGCAGGGCGGCCTTGGCGGCGTCGGGGGCGCTCGCGGTCGGGACGGCCTTGGGCGTGCCGGTCGGTGCGGCGCCGGGCTGTGCGGCGGCGACCGGCTGCACGGCGGGGCCGGCGGCGGTCACGACGGCGACCAGCACGGCACAGGCGGCCGCGACGGCGGCCCAGTGCCAGGGGCGGGTGCGGGCCCGGGCGGCGGCGTCCGGAACGGACGGCTCGTGGGCCTGCGGGGTGCTCTCCGGTGCGCCTGCTGCGTCCGCCAAAAGGGGTCCCCTCCACCGGCCCGGGTGTACGTGTGTGGGGAGCATCGTCGCATATCAGCGGCGTGTGGTCGGCGGCGGGGCGCCCGTCGGCGCGTGGGCGCCGAGGCGCGCCGGTGTGGGTGGCGAGGCGGGCGCCGCAACGGCGCCGGGCGGCGCCCCGAGGTGGGGCGCCGCCCGGCGGACGGTGGATCGGTGGAGCGTCAGTCCTGCTCGATGACGGGCGTCTCGGCCTTCGCGACGGCCCGGGCGGCGGCCCGCTCGGCCAGCGTGGGCTCGGGCGCGCCGTTGTCGTAGTCCTCGCCGTAGGCGCCCTTGGCCGGGCGGCGGCGGCGCAGCGGCGGCTCGACGCCGTCCGCGAGCCGGCGGGAGGTGAGCAGGAAGCCGGTGTGGCCGATCATCCGGTGGTCGGGACGGACCGCGAGGCCCTCGACGTGCCAGGTGCGGACCATGGTCTCCCAGGACTGCGGCTCGGTGAACGTGCCGTGCTCGCGCAGCGCCTCGACGGTGCGCGAGAGCTGCGTGGTGGTGGCCACGTAGCAGCAGATCAGGCCGCCGGGGACGAGCGCCTTGGCGGCGACGTCCAGGCACTCCCAGGGAGCCAGCATGTCGAGGATCATCCGGTCGACCTCGGTCTCCACCAGGTTGTCCTGGAGGTCACCGACGGTGAGCTTCCAGGCCGGGTGCGGGCTGCCGAAGTAGCGCTCGACGTTCTTGCGGGCGATGTCCGCGAAGTCCTGGCGGCGCTCGTAGGAGGCCAGCATGCCGGTGTCGCCGATCGCGCGCAGCAGGAAGGTGCTGAGCGCGCCGGAGCCGACGCCGGCCTCGACCACGCGGGCGCCGGCGAAGATGTCGGCCATCGCCAGGATCTGCCCCGCGTCCTTGGGGTAGATCACGGCGGCGCCGCGGGGCATGGACAGGACGTAGTCGGGGAGCAGGGGGCGCAGCGCGAGATAGGGCACGTTCCCCGTGGTGCGCACAACCGTGCCTTCGGGGGCACCGATCAGCTCGTCGTGCGGGAAGGCACCCTTGTGGGTGTGGAAGTTCTTCCCGGCTTCGAGCGTGAAGGTGTAGTGACGGCCCTTGGGGTCGGTCAGCTGAACCTGGTCCCCGACCGAGAATGGCCCCCGCCTGCGGGTGGCACCGGTCGGTTCGGACATGCGGACAATCCTACGGGAACCAGCGCGCCCCCCTTACCACCAGGACCGTTCAGCGGCCGGTGAGCGCCGCGCTGAGCCGGCGCTCGACGTCGGCGACCGAGAGCACGCCGTACACCTCGCCGTCCGGCTCGACCACCAGGTACTCGCTGGCGGGCGTGGCGCGCAGGGCGCCGAGCAGCTGTTCGCCGTCCAGGTCGGTGGTCAGCCGCAGGCCCGGCTCCAGCGAGCGGGAGAGTGAGCCGGCGGCGACCCAGGGGCGCCGGTGCTCGGGGATCTGGAGCACGGCGGCCTCCTTGACCAGCGCGATCGGCCGGCCGAGCGCGTCGTTGATCACCACCGCGCCGGCCTGTGCCTCGCGGGCCCGGCGCAGTGCCTCGGCGAGCGGGGTGTCGGCGGCGACCGCGATCGAGCGGCGGGCGAGCGCGCGCACGTTCAGCTGCGGCAGCGCCTCCTTGAGCCGGGCGTTGCGCAGCGAGCCGCCGGCGCCGTTCCAGATCACCACGGCGAGGACGGCGGCCAGCACCGAGTCGAGCAGTGCGTCGCCGCCGCTGCGCTGGGCGCCGGCCCGGGCCGAGCTGATCGCCGGCAGGCCGAACAGCACGGCGATCGCGAGCACCCGGCCGGCCCAGGCGGCGGCCACCGTGCCGGCCATCGGCCGTCCGGTCAGCGCCCAGACGACCGCGCGCAGCATCCGGCCGCCGTCCAGCGGCAGGCCGGGCAGCAGGTTGAACGCGGCGACCACCAGGTTGGCGACGGTGAGGCCGGCCAGCAGCACGCCGGGCACGGTCTCCAGCTCGACCTGGCGCACCGCGAGCCAGCAGAGGCCGCCGATCACGATCGAGAGCAGCGGGCCGACGAAGGCCAGCCAGAACTCGCGCCCGGGCGTCTCCGCCTCCTTCTCGATCTCGGAGACACCGCCGAAGAACTGGAGCTGGATCCGCCGGACGCCGAGCCGGTAGCGCAGTGCGACCAGGGTGTGCGCCAGCTCGTGGACCAGCACGGAGGCGTAGAAGGCGACCGCGAAGGAGAGCGCGACCAGGTAGCGGGTGTAGCCGAGGCCGGGCAGCACGCTGGAGAGCTGGCTGCCGAAGAGCCAGGTGATCAGCGCGGCGATCAGGAACCAGGACGGGGTGACGTAGATCGGCACGCCGAACGGGCGGCCCATCAGGATGCCGTTGGCCGGGCGGGCCGGTTCCTTCGGCGGCCCCGGGCGCGGTGACGGCCCGGACGGCTGCCCGGATGGCTGCTCGGGTGGCTGCTCGGAGGTCTGCTGCCCCGTGCTGTCGCTCACCGTGACCCCTTCACCGGTTCATCGTCCCCGCCGCGTCCCCGGCCTGGCGGGCGGGTGGCTGCCCACGCTACGTGATCCAACGAGGCGATGGCGGGACGGCCCTCGTTTGGTCTCCTACCCAGTCGGCAGCCATCTGACAGCCGGATGGCAGCGCGACCCCATAGGGTCTGGGGTATGCCGCAGACCGAGACCGCCCGCCAGGCCGTGCCGCCGACCGGGCTCTCCCCCTCCCGTGCCGGGGATTTCCTGACCTGCCCGCTGCTGTACCGACTGCGGGTGATCGACAAGCTGCCGGAGCCGCCGAGCGCGGCGGCCACCCGGGGCACCCTGGTGCACGCCGTGCTGGAGCGGCTCTTCGACCACCCGGCCGCCGAGCGCACGCCCGAACGGGCGCTGGAGCTGCTGCGCCCGCAGTGGGAGCGGCTGCTGGGCGAGCGCCCGGAGCTGGCCGAGCTCTTCCCCGGGGAGCAGGAGGCGGCCGGCGAGCAGCTGGCCCGCTGGCTGACCGACGCCGAGAAGCTGGTCGGCCAGTGGTTCCGGCTGGAGGACCCGACCCGGCTGGAGCCGGCGGAGCGCGAGCTGTACGTGGAGACCGTGCTGGAGTCGGGGCTGAAGCTGCGCGGGTACATCGACCGGGTCGATGTCGCGCCGACCGGCGAGGTGCGCCTCGTCGACTACAAGACCGGCCGGGCGCCCTCGCGGGACTTCGAGGGCAAGGCCATGTTCCAGATGAAGTTCTACGCGCTGGTGGTCTGGCGCTGGAAGGGCGTGCTGCCCAAGCGCCTGCAGCTGGTCTACCTGGGCGGTGGCGGCGACGTGGTCAGCTACGACCCGGACGAGGCGGACCTGCGCTCGGTGGAGCGCAAGCTGCTGGCGCTCTGGGAGGCGATCAGCCGGGCGGTGGCCACCGGTGAGTTCCCGGCCACCCGCAACCGGCTCTGTGACTGGTGCGACCATCAGCAGAGCTGCCCGGAGTTCGGCGGTACTCCCCCGCCGTACCCGCTGCCGCTGCTGCCGCTGGTACCGCTGCAGAAGACCGCCGAGGCAGCTGACGGCCCAGAAGAGAAGAAGTCCGAGACGAGCGCGATGAACAAGGAGTCCTAGGTGACGATCCGAGTGCTGCTGGTGGACGACCAGCCACTGCTGCGCACCGGTTTCCGGATGATCCTGGAGGCCGAGGCGGACCTGGTGGTGGTGGGCGAGGCCGGGGACGGGCAGCAGGCGCTGGAGCAGGTCCGGGCCCTGCAGCCGGACGTGGTGCTGATGGACATCCGGATGCCCCGGATGGACGGTGTGGAGGCGACCCGGCGGATCGTCGGACCCGGCCGCGACGGCCCGGTGAAGGTGCTCGTGCTGACCACCTTCGACCTCGACGAGTACGTGGTCGAGGCGCTGCGCGCCGGGGCCAGCGGGTTCCTGCTGAAGGACGTGCCGGCCGAGGAGCTGGTGCAGGCGATCCGGGTGGTGGCCGACGGCGCGGCGATGCTGGCGCCCTCGATCACCCGCCGGCTGCTGGACATGTACGCCACCCGGCTGCCGTCCGGCGACGAGGCGCCCTCGCCCGCGCTGACCGCGCTGACCGAGCGCGAGATGGAGGTGCTGCGGCTGGTCGCCAAGGGGCTCTCCAACGCGGAGATCGCGGCCGAGCTGTTCGTCAGCGAGACCACCGTGAAGACGCACGTCGGGCACGTGCTGACGAAGCTGGGGCTGCGCGACCGGGTGCAGGCCGCGGTCTTCGCCTACGAGAGCGGGCTGGTGCGGCCGGGCGCGATGTGACCCGCCCGCGGCGCGCAGGACGCCGGGCATGACGAAGGGGCCGTCCGTCCGGACGGCCCCTTCGTCATGCCCGTGCGCGGCGCGCGGTCAGACCCGGCCGATCATCCAGAAGCGGAAGACGCCGGTGGAGTCCACCGTGCCGTCCACACCGGTGATGTTCTGGGCCGAGACGTAGTACGACTTGCTCTGCATCAGCGGGAGCAGCGGGACCTCGGTGGCCAGCGTGTTCTGGATCGTCGCGAAGGTGCCGGCGGCCGCGCTGCGGTCGCTCTGGCTCAGCGTCTGCGGCACCAGCTGCTGACTGATCGTCGGGTCGTCGAAGCCGGTGTGGTAGGCACCGCCGTCGACCACCAGCGGGACGACGAAGTCGTCCGCGTCCGGGTAGTCGGCAGTCCAGCCGACGGTGTAGGCCTGGTAGCTGCCGTTCGCCCAGCCCTTCTGGAAGGCGGTCCAGTCGGACTGCTGCTGGATGGTCACCTGGAACAGCCCGCCGGCCTCCAGCTGCTTCTTGATCGCGTCCACCTCGGCGCTGCCGACGGCCGAGCGCGACCAGGTGAGGGTGAACTTGACCGGCGTGCTGATCTTGGCATTGGCCAGGATCGTCTTGGCCTTGGCGACGTCCGGGTCACCGTACCTGTCGAAGAAGGCGGTGTTGTGGCCGGTGATGCCCTGCGGGACGACCGAGTAGAGCGGCTGGTCGGTGTGCGAGAACACGTCGCGGGCGAGCGCGGTGCGGTCCACCAGCTGGGCGGCGGCCTGCCGCACGGCGGTCTGGCCGACCGTCGCGTCCTTGGTGTTGAAGGCCAGGAAGCTGGTGTCGGTGCCGTCGCTCGCGACGACCTTGTACTTGCCGTTGCCGGTCTGCTGGTCGGTGAGCAGCTGCGAGGAGACCGACGGCTGCAGGCTGTTGTCGGTGAGGTTGACCTCGCCCTTGTCCAGCGCGTCCTTCAGGTCGGTGGCCTGGTTGTAGAACCGCAGCACGAACTTGCTGCTGGTCACCTTGTCGTCGCCCTGGTAGTGGCTGTTCGCCGAGAAGGAGATCTTGCTGGGCGACTGGCTGCCGCCGGAGCCGGTCGTCGAGTCGATCGAGTCGATCTTGTACGGCCCGGAGCCGACCAGCTGGCCGTTGGGCAGCTCCTTGTCGGCCGGGTAGACGCTGTGGTCGACGATCGAGGCGGCCGCGGTGGCGAGCTTGTCGGGCAGCACCGCGTCCGGCTGGGAGAGGTGGAACGTGACGTCGGTGTCGCCCTGCGCCTCGACCGACTTGACGGTGTCGAAGAGGACCGACGGACCGCTCGGGTCCTTGATCTGCTTCATCCGGTTGATCGAGAACACGACGTCCTGCGCGGTGAGCGCGTGGCCGTTGGAGAAGGTCAGGCCCGAGCGCAGCGTGCAGTGGTACGTCATCGAGTCGGTGCCGGTGAAGGCACAGGACTGCGCGGCGTCCGGCTGCGGGGTGCCGCCACCGGCGGGGAAGCTCAGCAGCGTCTGGAAGGTGTTGTAGAGCACCATCCAGGAGCCGGAGTCGTACGCACCCGCGGGGTCGAGCACGCTCGTGGTGTTGGTCGACCCCATCGTGATGGCGCTGCTCCCGCCACCACCGCCGACGGCGGACTTGACGGAGCCGCAGCCCGCCACGGAGACGGCCACCAGGGCCGCGCAGCCCAGGACCGCGAGTCGGCCGGGCGCGCGTCGTATCGCTGAAGTCATGCGTTCCTTCTCCGTGCAGGCCGGCCGTGGGGTTGCCGGTGGGCAGCCGCGGGCGTCCCCGTGCGGGGGCGGTGCCGCACGGGCCGCTCAGGCGTGTCGGGATAGACCGCAGCAGACTGCCATACCGGACCGGCGCCGCCGAGCCGGCGGCGGTGGCCGGTGCGACGAAGTGCCGACGAACACCGCCGACTTGTCACCCAATGCCCGATTTCTCCGGCCTCATGGCGAGCTGATCGGCGGTGTCCCGGCTTGGAACGTGGCGAGCGTCACATTCCCGCCCGCGTTTGGCGCCCGTTGTGCTCGGGCCGGACGGCCGTTCAGACCCTGGCATTCAGACCCTGGCGGCGACCACCGAGTTCAGCAGCTCCAGGTCCAGCTGCTCCAGCGAGCGCAGCACGGTGCGCCCGGGCGCCGGCTCGATCGGCGCCACCGAGGGCACCGCGATCACCGGACAGCCGGCCGCCTCGCCGGCCTGCACGCCCAGCGGCGCGTCCTCGATCACCACGCAGCGCGCCGGCACCGCGCCGAACCGGGCCACCGCGGCGAGGTACGGGTCGGGGTGCGGCTTGGTGCGGGCCACCTCGTCGCCCGCCACCGAGAAGGCGAACGGGTGGTCGCCGAGGTTCTTCAGCACCAGGTCGATGATTCTGCGGTGCGAGGCGGAGACCAGCGCGGCCGGGATCCGCTGCTCGGCGAGCAGCGCGAGCAGCCGGTCGGCGCCCGGCATCAGCGGGGCGCCGCCGTCCAGCAGCTCGACGAAGCGCTGGTTGATCCCCACCGTGAGCTCGGCCGGGCTCAGCTCCAGCCCGGTGACGCCGAGCAGGTAGTCGATCACCCGGGTCATCGGGCCACCGACCACGTGCTCGCGGTGCGACTCGTCGAGCGGGTGGCCGAGCTCGGCGAAGAGCGAGGCCTCGGCCTCCCACCAGAACTGCTCGGTGTCCACCAGCGTGCCGTCCATGTCGATCAGCACCGCCTGGATGCCCCGCCCGTCGTGCCGGCCGAGGTCGGCGCCGGCGGTGGCGGTAGCGGTGGTGGTGTCGACGCTGGTCATACGGCACGCCCCTTTGGCTGGTCGGCCCCGCTCCGGAGGAACGGGGTCGTCCATGGTACGCGCACCTCGGCGAACAGCACGCGATCGGCGGGTTACCGCGCGTTGAAGTACGTGGCCTCCGGGTGGTGGATGACGATAGCGTCGGTGGACTGCTCCGGGTGCAGCTGGAACTCCTCGGAGAGCACCACGCCGATCCGCTCCGGCTTGAGCAGGTCGGCGATCTTGGCGCGGTCGGCCAGCTCGGGGCAGGCGCCGTAGCCGAGCGAGAAGCGCGCGCCGCGGTACTTGAGCGCGAACATGTCCCGGACGTCCTGCGGGTCCTCGTCGCCGAAGCCGAGTTCGAAGCGGACCCGGGCGTGCCAGAACTCGGCCAACGCTTCGGCGAGTTGGACCGACAGGCCGTGCAGCTCCAGGTAGTCACGGTAGGCGTTCGCCTGGAACAGCTCGTTCGCGGCCACCGAGACCCGGTTGCCCATGGTGACGACCTGGAGGCCGAGCACGTCGCGCTCGCCGCTCTCCTCGGGGCGGAAGTAGTCGGCCAGGCAGAGCCGGCGGCCGCGGCGCTGGCGCGGGAAGGTGAACCGGGTGCGCTCGGTGCCGTCCTCGGCGAAGACGATCAGGTCGTCGCCCTTGGAGTTCGCCGGGTAGTAGCCGTAGATCACCGCCGGCTCCAGCCAGCCCTCGGTCTGCAGCCGGTCCAGCCACATCCGCAGCCGCGGCCGGCCCTCGGTCTCCACCAGCTCCTCGTAGGACGGCCCGTCGCCGGCCCGCGCCGCCTTCAGGCCCCACTGGCCCTTGAACAGCGCGTCCTCGTCCAGCCAGGAGGCGTAGTCGGCGAACGGGATGCCCTTGACGATCCGGTCGCCCCAGAACGGCGGGGCCGGCACCCGGTTCTCCACCGAGACGTCCGAGCGGATCTGGCCCAGGTTCGGCTCGTCCGGCTCCACCACCTCGACCCGGGCGTGCCGGCGCTGGCGCAGCTCGGGCAGCGCCGCGCCCGGGACGCCGCGCTTGACGCCGATCAGCGCGTCCATCAGCTTGAGACCCTCGAACGCGTCCCGGGCGTAGCGGACCTCGCCCTGGTAGACGGCGTGCAGGTCCTGCTCGACGTAGGCGCGGGTCAGGGCGGCGCCGCCGAGGATCACCGGGAAGTCGGCTGCCAGGCCGCGCTGGTTGAGCTCCTCCAGGTTCTCCTTCATGATCACGGTGGACTTGACCAGCAGGCCGGACATGCCGATCACGTCGGCCCGGTGCTCCTGGGCGGCCTCCAGGATCGCCGAGACGGGCTGCTTGATGCCCAGGTTGACCACGGTGTAGCCGTTGTTGGACAGGATGATGTCCACCAGGTTCTTGCCGATGTCGTGGACGTCGCCCTTGACGGTGGCGAGCACGATGGTGCCCTTGCCCTCGTCCTCGGACTTCTCCATGTGCGGCTCCAGGTGGGCGACCGCGCCCTTCATCACCTCGGCCGACTGCAGGACGAACGGCAGCTGCATCTGGCCGGAGCCGAAGAGCTCGCCGACCGTCTTCATGCCGTCCAGCAGGGTCTCGTTGACGATCGCCAGCGCCGGGCGGGTGGTCAGCGCCTCGTCCAGGTCGGCTTCCAGGCCCTTGCGCTCGCCGTCGATGATCCGGCGCTTGAGGCGCTCCTCCAGCGGCAGGGCGGCGAGCTCCTCGGCCTTGGAGGCGGCCGAGGAGGCGGCCGAGACGCCCTGGAACAGCTCCAGCAGGCGCTGCAGCGGGTCGTAGGCCGGCTCGTCGCCCTGCGCGGGGCGCCGGCGGTCGTAGACCAGGTCGAGGGCGACCTCGCGCTGCTCGGCCGGGATCCGGGCCATCGGCAGGATCTTCGCGGCGTGCACGATCGCCGAGTCCAGACCGGCCTCGACGCACTCGTGCAGGAAGACCGAGTTGATCACCTGACGGGCGGCCGGGCTGAGGCCGAACGAGATGTTGGACAGGCCCAGCGTGGTCTGCACGTCCGGGTGGCGGCGCTTGAGCTCGCGGATCGCCTCGATCGTCTCGATGCCGTCGCGCCGCGACTCCTCCTGGCCGGTGCCGAGCGTGAACGCCAGGCAGTCCACCAGGATCGAGCCCTCGTCGATGCCGTAGTCGCCGGTCAGCTCCGCGATCAGCCGCTCGGCGATCGCCACCTTCTTCTCGGCGGTGCGGGCCTGCCCGTCCTCGTCGATGGTCAGCGCGATCAGACCCGCGCCGTACTCGCGCGCCAGCGAGGCGATCCGGCCGAACCGCGAGTCCGGCGCGTTGCCGTCCTCGAAGTTGACCGAGTTGAGCACCGCGCGACCGCCCAGCAGCTCCAGGCCCGCGCGCAGCACCTGCGGCTCGGTGGAGTCCAGCACGATCGGCAGCGTCGAGGCGGTGGCGAGGCGACCGGCGACCTCGCGCATGTCGGCCACGCCGTCCCGCCCGACGTAGTCCACGCACAGGTCCAGCAGGTGGGCGCCCTCGCGGATCTGCTCGCGGGCGATCTCCACGCACGCCTGCCAGTCGCCGGCCAGCATCGCCTCGCGGAACTTCTTCGAGCCGTTCGCGTTGGTCCGCTCGCCGATCGCCAGGTACGAGGTGTCCTGACGGAACGGCACCGACTGGTAGAGCGAGGCGGCAGACGGCTCGGGCTGCGGGTCACGGGCGACGACGGCGCGGCCGCGCACCCGCTCGACCACCTGGCGCAGGTGCTCGGGGGTGGTGCCGCAGCAGCCGCCGACCAGCGACAGCCCGTACTCCCGGGTGAACGTGTCGTGCGCGTCCGCCAGCTCCTGCGGGCTCAGCGGGTAGTGGGCGCCGTCCTTGCCGAGCACCGGCAGGCCCGCGTTCGGCATGCAGGACACGCCGATCCTCGCGTTCTTCGCCAGGTAGCGCAGGTGCTCGCTCATCTCGGCCGGGCCGGTCGCGCAGTTCAGGCCGATGTGGTCGATACCGAGCGGCTCCAGCGCGGTCAGCGCGGCGCCGATCTCCGAGCCGAGCAGCATCGTGCCGGTCGTCTCCACCGTCACCTGCGCCAGGATCGGCAGGTCGAGGCCCGCCTCCGCGCAGGCGGCCTTGCAGCCCAGGATCGCGGCCTTGGTCTGCAGCAGGTCCTGGCTCGTCTCGACCAGCAGCGCGTCCGCACCGCCGGCGATCAGGCCCGCCGCGTTCAGCCGGAAGCCCTCGCGGACCACCTCGAAGGTGGTGTGGCCGAGCGTCGGCAGCTTGGTGCCCGGGCCGATCGAACCGAGCACCCAGCGCGGGCGGTCCTCGGTCGCGTACGCGTCGGCGACCTCGCGGGCGATCCGCGCACCGGCCTCGGAGAGCTCGAAGATGCGCTCCGAGATGTCGTACTCGCCCAGCGCGGCGAAGTTCGCGCCGAAGGTGTTCGTCTCCACGCAGTCCACGCCGACGGCGAAGTACGCCTCGTGGACGGAGCGCACGATGTCGGGGCGGGTGACGTTCAGTACCTCGTTGCACCCTTCCAGGTCCTGGAAGTCCGCGAGCGTCGGATTCTGCGCCTGGAGCATCGTGCCCATCGCGCCGTCCGCGACGACGACACGGGTGGCGAGGGCTTCACGCAAGGCACTGGCACGGGCCTGCGGAGCTGCGGACGGGACACTGGTGGCCATGGGGCTACTCCCTGGGTGCGACGGCTGTCGGCTATGCGCTCCCCTCCGAACGGGGATGCACGCGGCCAGCGTATCCGGACCCCGGCGGTAGGACAGTGGGCGTTCCGTATGGTGGGCGGTTCCATGGGCCATCCGTGGCTGTCGGGGGCACGGCAAGGGTCATCGGCGGTGGTGAAAGGGGAGGGGCGGGTTTGCGAGTGCGTGCGGGGCTGGGAGCGGTGTCGGGAACGGTGGGAGCGGTGTCCAGGGCGGTGTCCAGGGCGGTGTCCGGCGCGCTGTCGGGGCTGCCGGGGGTGCTGTCGCGGGGCCTCGGCAGGCCGCGGCGGGCCTGGCGGGGGTGGTCGCGGCGGCGCAGGGTGCTGGTCGCCGGGCTGCTGGTGCTCGCCGTCGCGCTGCTCCCGATCGGGGCGCTGGCGCTCGCGCTGCGCCTGGCCGACGCCGGCGCGCCGTCCCCGCTGGCCCGCTCGCGCGGCCGGGACGCCGCCTGGCTCGGGCACGCCTGGGTGGACGGCCGCAAGGGCCCGGCCGACCTGGCCGCGCTGCCGCAGACGGTCCGCGGCGGCATCCACGACCTGTACGTGCACGCCGGTCCGCTGTCGGACGACGGCTCGCTGCCCGCCGCCCGCTACCCGCAGGCCCGGCAGCTGCTGGACGCGGTGCACCGGGAGATGCCCGGGGTGCGGGTGCAGGCCTGGCTCGGCGATCTGGTCGCGCCGGAGGAGACCGGGCTGCAGCTGGACGATCCGGCCGTGCGCGCGCGGATCACCGCCTCGGCCGGCCAGGTGCTGGACGCCGGGTTCGACGGCGTGCACTTCGACCTGGAGCCGGTGCACTCCGGCTCGGCCGGGTTCCTCACGCTGCTCGACCAGGTGCACGCGGTGACGGCCGCGCGCGGCGCACCGCTCTCGGTGGCGGCGCCGCAGATAGACCCGCTGCCCGACCTGCACTCGGTGGCCGGGACGCTGAACGGGCACCCGAAGTGGTGGTCGCAGCAGTACTTCGGCGAGGTGGCCCGGCGGGTCGAGCAGATCGCCGTGATGTCCTACGACACCGCGATGCCGCTGGAGTCGCTCTACGGGGGCTACGTCGCGCAGCAGACCGCGCTGGCGCTGGCGGCGACGCCGGACCGGGTGGACCTGCTGATGGGCCTGCCGGCGTACTACGCGGACCAGTTCGGCCACCGCGGCTCGGCCGAGACGGTGCCGGCCGCGGTGCGCGGTGTGCGGCTCGGGCTCTCCCGGCAGGCGGTCGGGCGGCAGACGTTCGGGGTGGCGGTGTACGCGGACTTCTCGGCGACCGCGCAGGACTGGGCCGCGTACCGGCGGGACTGGTGCCGGCTGGCCGACTGACGCGGCGGCGGGCGGACGCGGCGGCGGGCGGACGCGGCGGCGGGCGGACGCGGCGGCGGGCGGACGCGGCGGCGGGCGGACGCGGCGGCGGCCGGTGGCTCGTCGGGTGACGGGCCACCGGCCGCCGCCGGTGTCAGGTGGTGTCAGCTGGTGCGAGCCGGTGTCAGCTGAAGTCCAGCCCGCCGGTGCGGGTGCGCTTCAGCTCGAAGAAGTGCGGGAAACCGGCCAGCAGGCGGGCACCGTCGAAGACCTTGACGGCCTCCTCACCACGCGGGATCGAGGACAGCACCGGGCCGAAGAAGGCCACACCGTCGATGTGCAGGGTCGGCGTGCCGACGTCCTCACCGACCGGGTCCATGCCCTCGTGGTGGCTGCGGCGCAGCGCCTCGTCGTACTCGGTGCTGGTGGCCGCATCGGCCAGCTCGGCCGGCAGGCCGACCTCGGCGAGCGCCTCGGCGATCACGGCCGGGAAGTCCTTGTTGGACTCGTTGTGGATCCGGGTGCCGAGCGCGGTGTAGAGCGGGCGCAGCACCTTGGCACCGTGCTGCTCGGCCGCGGCGATGCAGACCCGGACCGGGCCCCAGCCGCGATCCATCATCTCCTTGTACCGCTCGGGGATGTCCTCACGACCCTCGTTGAGGACCGAGAGGCTCATCACGCGGAAGTTGAGGTCGAGGTCGCGGTGCTGCTCGACCTCCAGGATCCAGCGGGAGGTGATCCAGGCGAAGGGGCACATCGGATCGAAGTAGAAGTCAACCTTGGTCGGGGCGGCGGCGTCGCTAGTCGTCATACGCCCACGATAGGCGGCGGGTCGGACGTCCGGCAGACCAATCCGCCAAATCCGTCGGCAGGTCAGGGCGTTGCCTCGGGGTGCGGGGGTGGGAGCGGTGCAGGGGTGGTGCACGGGTACCCGAGCGGCGTGCGCGATGATCGCTCTCGGGGTCGCGGGGTGCGGCCGCCGATCGGAGGGGGAACGCCATGGAGACCGCGCCGTCCGCACCGCTGCTGGTGCTCTGGGACATCGACCACACGCTGATCGACGGCGGGGCGGTCAGCCGCCGCGCCTACGCCGCCGCGTTCCTCCGGGCCACCGGCCAACGGCTGGACCAGGTCTGGCAGTTCGACGGGCGCACCGAGCTCGCCGCGGCCACCGGGATACTGCGCGCGCACGATCTGGACCCCGACGGCGGGCTGCTCGACACCTTCCTCGACCTGGTGGTCGCCGAGATGCAGGACCGCGCCGACGACCTCGCCGACGAGGGCCGGGTGCTGCCGGGGGCGCTCGAGGCGCTGCGGGCGCTGGGTGAACTGCCGGGCGTGCGGCAGTCGGTGCTGACCGGCAACCTGTACGCGCTCGCGGTGCTCAAGCTCGGCGCGTTCGGCCTGACCCGGCACCTCGACCTGCGCCTCGGCGCGTTCGGCGAGGACGCCTACGAGCGCACCGACCTGCCGCTGCACGCGTTCCGCCGCTCCCAGGAGCTGCTCGGGCGGGGGTTCTCCGGCACCGACACGGTGATCATCGGTGACACCCTGCGGGACGTCGGCACCGCCAAGGCCGCCGGCGCCCGCAGCATCGCCGTCGCGACCGGCACCGCCACGGCCGCGGACCTCGCGGCGGCGGAGCCGGACGTGCTGCTGCCGGACCTCGCCGACACCGCGGCGGTGCTGCGCGCGGTGCTGGGCGGCTGAGCAGGGCCGGGCTGGCTGGCTGGGTGGCTGGCTGAGCGGCGGAAATCCGATTGCGGGCGGCTGCGACCGGTGTTGCACTGTCGCCCATGGATCAGGACCGGGTACTCGCACTCTTCGACCGCCAGCTGCGCCGCGAGGCGCCCGCCGACGCCCCCGGGGCAGTGGTCGAGCGCACCGGCACGGTCGTCCGCCAGGACGGCGGCCCGGACGGGTGGAACGGCGTGCTCTGGTCCGGCCTGGACGAAGCCGGTGCGGACGCCACGATCGCCGAGCAGGTGCGGTACTTCGGCGCGCTGGGCCGCGAGTTCGAGTGGAAGCACTACCGGCACGACCAGCCCGCCGACCTGCCGCAGCGGCTGCTCGCCGCCGGCTTCACGGCCGAGCCGGCCGAGGCGCTGATGGTGGCCGAGGTCGCCGGGCTCGCCGCCGACACCGCGCTGCCGGCCGGCATCCGCCTGCAGCAGATCACGGACCCGGCGGACGTCGAGCTGTTCATGCGGGTCCACCGGCAGGCCTTCGACAACGACGGCTCGTTCGAACAGCGGCTGCGCGTGCAGCTGGCCGAGGCACCGGACTCGATCAGCGCGGTGGTCGCGCTGGCGGGCGACGAGCCGGTCTGCGCCGCGCGGATGGAGTTTCCGCCGGGCACCGACTTCGCCGGCCTGTGGGGCGGCGGCACGGTGCCCGCCTGGCGCGGGCGCGGCATCTACCGCGCGCTGGTCGCACACCGGGCCGGGCTCGCCGCCGAGCGCGGCTACCGATACCTGCAGGTGGACGCCTCCGACATGAGCCGCCCGATCCTGGCCCGGCTCGGCTTCGCGCAGCTGAGCGTGACGACGCCGTACGTGCACGGGTGAGTCGCCTTACCTGAACGGGTGACACGGCTGCGCGGGGCCGTGGGCGGGAGCGCTAGGGCGGCCACGTAGGATCCGCGCCATGCCGCAGTCGTCCGCCCCCGGTCCGATACCCGGCCCCATACCCGGTCAGCGCCGTCACGAGCCGGCCGAGCCGTGGCCGGCCGGCATCGAGCCGATCACCGCCGACCCGCCGCCGCACCGGGTGCGTTCGACGCTGCTCACCCAGTCCTGGCTCGACGTCACCTTCGTGCACTGGGAGGCCGACCCGGCGACGATCGCGCCGCTGCTGCCGCCGGGCGCCGTGCCGGACACCTTCGAGGGCCGCAGCTACGTCGGCCTGGTGGCCTTCCGGATGCACCGGATCGGCTGGTTCCGGCTGCCCGGCCTGCCGTACCTCGGGAGCTTCCCGGAGACGAACGTCCGGCTCTACTCGGTGGACCGGCACGGCCGCCGCGGCATCGTCTTCCGCTCGCTGGAGGCCTCCCGGCTGGCCGCCGTGCTGACCGCCAGGATCGGGTTCCGGCTGCCCTACATGTGGGCCCGGATGGCGATCCGCCATGAGGGTGACAGCATCGGCTACTCCAGCGTGCGCCGCTGGCCCGGACCACGCGGGGCCCGCGGCCACCTGACGGTCGAGGTCGGCGAGCCGGTGGCCGAGCCGAGCGAGCTGGAGCACTTCCTCACCGCGCGCTGGGCGCTGCACAGCCGCCCCTTCAAGCGCTTCAGCCACCTGCCGAACACCCATCCGCGCTGGCCGCTGCACCGGGCCCGGCTGACCCACCTCGACGAGGACCTGGTGCGCGCGGCCGGTCTGCCCGCGCCCATCGGGGAGCCGGTGAGCGTGCTGTACTCCCCCGGCGTCCCGGTCCGGTTCGGCCCGCCCTCGCCCAGGCCCGGCATCCCCTACCAGAGGTGATCATTCGGCTACCATGCGTCGCCATGATCACCTCTGCCTGCCGCCGGCTGCTGACCGCCGTGGCGACCGTCCCCCTGCTGCTCGGCGCCGCCGCCCCGGCGGGCGCCTCGGCCCACCGCACCGCCGCCGTCCCCGGCTACGTCGCGCTCGGCGACTCGTACGCCGCCGGTGTCGGGGCCGGGGACTACGACCAGGCGGCCGGCGACTGCCACCGCAGCAGTCGCGGCTACCCCGCGCTCTGGGCCGCCGTGCACGCGCCCGCGGCCTTCCACGACCTCGCCTGCTACGGCGCCGACACCCAGCAGGTGCTCACCGGCCAGCTGCCCGCGGTGCCGGCCGGCACCGGGCTGGTCACCCTCACGGTCGGCGGCAACGACCTCGGCTTCGCGGACGCGGTCGTCGACTGCCTGCAGCCCCTGACCACCGAGGCGCGCTGCGACCAGGCGCTCGACACCGCCGCCCGGCTGCTCCGCGACGAGCTGCCCGGCCGGCTCGACGGGCTGCTGACCGCGGTGACGGCGGCCGCACCCGGCGCCCGGGTGGTACTGACCGGCTATCCGCACCTGCTGGAGAGCCCTGCCACCGGCACCTGCTGGACCGGCACCGACGCGCGCCGGGCGCGCTTCGCCACGCTGGCCGACCAGCTGGACGAGCTGCTGCGCGCGAAGGCCACCGCGCACGGCGACCGGTTCGCCGATCCGCGCCCGCCGTTCACCGGCCACGGTGTCTGCGCCGCGCACGGCACCGAGTGGATCAACGGGATCGTCCTGCTGACCCTGTGGGAGTCCTTCCACCCGACCGCGGACGGTCAGGCCCGCGGCTACCTGCCGGTGGTGGACCAGGCGCTGACGGCGTAGCCCGGCCCGGCTGCCCGAGTGCCGGACGGCAGCGCGCGGGAGAGCGGATCACTGCGAGAGTGGAACAGCGGCCGAACAGCAACGGACGTCCACGGATAACCGGTGGCGTCCTGGGGAAACACCGCCGAGACTGTCCCGACGGGTCGGCCGCCGGTCGGAATCGGCGCGCATCAAAGCCCGTAGGCTGGGCAGGTAGGGTCCGTGGAACGGAGCGTTCCACGGTGAGGAGAGCAGTCGGCAGCCGGCCGGATGCAGGGCAACCGGCCCGCTGGGGCAGGGGGCACGGCCAGGCCGGCCGGAGGGAGACGCTGGGTGATCGAGTTGGAAGATGTTCCCGAGTTGATCGACCCGGTCATGGTCTGTGCCTTCGAAGGCTGGAACGACGCGGGCGACGCCGCCTCCACGGCGGTCGGACATCTGGACGAGACCTGGGGCGGCAAGGTGTTCGCCGCCCTGGATGCGGAGGACTACTACGACTTCCAGGTGAACCGGCCGACCGTCTGGCTGGACGGCGGGGTCCGGCGGATCACCTGGCCGACCACCCGGCTCTCGGTGGTCCGGGTGACCGAGCCGAAGACCCGTGACCTGGTGCTGGTGCGCGGCATCGAGCCGAGCATGCGCTGGCGCTCGTACTGCAACGAGCTCCTCGGCTTCGCCCACGAGCTGGGCGTGGAGCTGGTGGTGATCATGGGCGCGCTGCTCGGCGACACCCCGCACAGCCGTCCGGTTCCGGTCAGCGGCGTCACCTCGGACCCGGACCTGGCCCGCACGCTCGACCTGGAGGAGAGCCGCTACGAGGGGCCGACCGGGATCGTCGGCGTGCTCCAGGAGGCCTGCGCGCACGCCGGGGTACCGGCCGTCACGCTCTGGGCCGCGGTGCCGCACTACGTGGCGCAGCCGCCGAACCCGAAGGCGACGCTCGCGCTGCTGAACAAGCTGGAGGACCTGCTGGACCTGCGGATCCCGCCGGGCGAACTGCCCGAGGACTCGCGGGCCTGGCAGCTGGGCGTGGACCAGCTGGCCGCCGAGGACAGCGAGGTCGCCGAGTACGTGCAGCAGTTGGAGGAGGCCCAGGACACCGCCGAGCTGCCGGAGGCGAGCGGGGACGCGATCGCCCGCGAGTTCGAGCGCTACCTGCGCCGCCGGGACAACCAGGGGCCGAGCGGCGAGAAGCCGGTGACCGGGCGGGCGCTCGCCGAACGCCCCGAGCAGCCGGCCGGGTCGACCGAGACGCGGGCGGAGCCGGACCTGGAGCTGGACCCGGGGGCGGACCTGGAGACGGAGGCGGCCCCGGAGACGGTGGCGGAGCTGGAGACGGAGACCGGCGGCTCGGCCGCAGCGGACGGGCCGGCCACCGACGGCTTGGCACCGGATCCGGAACAGGGCCACGGCGAGCAGAGCGGCGAGGAGGCTGCCGGCGGGAACGGCGGCGCCGACCGCTGAGCGGGGCTTCACAGGTGGCCGATGACCGGCGTCGGGCAGCCGCCGGTCATCGGCCGCGTCCAGTCCACCGTCCCGACCGATCCCTGTCAAGGGTCTAGACCACCTGCGGCGGCGAGCCGCTGGTCGGGCTGCTTCGGCGTGCCGGACGGGCGGCGCTGCGCCAGGTGCACGGGAGTACCGTGGAACACCGGAGCCGGGTGTGGCCGAGGTGACGGCGATGATAGTGGATGCGGTACTGGGGGCACTGGCTGGGCTCGCCGCGCTCGGCGGGGTCTGGGCTGCGATGAGCGTGCGGGTCGTGCAGCAGTTCCAGCGGGGCGTGGTGTTCCGCTTCGGCAAGGTGCGGGACGACATCCGCCAGCCGGGTCTGGTGATGCTGATGCCGGTCGCCGACCGGATCCGCCGGGTGAACGTGCAGATCATCACGATGCCGGTGCCGGCCCAGGAGGGCATCACCCGGGACAACGTGACCGTGCGGGTGGACGCGGTCGTCTACTTCAAGGTGGTGGACCCGGTCCGCGCCACCGTGAACGTGCAGGACTACCAGTTCGCGATCTCCCAGGTCGCCCAGACCTCGCTGCGTTCGATCATCGGCAAGAGCGAGCTGGACGACCTGCTCGCCAACCGTGAACCGCTCAACCAGGGGCTGGAACTGATGCTGGACAGCCCGGCGCTCGGCTGGGGCATCCAGATCGACCGGGTGGAGATCAAGGACGTCGCGCTGCCCGAGTCGATGAAGCGCTCGATGGCCCGGCAGGCCGAGGCGGACCGTGAGCGGCGCGCCCGGATCATCACCGCGGACGGCGAGTACCAGGCGTCCAAGCAGCTCTCCGAGGCCGCCTCGATCATGAGCGCCACCCCGGCGGCGCTCCAGCTGCGCCTGTTGCAGACGGTGGTGGAGGTCGCCGCCGAGAAGAACTCGACGCTGGTCCTGCCGTTCCCGGTGGAGCTGCTGCGGTTCCTGGACAGCGCCGCGAGCACCCAGGAGGCACAGCGGCTGCGGACCCTGCGCCAGGAGGCGGACCGGCAGGAGGCCAAGCTCCAGGAGGGGCAGCTCCAGGACAGTCAGCTCCAGGAGGCGGAGCAGCTCCAGGACAGTCAGCTCCAGGATGGCGCAGAGCTCGACGGGCAGCCTCAGGATGGCGTGCCGGCCACCGCGCTCGACCCCACGGAGTCCGTCGTCCCGATCGAACCGGTCGTCCCCACCGAGCCGGTCGAGCCCGGCGAACAGCGGTGAACGCAGAGGGCCGCCGACCTGTTGTCAGGTCGGCGGCCCTCGGTACGAGTTGCGGGTCAGCCTTACAGCGCGACGCCCAGCAGTGCGTCCACCGTGCGCGAGACCAGGCCCGGCGCGCCGATGTCCGTGCCGCCGGTGGCTGCCTGCCGGTCCGCCCAGCGGTCCACCGCGGCGAGCGCGGCCGGCGCGTTCAGGTCCTCGGCGAGCGCGGCGCGCACCTCGGCGAGCAGCTCCTCGGCCGGCGGGCCGTCCGGCCGGGAGACCGCGGCACGCCAGCGGGCGAGGCGCTCGACGGCCTCGTCCAGCGTGGTCTTGGTCCACTCCCAGTCGGAGCGGTAGTGGTGCGAGAGCAGCGCGAGCCGGATCGCCGCCGGGTCCACGCCGTCGCGGCGCAGCGCGGAGACGAAGACCAGGTTGCCGCGGGACTTGGACATCTTGTGGCCGTCCAGCGCGACCATCCCGGCGTGCACGTAGGCGCGCGCGTACGGGTGGGCGCCGGTGGCGGCCTGGGCGTGCGAGGCGCCCATCTCGTGGTGCGGGAAGGACAGGTCGCTGCCGCCGCCCTGGATGTCGAAGGACATGTCCAGGTACTCCAGCGCGATCGCCACGCACTCGATGTGCCAGCCGGGGCGGCCGTGGCCGAGCTCGGTGTCCCAGGCCGGCTCGCCCGGGCGGGCGGCCAGCCAGAGCAGCGCGTCCAGCGGGTGGCGCTTGCCCGGGCGCTCCGGGTCGCCGCCGCGCTCGCCGAAGATCGGCAGCATCTCCTCGCGGCTGAGCCGGGAGACCTCGCCGAACCGCGGGTCGGCCTCGACGGAGAAGTAGATGTCGCCGTCCAGCTCGTACGCGGCGCCGCTCGCGAGCAGCTTCTTGACCAGCGGGACGATCCACGGGATCGACTCGACCGCGCCGATGTAGTGGGCCGGCGGCAGGATCCGCAGCGCCGTCATGTCCTCGCGGAACAGCGCCGTCTCACGCTCGGCGAGCGCCGTCCAGTCCTGACCGGTGGCGACCGCGCGCTCCAGCAGCGGGTCGTCCACGTCGGTCACGTTCTGCACGTACAGGACGTCGTGACCGGCGTCCCGCCAGACCCGCTGGACCAGGTCGAAGGCGTTGTAGGTCGCGGCGTGGCCCAGGTGGGTGGCGTCGTACGGGGTGATCCCGCAGACGTACAGCCGCGCGGTACGGCCTTGCGGCACGACCTCGCGGACCGTGCCCACGGCGGTGTCGTGGATACGCAGGGGGAGTCCCTGACCAGGCAGGGCGGGAACCTCGGAAGCGGGCCAGGCATGCATGAGTTCGACTCTAACCTTGCGATCATTTGAAAGGCTAACCAGTACGGAGATTCGGCTGAAACCCGTGCCGGCACGGGTTTCCCCCGTCGGCCTGGTCGCAACGGCTGCGAAAACGGTCCGCCGACCCGGGCTATTCCCGAGTCGGCGGATGAGTTGCGGAGGGGGTGCTCCGTGGCTGTGGGTACGGGTCGATCAGACCGGCGGCCAGGGGATCGACGGCCATTCCTGGGACGGCACCGGGTGGCGTCCGTCACTCAGCAGCCCGGCGATCCGCCGGCGAGTGGCCGTCAGTTCAGCCTTCGTCAGATGCGGCCGCAGCCGCTCCCCCAGCGCGCCGTCCAGCTCGGCCGCGAGCCGGCCCAGCGTCTCCACCGCCTCCTCGGTCAGCGGTTCGTTCGCCCAGCCCCAGAGCAGCGTGCGCAGCTTGCCGGGCACCGCGAAGGTGACGCCGTGGTCGATGCCGTAGAGCCGGCCGTCGGCCGCGGCGAGCAGGTGGCCGCCCTTGCGGTCGGAGTTGTTGAGCACCGCGTCCAGCACGGCGAGCCGGCGCAGCCGCTCGTCGTCGGCGTGCACCAGCAGCGCGGTCCGGCCCTCGCCGACCTCGGCCAGCACGATCGGCAGCCAGCCCGGCTCGGGGCCGTCCTGGTCCTGGAGCGCCAGCAGCGACTCGGCCTTCGGGTCCGGCTCGACCCAGATCTGCACCATGCCGCTGCCGTACGGCCCGTCGCGCAGCACGGTGGGCGGGATCGGCGCCCAGCCGGTCGCGGCGCCCAGCTCGTAGGCGGCGACCTCGCGGCCGGCCAGCGTGCCGTCCGGGAAGTCCCAGAGCGGGCGCTCGCCGGCCACCGGCTTGTAGATGCAGAGCGCGCTGACGCCGTCCAGCGCGACCGAGCAGTACAGCGCGGCGTTGGACGCGTCGGTCAGCTGGCCGTGCACCGTGAGCTCGCCCTCGCGCAGCAGCGTGAGTGCGCTCGGGACGTCGGCGGCCAGCGCGGCGCCGACGGCCGGGTCGGCCTCCGGTATGTCCCGCTCCGGGGCCTCGCTGCCGGACGGCGGGGTCTCGGCCGCCCCCGGGGCCGTCTCGTCCGTCGCCGGGGTGGGCTCGGCCACCGGGGCCTGGTCGGCGTTCAGCGCCGGTAGCCGTTCGCGCGCGGGCACAGGTGCCCCTCCGGGTCGAGCGGCAGGTTGCAGAACGGGCAGGGCTTGCGTCCGGCCGCCACCAGGTCCAGCGCGCGCTTGGCGAAGACCCGGGCCATCGCCCCGGTCAGCCGCACCCGCAGCATGTCGGGGCCGTTCTCGTCGTCCTCGAAGACCGCCTCCTCGGATTCCTCCTCCTCGGCGTCCTCCAGCACCGCCTGCGCCTCGACCACCAGGCAGCTCTCGCCGCTGTCCCAGGCGAGCGCCATCGTGCCGACCCGGAACTCCTGCTCCAGCGGCAGGTCCAGCGGAGCGGTGTCGATCAGTTCGGCCGGCGCCACGGCCGGGATCGGGGCCTGGCCGCCGCTGCGCCGCAGCGCTTCGTCCAGCACCTCCTCGACCCGCTCGGCGAGCGCGGCCACCTGCGTCTTCTCCAGCAGCACGCTGGTGATCCGGCCGCTCGCGCTGGCCTGCAGGAAGAACGCCCGCGAGCCGGGCTGGCCGACGGTGCCGGCCACGAACCGCTCGGGCTGGTCGTAGAAGAAGACCTGTCGGGGCACTCTCTCGCTCCGGGGTGTGAACGTGTCTGTCGGTCGTTGGAGGTTTGCGCGGGCTGTTTCTTCACCCTACGGCGTCGGCACAGCCTCGGTGCCTTCGCCGCCGACTCGGTCGGCGGCGCTTTCGGCGATGCTCGTGTCGGTGCTCTCGCCAGTGCTCTCGTCGGCGCCGGTGGAGCCGCCGATCACGGCGTCGCCGTCGGCCGCTGCCCTGACGCGCAGGCTGCTCAGGTCGCCGGTGTCGCCCATCCGCAGCAGGAACGGGCGCATCGGGGTGTAGCGGATCACCGTCACGGTGCACGGATCGACGTTGATCCGCTGGAAGTGGTCCAGGTGCAGACCGAGCGCGTCGGCCACGATCGCCTTGATCACGTCGCCGTGGCTGGCGGCCAGCCAGACCGCGTTCGGGCCGTACTCGGCGGCGATCTTCTCGTCCCACTCGCGGGCCGCCTGCACGGTGCGGTGGCTGAGCGCGCGCAGCGACTCGCCGCCGGGGAAGGCGGCCGCCGAGGCGTGGTCCTGGACCGTCCGCCAGAGCGGCTCCTTGGCCAGCTCGGAGAGCGGCCGTCCGGTCCACTCGCCGTAGTGGCACTCGCCGAACCGCTCGTCCAGCGTCGCCTCGCCCAGTTCGGGGCGGGCCGCCAGCAGCGGCTCGACGGTCTGCCGGCAGCGCTCCAGCGGGCTGCTGACCACGCGCGCGATCGGCACTCCGGCCAGCCGGTCGACCAGCCCGGCCGCCTGCGCCCGGCCGGTCTCGTCCAGCTCGACACCGGGCGTCCAACCAGCGAGGATCCCGGCCGTGTTGGCGGTCGAGCGGCCATGGCGTACCAGCAGCAGTGTGGGCATGGTCCCAAGCCTACGACGTGCCCGGCGAAGCCCCGCCCCGCTCCCGGCCGCAGCCGCCCCACCGGCGCACTGTGTCAAGTGCGGACGGGGGTGAGGAGGGAGCGGGAGCCGTCAACAGAGCGGGGCCCGCCACGCTTGCGGCGGACCCCCGACCGGCTCCCGGGCAGCTCCAGGGCGGCTCCAGGACGACTCCAGGGCGGCTCGAGGACTCCGGTTGACGACGGCTCAGGCCGGGCCGGCCTCGGACCGGGACCGACCTCAGGCCAGCCCGGCCAGCTCCAGCGCCTCGACGCCGGTGCGCAGCGCGGTGATCCGCTCGTCCAGCGTCCAGCCGGCCGGAGCCAGCGTGAGCGTGGTGACCCCGGCGTCCGCGTAGGCCCGCATCCGGTCGGCGATCCGCTCCCGGGTGCCGAGCAGCGCGGTCGCCTCGATCAGCTCCTGCGGGACGGCGGCCGCGGCACCCGCCTTGTCCCCGGCCAGGTAGCGCTGCTGGATCTCGTCGGCGGCCTGCTCGTAACCCATCCGGCGGGTGAGCTGGTTGTAGAAGTTCTTCTCCTTGCTGCCCATCCCGCCGATGTAGAGCGCGACGTAGTCGCGCTGGCTGTCGGCGAGCGCCGCGACGTCCTCGCCGACCGCGATCCCCACGGTCGGGCAGACGTCGAAGCCCTCCTTGCCGAGCCCCGCCTTCGCCCGCCCGGCCCACACCGGGTCGAGCGAGACGGCGGCGTGCTCGGGGGCGAAGAAGATGCCGAGCCAGCCGTCGGCGATCTCGCCGGTGAGCTCCAGGTTCTTCGGGCCGATCGCCGCGATGTACAGCGGGATCCGCTCGCGCACCGGATGCACCGTCAGCTTGAGCGGCTTGCCCGGGCCGCCGGGCAGCGGCAGCGTCCAGTTCGCGCCCTGGTGGGTGAGCCGCTCGCGGGACATCGCCTTGCGGATGATCTCCACGTACTCGCGGGTGCGGGCCAGCGGCTTGTCGAACTTGACGCCGTACCAGCCCTCGGAGACCTGCGGCCCTGAGACGCCGAGGCCGAGCCGGAACCGGCCGCCGGAGAGCGTGTCCAGGGTGGCGGCGGTCATCGCGGTCATCGCCGGGGTGCGGGCCGGGATCTGGAAGATGGCCGAGCCGACGTCGATCCGCTCGGTCTTCGCGGCCACGTAGGAGAGCACGGTCGCGGCGTCCGAGCCGTAGGCCTCGGCGGCCCAGCAGACCGAGTAGCCGAGCCGGTCGGCCTCCTGGGCGACCGCGATGTTGTCGGCGTCCAGGCCGAGTCCCCAGTAACCGAGATTGATACCGAGTCGCATGAGCGTGCCGTGCCTTTCGGGCGAGGAGCATTCGTCGTGAGGTTAGCCGGGTGGGCGGGGACCGGCTACCGACCGGTAGCTGTGTGGCGCGTCACATCCGCCGGGGTGGGCGGGGGCGGGCAAGGAGCGGTGCGGACAGGCGCGCGGGGGCGGGCGGCCAGGCGCGTGGCGGCCGGTGCGGGTGGCACGCGGGGGCCGCTGCGCGGGTCTGCGCGGCTGGGTGAAAGCGGGCCACTACGCTCACCAGCACGTCACCAGCGAGGGGGTCCTCCGGCATGGAGCAGCGTCATCTCGGCCGCAGTGGTCTGCGGGTCTCCCGGCTCGGTCTGGGCACCATGACCTGGGGCCGGGACACCGACGAGCAGGTGGCCGCCGAGCAGCTCAAGGAGTTCGTGGACGCCGGCGGAACGCTCATCGACACCGCGGACGTCTACGCGGACGGCGGCGCCGAATACCTGCTCTCCCGATTGACGGACAGTCTGATCCCGCGCTCGGAACTCGTCATCGCCACCAAGGCCGGCAGCGTGCCGGAGAGCGACCGCCGCTTCGACACCTCGCGCGGCCACCTGCTCGCCGCCCTGGACGCCTCGCTGCGCCGGCTCGGCACCGACTACGTCGACCTCTGGCAGGTGCACGCCTTCGACCCGGGCACCCCGACCGAGGAGACCATGCACGCGCTCGACCTGGCCGTCTGCTCCGGCCGGGCCCGGTACGTCGGGGTCGCCAACTACAGCGGCTGGCAGCTCGCCAAGGCCGCCACCTGGCAGCGCGCCGCGCCCGGCCGGGTGCCGCTGGTCGGCGCGCAGCTGGAGTACTCGCTGCTCCAGCGCGGCATCGAACGCGAGGCACTGCCGGCCGCCGAGGACGCCGGGATCGGCCTGCTCGCGTACTCGCCGCTCGGGCGCGGGGTGCTGACCGGCAAGTACCGGCACGCCGTGCCGCAGGACTCGCGCGCCGCCTCGGCGTACTTCGCCGGCTTCGTGCAGCCCTATCTCGGCGAGCGCTCGCGGCGGATCGTGGACGCGGTGGCCACCGCTGCGGACGGGCTGGCGAGCAGTCCGCTGGCGGTCGCGCTCTCCTGGGTGCGGGACCGGCCGGGGGTGGGCAGCGCGATCGTCGGCGCCCGGACGGCGGCCCAGCTGCAGCAGGCACTGTCGGTGGAGGCGCTTACGCTTCCGGGTGAGATCCGTGGCGCGCTGGACGACATCTCGGCACCTTCGCGCCGCTACCCCGAGCAGGACTGGAACGAACTGTGAGTCAGACCCACGACGAGGCGGCCGCCGCCACGCCGGACAGTGCGGCGGAGCACGGCACGGTGGAGCACGACGCTGCGGTGCCCGACGCGGCGGAGCGCGCGGCGGCGTCGCACGCCCCTGCTGCGGCAGCCGAGGCGCGGGCGGAGGCGGCGGCTGACGGGCCGGAGGCAGGCGATCCCGAGACTGCCGCCGCGCCGCGTGACGCGCAGGCGCACGCCGCGGAGGTCGCCGCGCTCGCGGAGGCGATCCGCAACGTCGGGCAGGGCGCCGCGACCACCGCGACCGCTGCGGGCTCCGGCGATGCGCCCGCCACCAGCACCGGCGCCGGCACCACTACCGCCGCCGCCACCGATGAGACGCGTGCCGCCGCCGTCAGCGCCGTCGCCGAGGTGCTCACCGCAGGCGGCGCGCCGGCGCCGGCCGTCGACGGGCTCGCGCAGGCCGCCGTCGGCGCGTTCGGCGAAGGCGCGGCCGGGCTGCTGCGTGAGGACCCGTGGGTGCTCCTCACACTGCCCGGCGTGCGCCCCGAGCAGGCGGACGGCTTCGCCCGCGCGCTGCTCGGCCCGGCGGCCGGCCCCGGCGACTCGCGCCGCGGCCAGGCACTCGCCGTCTGGCTGCTGGAGCAGGCCGCGGTGCGCGGCCACTCCGCGCTGGAGGCGGCCGAGCTCCAGGCCGGCCTGGAGAAGCTCGGCCTGCCCGACCCCGCGCAGGCGCTCCAGGAGGCCGTGCTCGACGGCCGGGTGATGCCGTTCCAGGAGGAGGAGACCGGCCCCGGCGCCCGGCAGACCGAGGAGGACGAGGAGCCGCCGATGCGGATGCTGCTCGCGCTGGAGCGGCTCGCGCTCGCGGAGGAGAGCGCGGCGGACGGGCTGGTCCGGATCATGTCCACCTTCGAGCCCGAGGGCGCACCGCTCGACGAAGCGCCGGCTGACGACCCGTCCACCGACGAACCGTCAGCGCCTTTGGCCACCACCGCCGCCAGGGTCACCAGCGCCGACTGGGCGGCCGCCGCTGCCGCCGCGCCGTCCGCCTCCGCCCGCGCGCTGATCGAGGCCGTGGCCGCGAACCCGCTCGTCCTGCACACCGGCGACGCCGCCTCGCGTGGCGAGCTCGCCGCGTTGCTGGATGCCGCGTGCGGGCTCGGGCTGCGCGCCTGGGCGGCCTCCTGGACCGAGCACGGCCGGGACGCGCTGCGCGCCCTGCTGCCGGCCGGCACGCCCGCCGCCACGGCCCCGGTCACGCTGGCCGCGCTGCTCGGCGCCGGCTCCCCGGTCGGGCGCGCCGAGGACGGCTCGCTCGCGCTGGACCTGCTGATCGTCCAGGACGCGCCGCTGCTCGATCTGGAGCTCGCCGCGACGCTCGTCGAGGCGCTGGCCGACGGCACCCGGCTGGTGCTCAGCGGCGATCCCGGCCAGCTCTGGTCGGCCGGTCCCGGGCGGCTCTTCGCCGACCTGCTGGCCGTGAAGGCCTGTCCCGTGGTCGCCTCGCGCACCCCCGACCTCGGCCCGATCGGCGAGCTCGTCTCCGGGATCGGCATCGGCGAGCTGTCGAGCGTCGAGGCGCCGGACAAGGAGGTGGTGATCCTGACCGCCCGGGACGCCGCCGAGGCCGTGCACCGGGCCGTCCAACTGCTCACCGACTCGATCCCGCGTGCGCTGGGCATCCCGACCGAGCAGACCGTGCTGCTCACCCCAGGCCACGGCGGCGGCGCCGGCACCCGGGCGCTGAACGCGGCGGCCAAGGCGCGGCTGAACCCCGGGCCCGGCCGGTTCGCCGGCTTCGACCCCGGGGACCGGGTGGTGTACTCGCCGGCGCCGGGGATCAACCGGCCGGGCACGGTGACGGGCGGGGACGGCCGAGGGCTGCACATCTCGCTGGGCCCGGTCCCGGCACCGGCCCCGACCCCGGACGCCCAGCCCGACGGTTCGCCGAACGGCGCGTCGAGCGGCATGCCGAGCGGTTCGTCGGATCAGCCGACCGATGGATCGTCCGACCAGCTGACCATCACCCCGGCGCAGATCGACCGGCTGCGGCACGGCTGGGCCATGACGGTCCATCAGGCTGCCGGGCGGCGCTGGCCGGCCGCCGTCGTGGTGGTGCCGGAGGACGCCGCCGCCGGACTCACCCGGCAGTGGGTCTACACCGCCTTCGGGCGGGCCGAGCGGCACCTGTCCGTGGTGCACGCGGCCGGCCCCGCGCTGGCCCAGGCCGTCGCCGAGCGGCCGGCCACACCGCGCACGACCCGGCTGCGGGCGATCCTGGCGGAGAACGCCGAGCAGGCGTACTGACACCCGTCGGTCCGACGGTTGCGGCCATGGCTGCGCCGGCACGCGAGGCGAGCTCGCGTGCCGGCACGGCCATCGGCCGCTGGGACTCGTGGGACTCGGCGGAGCTCAGTCCTCCGGCTCGTCGTCGTACACCTCGCTGACGTCGAAGCGGCAGAGCAGCAGGTGCGGGTCCGGGCTGTCGAACGGCTCGGCCAGCCACTCACCCGGCTCCGCCACCTCGGTCGCCGTCACCCAGAGCGTCGCGTCGCCCTCCTCCAGGCCGAACTCCTCGGCCCGGGCGGCGATCTCGTCCGGCTCGTACTCGCCGAAGACCAGGCCGACGGCGGCCGTCACGCCCTCGCCGGGGCCGTCCACCGGGGACAGCGAGCTGTCCAGCCGCTCCGCCTGGGCACGCAGCCGCTGCGGGTCGGCGATCCGGTAGTCGCGGCGGATCAGCACGCTGACCGCCTCCGGCTCCTCGGGGCCGCGATAGCTCCCCGGGCCGCCGTCGCCGGGGACCTCGAACGGGGTCACCTCGTCGTAGACCTCGTAGAGCAACTGGTCGTAGGCGATGGCCGCCGCGGCCAACTCCTCGTAGGCCGCGAAAATCGCGGGATCATCGTCGGTGGTGCTGCTCGACACAGCTTCCAAATGGCGGTCGATAGCGGCCTTGACCGCCTCGGCGGCTTCGCGTACCTCGGTCCGGGTGAGCTGCGCGGCATCAGACATGAGGCAGACGCTATCCGTACCTGGGGTCGGACTGCACAGGGGTTCCACTCTGAGCACCGGAAAACCCGGCAACTTGACCCGCGATGTCCGAACCGTGCGGTTCTGCGTCAGGTCCGAGCACGCCGCCAGCGGTGTCCGAGCACCGGTCGACGGCCGTTCGAGCGCACGCCCGTGCCGGGTGCGCGAGCCGGACATCCGCGGTTCCGCTGCCGCACCTCACGCGAACCGTCCGGTCCGGCGCGTCCCCGCATCGCGGGCGGCGAGCACGGGTAGAACGCCACCAGGCGCCGTTCACTCCCGGGAATTGATCGTGCATCAGGAAGCGTCTCCTGGGAGCATGGCGCGTGGCCGGCCCGGGGGCGGCTCCGGGCCCCGGCCACTGTCGGGGGCACGCCGTAGGCTTGCCCGCAGACGTCGCTGAGGAGGCGAACCCTTGACCCCACCGAAGCTGGTCCGGCAGCCCGAGTACGAGTACCAGTCGCTGCGCATGCCACGCGGCACGACCCGCAATGCGGCACGGCAGCTGCTCACCGAGCACGCCGAGTACGGGCACTGGGAGCTGGACAGGCTGAGGCTCGACCCCGACGGCACCCGGACGGTGCTGCTGCGCCGCCGGATCATCCGGCAGGTCCGCACCAGCTGGTGACCGGCCGCACCGGCCCGGGGGCGGCCGGCGCGGCATCACGTCACACGGACGCCCCGGGGGCCAGTGCGCCCCCGGGGCAGTCCCAGGACCCGCGGGCGCGTGCATCGGCCGCGCCCGTCATCGATCAGCCGATCAGCTGATCAAGCGACCAGCCGATCAGGCGGCGGTGCGGGCCCGGCGGTAGAGCACGCCACCGGCGATCAGCAGCCCGAGCCCGGCCGGGGCGATGAACTCCAGCCCGTCCGCACCGGTCGAGGCCAGCTGCGCGTGCGTCGCCATCGGGGTGACGGGCTGCGCGGGCGGCTGCTGGGCCGGCGTGGACGGCTGGCTCGGCACCGCGACGGGGGCGGCCGTGGGCTTCGCCCCGCCGGCCGTCAGCACCGTGCCCGGCGGGGTGGCCGGCGGAGCAGTGGTCGGCGCGCCGGTCGGCACCGAGATCGGCACGGCGGGCGTCGTCTGACTGGCGCAGTCGTTCCCCATCACCGGGTTCAGCAGGCCCACGACGTCGATCGTGTTGCCGCAGGCGTTGACCGGGGCGGACACGGGAACCTGCGTGGTGTTGCCGGAGCCGACGCCCGGCGAGCCGTGGGTGGCGCCGGAGGCGGAGCTGCCGGCCGTGCTGCCACCGGTGCCGGTGCCGCTGCCCGGGCCACCGTGCCAGCCCCCGTTGCCGCCCGTGCCGCCGCTGCCGGAGCCGCCGTTGGTCGGCCCCTGCGAGCCGGAGCCACCCGGCAGGCCCGGGACACCGGGCACGCTGGGGACGCCAGGCGTGCTGGTGCCGCCCGGCCCGTTCTGCGAGCCACCGCCGCTCTGACTGCCACCGCCGCCCTGGCCGCCGCTGCTCTGGCTTCCGCCGTTCTGACTGCCGCCCCCGCTCTGGCCGCCACCGTTCTGGCTGCCACCGCCCTGCCACCCACCGCCGTGGTGGCCACCGCTGTGCGAGCCACCACTGTGGTTGGCGCACTGGTTGCCGTACGCCGGGTTCAACAGGCCGACGACATCGACCGTGTTGCCGCACAGGTTGACCGGCGCGTCGACAGGCACCTGCACCGTGTTGCCCGAGGCGACCCCTGGCGACCCGGCCGCTGCCCCGTCGGCATCGGCGCTCGCATACGCGTAACCCGCAGTGGACGCCAGCACACTGCCGGTGGCCACCGCCGTGAGGATCCCTTTTCTGGCAACCTGTCGCATAGGTACCCCTGACATCTGATGGTCGGAATTTCCGACGAGCTATTTTCCCGCCCACTACTCAACGAGCCAGCGCAGCAAAGGTTGGCCCAACCAGACCCGCCTCACTCGAACAGGTGGTTTTGAAATTTCCCGGGCCGATAATGCCGGAGAGGGACGCCCCAGTCGGAGCGCCCCTCTCCCGCCCCTGCTATCAGCCGTCAGCCGTTCCAGCAGGTGTCGCCGAAGGCCGGGTTCAGCAGGCCGACGACGCTGATCGTGTTGCCGCACACGTTGACCGGGATGTGCACCGGAACCTGGACCAGGTTGCCGGACAGCACGCCGGGCGAGTCGGTCGCGGCACCCTGTGCCACCGCGCCGCCGTGCGCCGAGGCGACACCCGCGCCGGCCAGCATCAGACCACCCGCGGCAGCCGTGACAGCGGCAATCTTCTTGATCTGCATGACTTTCTCCTGATCACCTGATCATCCGAGCGACCCGCTCCCCGGGCCGCCATATGAGTGAACGAGGCTCTGCCGAACGGGGTACGGCACCCGAGGCGGCATTCACTCGCAGCGGTGAAGTATCGCTCTGACGATCGAGCCGGAGATGGTGGATGGAACGTTTCTTCAGCGGCCATCATCGCGGCCGCTCATCATCCACTCCGACAATCAGCGAAAAGCCCGCCCCCGGCACCCCGGGGACGGGCCTCAAGCACGCTCTTCGTCTTCTCTTCGGCTTCTCTTCGTCTTTTCCCTTCCGCTTCGCTCCCGCTGTCAGCAGGCGTCGATGAAGCGGTCCAGCACCCGCACGCCGAACTTCAGGCCGTCCACCGGGACCCGCTCGTCCACCCCGTGGAACATCCCCGCGAAGTCCAGCTCCGGCGGCAGCTGCAGCGGCGCGAAGCCGAAGCAGCGGATCCCCAGGTCGGTGAACGACTTCGCGTCCGTCCCGCCGGACAGGCAGTACGGCACGGCCCGCGCGATCGGGTCCTCGGCCCGCAGCGCCGACTGCATGGCGGCCACCAGCGCGCCGTCGAAGTCGGTCTCGATCGCCTTGTCGCTGTGCAGGCTCTCCCGCTTCACCCGCGGCCCGAGCACACTGTCCAGCTCGGCGAGGAACTCCTCCTCGTACCCGGGCAGGAACCGCCCGTCCACGTGCGCCGTGGCCTGCCCCGGGATCACGTTCACCTTGTAGCCGGCGCCCAGCATGGTCGGCTGCGCGGTGTTGCGCAGCGTGGTGCCGATCATCTTGGCGATGCCGCCGAGCACCCGCAGCGTCTCGTCCATGTCGTCCGGGTCGAGCCGCACGCCGAGCGCGTCCGAGAGCTCGTCGAGGAACGCCTTGACGGTCTTGGTGATCCGCAGCGGGAACTGGTGGCGCCCGAGGCGGGCCACCGCCTCGCAGAGCTCGGTGATCGCGTTGTCGTCGTTCTCCATCGAGCCGTGCCCGGCCCGGCCCTCGACCGTGAGCCGCATCCAGTGGATGCCCTTCTCGGCCGTCTCCACCAGGTACAGCCGGGCCTTGTCGTTGACGGTGAACGAGAACCCGCCGACCTCGCCGATCGCCTCGGTCACGCCCTCGAACAGCCCCGGGTGCTTGTCCACCAGGAACCGCGCGCCGTACGTCCCGCCGGCCTCCTCGTCGGCGAGGAACGCGAGCACCAGGTCACGCGGAGGCTTCCGGCCGGTCCGCAACCGGTCGCGCACGACGGCGAGCGTCATGGCGTCCATGTCCTTCATGTCCACCGCGCCGCGCCCCCAGACGCAACCGTCCGCGATCTCGCCCGAGAACGGGTGGTGCGTCCAGTCCGCGGCATTGGCCGGCACCACGTCGGTGTGCCCGTGGATCAACAGTCCCGGCCGCGACCGGTCCTCCCCCTCGATCCGCACGATGGTCGAGGCCCGCCCCTTCGCGGACTCGATGATCTGCGGCTCCAACCCGAACTCGGCCAGCTGCTCCGCCACGTACTCCGCCGCAGCCCGCTCGCCCGGCCCGGACCCGTCGCCGTAGTTGCTGGTGTCGATCCGGATCAGGTCCCGGCAGATCTCGGCGACCTCCGACTCCCCCGTCACCTGCGGCCCTGCCTTCGACTCGCTCACGGTCACTCCTCGTCCTCAGCCCCGCCCCCGACCTCGCCGGGAACCCACGGGCACGGTCCCGCCATCCTCCCCCACCCCCCGGCTCACCCCAAGGAAATCCCGCGCAGACCCCGCCACAACCCTGCCGTCCACCGGCCGGCCACCCCTGCTCCCCCTCGTTTTTGGGACCTACAGCTGATCTTTGCTACAGTTATGCATGTCAGCGCGGCAGTGAGCAGCAGCTAGCAAGCAGTAGCGAGCAGCGGCAAGCAGCAGCCGGGCGGACGACACCTAGTCCGGGTGGCGGAATGGCAGACGCGCTAGCTTGAGGTGCTAGTGCCCTTTATCGGGCATGGGGGTTCAAGTCCCCCCTCGGACACGTTCGTAAGATGACCTGATCAGCTAGCTGATCAGGTCATCTTCGTTTTGCGGACGGGACGGCCGGTAGGCGCCGCGTCCCGTCGCGCCTACCGGCCGTCTCCGTGCCCGGCGAGCTCCAGGGCTGCCGCGATGATCCGGGCGTCCTCCTCCAGCTGTTCCCATGAGAGGTAGCGGCCGAGCTCGTTGGTCCGCAGGCCGACCGGTGAGGGAATGACGGTGAACACCGGGTGGGGGTGCTCGGGCCGGCCCAGGTCCCAGCGGGTGACGGCGTGGACGGCCTCGCGGGCGAACCCGGCCGCGACGAGCGCCTGGACGCAGTGCGGTAGCAGTCGGGTGGCCGCTGCCAGGTCCTCGACCGTCGGGCCCGGCACCACCACGAGCTGCCCCGGGGTGGACGGAACAACATCGACGATGACGACGGCTTCGGGATACCGCGCGACGATCGCGGCCTTGGCCGTACCGCGGCGGATCGCGCAGAAGGGGCAGTCGTCAGCTGGCGCCGTCATCAGCGCCCCAGCTGCGGGTGGCGAGCGGTCGGGCCTTGGCGGTGGCGAGCATGGCGGCCGTGGCGATCAGCCCGGCGGCGATGGTGAGGCAGGCGACGCGGTAGTCGGTGGCCGAGACCAGCCAGGCGCCCACGCCGACGCCGACGCCCTGCGGGACGCCGATGACGAAGAGCATGGCGCCGTGGACGCGCCCCAGTTGCTCACGCGGCGCCCGGCTCTGCACGGTCGTCACCATGGCCACGATGCACATCGGCAGGCCGGCGCCGGCCACGACCATGGCGGCGATCACCGGGCCGAGCCGGCCGGTCGTCTGGAGCAGGGCCGAGGCCGCGAAGCAGCTCAGGCCTGCCAGCATGAGCCGTCCCAGGCCGAATCGCTTGCCGAACTTCGCCACCAGCAGGCCTGAGACGATCGTCGCCAGCCCCTGCAGGGTGATCAGCGCGGCCAGGTCGGTGGCCGGGCGGCGCAGGCCCTGGGTCACCACCTGCAGGCCGACGGACTCGAAGAAGTTCAGGAAGCACAGTGCGGCGGCCGCGGTGTGGACGATCACGTGCAGCAGGCGGTCACCGTGGATCGCGCGGCTGCCGAGCCGAACGTCCGCCACGAGCCTGTTCCAGGAGAAGTCGGGCTCCGCCTCGGACGGCTCCGGGGCCAGCGGCAGGGCGCTGACCAGGACGGCGGCGAGCAGGTGGAGCAGGACGGCCAGCAGCACGGTCACGTGGATGCCCATGGTCGCGTAGGCACCGACACCGGCCAGCGGCATGACCACGCGCAGCCCGCGGTTCATGGTCTGGTGCAGCGAGTTCGCCTGGACGAGCTTCTCGTCCTCGAAGAGCTGCGTGATCCCCACCGACTGCGCGGCATCCGTCATCGCCCCCGAGACGCCGTAGAGGAACCCGACCGCGTAGAGGAGCGGCAGCACCGGCCGGCCGTGGCCGAGCAGCAACGAGCTCAGCAGCACCGCCGTGCCGAGCATCGGGATGAGCAGGGCCTGACGAGCGCTCAACCGGTCCACCAGAGCACCGGTGAGCGGCGAGGTGAGGCCGCCCGCGGTCACGAACAGCATCGTCAGCCCGGCGAGGCCGGCCGATCCGGTCGACTGCTGCACCCAGACGGCCAGCGCCAGCAGCAGCAGGTACTTGGCCCCGGCGGTGAACAGGTCCGCACCGAAGAACAGCACGGCGCCACGCAGCCGTGCCGGGCGGGCCACGGTGACGTCGGCCGTCACGTGCCGCTCCGATCGAGGATCCGCAGGCTGTCCGCTCGCAGCCAGGGCAGGTCCAGGCGCTGGGTCCGGGCGCTGCGGTATTCGGCGAGGTCGATGCGGGAGAAGACCGGTATCGCGACCACCTTCCGGTCGCTCTCGAAGAGCAGTCCCTTCGCGAGCAACGAGTCGGCGGCCAGCCGCAGTTGCTCGGCACTGAAGTCGCTGCCCTCGGCCAGCCGGCGCAGGCTCTTGGCCTCCACCGCGGTGCCGGTGAGCACGTGGACCTCGGCCGGGTCGGACACCTCGATGTGGCGACTGGCCTTGCCGACGGTGTACTCGATGTCGACGAAGCCCCGTCCACGGTAGGCGCTGATCCGGAATCCGCTGTCGTGGAGCTTCCACCACTCGTCGACGGCGGCGACCACCGGCGACTGGTCCAGGGTGCGCTCGACCTTGGTGGTGAACGCGTAGCCCGCGTGGAAGGAGAGCAACGGGCCGACCGCCTCACGGACTTCCTGCGGGTAGCAGGCGGTCTCGGGCAGCGGCGACAGGGACTCGATCCCGTAGGAGTCGAGGTCCTGGTAGATCGGGCTGCCCAGGCTGACGACGAACTCACTGATGACCGGCGGGGCCAGCGAGAAGAGGCGGCGCATGTTGCCGACGGCGAGCTCGATGTTCTCCTGGGTCTCGAACGGAGCCCCGACGATGATGTTGTAGACCAGCTTGAGGTCCAGCTGCACGGACCAGCGCATCAGCTCGACGTAGTGGATCAGCTGGACGCCCTTGAGGAACTTCTTCAGGCTCTCCGGGGAGAACGACTCGATGCCGATCTGCAGCGTGGACAGCCCCGCCCGCTTCATGGCGACGAGTGTGGGCAGGTCGACCATGCCGGAGACCTCGGCGTCGATGCGCAGGTCCAGTCCGCGCGCCACGATCTCCTCGAAGACGTCACGGCGGGAGGACATGTCCGGGTCGGTGAAGGCGATGTCGACGCTGCGGGCGCTGGTCATCAGACGTTCGATCTGGTCCACCACGGTCGCGGCCGACCTGGTCCGGTAGGGTCCGCGGCTGGGAATGCTCTCGATGCAGAAGGTGCACTTGCCCCAGCTGCAGGCACGTGCGGACTCGACGCAGATCTTCGGCTGCGGAACCTCGTTGCGCTCGGCGGCCAGGTGGATGTCGAGGTAGTCGGCCAGGTCGGGGTTGGGTGAGGCGTCCAGGGCCACGATCTCGGCCGGCTTCGGGCTGCTGTGGACGCCTCCCTCCGCCGTACGCCACGACAGTCCGCCGATGTCGCGCAGGCGGCCGTCACTCGTGTCGCCGTCCAGGACGGCCAGGGTCAGGCGGTGCAGTGCCCGCTCTCCCTCGCCGTTGACGATGAAGTCGATCTCCGGGTACAGCCGCAGCAGGCTCTCGGAGAACTGCTCGAAGAGGGCGAGGCCGCCGAGCACCACCTTGATGCCGGGCCGCTCCTCCTTCAGCCTGCGGGCGATGTAGATGCTGGACATCATCTGCACGTGGGTGGTGGTGAAGCCGATCAGCTGCGCCTCGGTCTTCAGCAGGTCCCGGACCACGTCCTCGCAGAAGACCTGGAGCTGGTCCAGGACCGGGTGCAGGTCGGGCGTCTCGAACCGCCGCTTGATGACCTCGAGGAACTGCTCGCGCCGTTCGTGGTAGTAGAGCGCACCGAAGAGGTGCTCCCCGTACCCGTACTCGTGGATGTGGTGGCGCTCCGTGCCTCCCACGTAGTCGAGCAGGTCCTTGTGGTAGTGCCGGGACGTCGCGTGGACGCCGTGGTGCTGGAGGTAGGTCTTGAGCGTGGCGATCTGCAGCGAGGTGAACTGCTCGATGTTCCACGGCAGCGAGGCCAGTGCGACCTGGGCAGTCGGCGCAATCGGGTGCTGGTTCATACGGTGGCCGCCAGTAGCGTCTGGCGGTGGAAGTCCGCGCTCAACTCGGTGCTGTCCCACTTTCGGTCGACGTATTGCTGGCAGCCGTCACAGTGCCGGGCCCGGAACGCCGGGTCCTCCAGGACGGCCAACTGGGTTTCCCGCTGCAGACCGGTGGCCGCGATGCGATCCCGCAGATCGGCCCGGAAGGGCAGGTAGAAGCAGGGCAGGTAGTGTCCCTGCGGATCGATGACCATGCTGGTGAACGGCACGTCGCAGGTCTGGCCGGCCGCCGGGCGCTCACCCCGCAGGTTCCGCACGAAGTTCCCGTAGTCCAGCACGTTGGGGATCTGCTCCCGACTGTAACGGCCTGCTATTGCCGTCAACTGGCGCATGACCAGGGCGATCTGAGTGCTCGTCAACTGCCCGGCGCGATGGGTGCGGTCCGGGACCGCGCCATCGCGGCCGAATGCCTCGTCGGTGAGCGAAGGCACCCGCAGGAAGACACAGTGCGCCCCCTCCGCGAAGCTGCGGCGCGCCACCTCCTCCAGCTGGTCGTGGTTCTCCTGCTGGATGACGAAACTGACCGCCAGGGTCGCCGTGGTCTCCGCACGCAGCCTGCGCACCCACCCCCAGGCGGACTCGAAGAGGTCGACCCCGCGGGTCTTGCGGTACGTGGCCCGGTCCGCGCCGTCCATCGACACCATGTAGGTGGAGATCAGCGGATCGATCGCGGGAAACACGTCCGCCAGCTTGCTGGTACTGGTGATCAGGGTCAGCGTCCGTGACACCTCGGCGAGTTCGGCGACCATCGCCGGCAACTCCGGGTGCAGGGTGGGCTCCCCGCCCGTGATGCAGATGTTCTCGAGCGGGGAGAGCCCGCGGAGAGTCGGTAGCACCAGCTCCCGGAAGACCTCGGGCGACATGGACTTCGGACTGTCGAGCCGCCAGTAGTCGCACAGCCGACAGCGCGAGTCACAGGTCTCGTTGATCTGCAAGGAGATCCGGTTGACCCGCCTGAGATCCGGAAGCGAACTGGTCACTGACTACTCCCCCTTCATGTGAGATGCGGTACGAGCGAACGGGCTACCGGCGCGACTTACGGCCAGCCGGGGCTGCCCGCGGTGACGACCCGGGTCTTGTGGCCCGCAAGGATGCCGTCAAGCAGCGCCTCGTCAGCCGCCGACGTCCCCTCCGACTCGTCAACGCTCTTCACGAGCGCCGACTCCTCGACCGCGGCCGCCAGATCCTCGCCCGCAACACGTGCTGCGCGTCCCCTGCTCAAGATCTCGCCCCCTTCCATGAGTTGGCCCACACGGCACGGTGCCGCGTGAAATGTGCCATGTGAAATTACACACGTAGCGATGATGATCCGTCAACAGACAATCGAGGGGCCTGCGGGTGGGCGGCGAGGGCCGGGCCTGGCCACCCTGTCCCGGTGCGGACGTGGGGCAGCGTGAGTGCGGGCACGGCGGCCGGCGTCGGCAGGATGGCCCGCGTGACACGCTCATCCATGCGGGCGGTCCGCTGCCTGCGGGGGCGGGATCTCTGCGGACGATGGTGTCTGCAACTGCCGACCAAGCCGCGAGACTCTCCAAACGAACCCCACCGCTGGGACGGTGCCCGAGCCCGCCACCTGCGGTTCCCCGGGCTTTGCCAGGCGCAACACTTGGCGTCAGCGCCATTCATGCACGTCGAGCAGTTCTCCCGTGCGTTTGTCCGGTTTACCCCAGAGGTCTCCCACCCGAGTTGCATAAACAGCCACGAGTTGCCCTTGGGGGTCCACATACGCCGTGTAGTAGCCGATCTGCCAGGACGCCTCAGGGAGCGGTGGCGGAGCCAAACGCAGCCGTTCGGTCCCGTCTTCGTCAAACACCACTGCATTGCTCGGTCGTGCCGCGTTGCCCTCCAGCGCCTCTATGATCAGTACGCCACGCGGCTCGTCACATACTGTGACCGAAAGCGGTGGACGCACGAATGACTTCTGGACGCTTCCGTTCACCCCCCAGCGAACGGTGCACGATCCGCCTCCCCAGCCGATGTCCATCCCCCACCTTCTCCTGCATCATGAGAGCCCAATCGGTAGCTGTTTACATGGGATGACAGTCGGGCGGCTTGCACAGGAATTCCTTGTGGGTCCACTGCCACGACAACGAGGAGCTATCCACGATGGAGGTCGGTGTCGAAAGCCTGCTTCGCCACTAGATACATAGATGAGTATTGGGTGAACCATTTCACCATCAGTTATGGATACTAGCTCCAACCCCTTTTTTCGAACTGCATGGAAAGATCTCCTTCACGGATCCCCAGCCCACCCCGGACCCAAAGCTGCAGTGAAACAACGGCTGATTGACCGAGGGCAGTCGGAGGATTATCGGAGCCTGCCCGCCGCGCACTTTTGGAGTGGGTTCTAGCCGGACCTAAAAGGCGCATACCAGTCTCTAGGGAATCCTTGAATGGTCGAGATCTTACCGACTCCGTTATTCACCATCCTGAAGGACGAATACGTCAAAGGATAGTACGCTGCAGACATTGCAGAATCAGTTGTCCTGATGAGCAGCTCGGCATGCTGCGGATCGCGGACGTCGATCGTGGCCGTAAAACCTTCTTCGGCGTCCGTCAGGATCTCGATAACGGAGTCCCGTGGGACGGCCTCAATGACAAGATCCCACACGGTCTCCCATGTTCCGTCATCAAGTTCTCGATTCCGCCCCCACTCAGTCTTCCGCAGGTCGGAGGCATCGTATGCGACATCCGGAATCATGGAGTCACCTTCGCGATCCATTGCATCTCTCGATTCATCATCTCGAAACCGGAGGGATTCCACAGGACTTCGTCACGAATAGCCACTCACCAGCGACACAGAGGCCCTTCGTACCACCAGAACTCCTTCAAAGATTCTTGGTGACTCGACCCCTTACGTCTTACCCGATCGACTGATCGGGCAGGACTGCGCTTCGCGCTCGTTCTCCAGAGCCAGAAATCAGACACCAGGTTCGCTGGTCTAGAATGCCATCGCGATCCGCGGAGACCTTGAAGTCGGATGAAAAGCTAAAGATCCCGAGAAGCATGCCGAAGTCTATCGGGAGATCCAGCTCACATATCCATCCAGCATCCTTGATCTGGCGAAATCCATTCGTTCCCGGCCGACAGCTGTTCCCGTGCTCCAGTAGCGCATCGATGACCGGCAGCAAATTTGCATACGGCTTGGCGGAGCCAGGATCCCCAGAACTAATCTCAATCACGGCACATCCGTATTCGTCATCTCGATTGTCACGACCAGCCGTAGGACCCGCTCGACTCGGCCACACTGCCGCCCAACAGGGCGAGTGCACCATGAGTGGTCATCATGTCCTGCCACTGACTCTTCGGCCAAAGGCCGCCCTGCACGGACGCCTTTGGCACGCACAGGGTCGGCGTCGGTATACGCCGCATCGCTCGTACCGCTCGCAGTGGCCGGTCCAGGAGCGGCCATCGCCGGCGTCAACCGGTTACGAAAAGCTTCAGATACTGCTGCTCAGCCTTGAGGAGAGCAGTCCCGAGTCGGCTGTCGAACGGCCAGGAGTCGACGATGGTTCGGCCCATGCCCAGGGGACGGCGGTCTGGCGGCGGTACGCTAGCCGACACGATCTGGCTTTTCACGACCTCCAAGTTGACTCGAAATGCTTTCAGTTGCTGCAGGCTTCCGACGCTGCCGCGGCCGGCGTTGTGCTCCGAGATCTCCCACTCGAGAGCCGCCAGCGCAGCATCTGCTGCGTCCAGAGCATCTTCTGCTTGGTCACTCCTCAGGACATCCTGCCAGAGCCGCACTATCAGCGAGGATAGAGCTACTTGTTCCGCTTTTTTAGCCGACTTTGCAGAGAACGCCGAAAGAAGTCGAGGCGCTCTCGGTCGGGCTCGATATAGTCGAGGATATCCAGCGCCGTCTCAGTATCGCCACCCAGCGCCTCTTGGTAAAAGCTCCACAGTCCAGTATGAGCAATTTTCGCACAGCTTCCTGCCGGATACCCATAGTCCCACGCCGGGAATCCAGTTGGCGACTCTCCGCCAAGAACCCTGACAATCGTGTCAATAAAGTCAGATCGGATGCTGGGCAGAAGTTCCTCACCCAGGGCGGCTACAATCACGCCGACAGCAGGTACGGCAACATCATGGACAATCGCTTGAGATTCAACATGACCTTCAAGAGTGAGGCCCTGCGACTCGTTCTCGGAGGTGGCCAGCAGCATCACCCGAAGGTCCTCGGCCAAATGGGAGGCGGGCGCTCCACAGCCACACTCGTAACTACTCCACGAGATCCTATCGATTTCCCTGATGGATGGCCTGACGCTTCCCATGTGATTCTCACCTTTCAAATTGGACGCCATCAATGAAATTATTCTCAGGAAAGATCTTCTGACAGTTCAGGCAGATTGGTTTCTCCTGCCAAAGTTTGCCATATCCATCCTTGGCATTCCAGCGCTGCATTGCCCGAATGAACTGGACATCCTCCGCATCCCACCATGTCCCCTCCAGGATATTCGGCTCCGCGCAGCTCCCAAATCCAGAGCATGATACCGCAATCTCGCCGGTCGTGAGGTTCACGGCCGCGCTCCAGGTTGCATCCTTTTGGATGCCCGTGGCAAGGGAGTGGATATAGTTCCGTGCTTCCGAAGCCAGTGAAACCCTGTCGCTGAATGTCAAGCCTGCACCCGGATCAAATACGGTAACACCCGGGAAGGGTGACCTGCGCACCCCAACCGTCCCACGGTCCGCTGTTCCAAAGCGATAGGAGGAGAGAATGTGACCCAATTGCAGGCTCGCCGGGTTGATGAGGATGTTTCCGAGTCCGGCGAGCGTGTTCAGTGGGTTGTCGAGTGTGAGGCCGGTGCCGGCGTTGGGGTCGCCCGGGTTGTCGAGGGTTGTTCCCAGGCCGGCGTCCTGTGCTCCGGGGAAGGTGGTGATTCCGAGGCCGGGTGACTGGTCGGCGGCCATGGATTGGGCGATGAAGGCGGTCGCGCCTGCTGCTGCGGGGTTGGCGGTGGCGGCGAGGGTGTTGGTGGCTCCGGTTTCGGGGCCGTTGGCGGCAGGGCCGTGGGTGGCGGTGCCACCGATGCCGTCGAAGGCGTGGCCCGGGGTGAGCGTGGCGAGGTCGATCTTGGGGGCCGGCAGAGCGGCGGGTGCCGCGGGGGCCTGGGCGGCCGCGTAGACCGGGTGGTAGGGGTGCGAGGGTGAGGGGCGGTGGGGGTGAGAGGTGTCGCAGCTGCTGTATCCGAACTCGACCGAGAAGCCACCGAAGCCCGGGATGACGGAGCCTCCGGAGCCGCTGGACGGCATGTGATCAATGTGCAATTCGTTGTGCAGCCAGTTGAATCCGTCGCTCACGCCGTTCTGTATCTGCTGCCACAGGCCGGGGCTGGGAGCGGGCGCCGGGCTGCTGCCCAGGTTGTGATCGACGGTCTGCGCTCCGTGGGGCGCCATGCCCTGCCACGTGTCGTACGGCACTACCGGAGTCGGTGCCACAGGGGGCGCTGGGATCGCCGGGGTCTGGGGCACGGGATCGGAGGCGAGTTCTGCTCCGCCTCCCCCGCCACCCCCTCCGGAGTCACAGGCGCTGTGGCCGCTGGGGTCGGCGAGGGAGAGGGGGTCGTCGTCGGCGTAGGCGTAGAGGTTGCCGTTGGTGGCGGTGGTGGGGCTGAGAGGGGCCGCGTCCTGGCTGGTGAAGTCGGCGGTGGAGGGGTCGTACCAGCGGCTGGCGGTGTTGACCTGGCCGGTGGTGGGATCGGTCCAACCGCCTTAGTAGCCGAGCTGCTCACCCTCAAAGTTATGCGGGGCCTTCGACGACGCCCCCTGGTCAGTACCCCCAGATCAGAGCTGACCTGGGGGCAGCTGCCTCATGTCGTAAAGGTGCCGTCGGTGCGCGACACCACCCGGACCGGGCTATTCGAGCTCTGTCAACAATGCCTTATGAGACGCTGTCTTCGCAGTGGAATCGCCCTTAACACGACCTCAATCGGGGGGGCGGGACATATAGAGCCCATGGCGCCACCTCCAAGCGATTGAAATTCAGCAGGTAAATCAACTGTGGTTCCGCAAATTTTTTGCAGAAAGATATTGACCGCCGCGAATTAAAGCCCAGCAGTGCGAGCAGGCGATAAAGTCGTTTGGCTCATCAAACACCACTTCTTGGCGGCGAGGCAGAGCCCTTACGGATTCAAAGTGGAACCGGCCCTCCAGTGCACAGTACGGCCCACCCTGACCGAGTCGAAAAATTTGATGCTTGTCTCCTTCGACCAGACGATTCCCTGCCCTGATCAGAGTATTCACCAGTGGGATAAGGTGGCCAAATCCCTCACCATCCATTGCAGCCCCCAGAGAGTTAATGAGTCAGGCGTACTTCGCCAATACGTACAACCGCCGATGGTAGCTGATACTGTTCGCCGAGCCTCTGCGTTCCGGGGATGTAGAACTGCGGGGTCCCGCCATCGCCGAATTGCCAGTTGCGCAACGCGTAGCTATATGCCACCTCGATCGGTTCAGTTACCTCGTAGATCCCCATCGCCATCCGATAGCCGAATGCCGGATGCGGCTCTTCTTGAACGCCACTCCATAGTGTAGCCACGTCGCCGCCTGCCATGTCACCGAGTATTGCAAACCCGGCAATTCCCGGCTCCCCCATGACCACCTTTGTTCCGGCCGGCAGCATGGTGCGGCCCCAGCTATCGACGCCTGGGTATCGAACTTTCCCTTGCCATGCAGCCGCTTGCGCTGCCAGATCATCATTGAGGTTGGCGATTGACCCATGCCCATCGACCACGAATCGTGCATTAGCCGATGCCTGCGTTACAGCTGTGAGTATGTGTCCGAGTTGGAGTTCCGCTGGGTTGACCAGGACGTTCCCAAGCGCGGCGAGCGTGTTCAGTGGGTTGTCGAGTGTGAGGCCAGTGCCGGCGTTGGGGGCGCCTGGGTTGTCGAGGGTTGTTCCCAGGCTGGCGTCCTGTGTTCCGGGGAAGGTGGTGATTCCGAGGCCGGGTGACTGGTCGGCGGCCATGGATTGGGCGATGAAGGCGGTTGCGCGTGCTGCTGCGGGGTTAGCGGTGAGAGTGCTGGTGGCTCCGGTTTCGGGGCCATTGCCGACGAGGCCGTGGGTGGCGATGCCGCCGATGCCATCGAAGCTGTGGCCCAGCGTGAGCGAGGCGAGGTCGATCTTGGGGGCGGGCAGGGCGGCCCCACCTGAACCCGCTGGCCCGACCCGGCCGAGAGGACCGGCCTCACCGCGCGGCTGGCGCCACCCACCCGCAGGTCCGCCGCCTGCGGAGGCGGGACCTGCGGCCGGTTTCTGCAACTGTTGGCCAAGCCGCGAGACTCTCCGAACGAAGCCCGCCGCCGGGCGGTGCCCGAGCCCGCCTGCGGTTCCCGGATTGTCAGGCGCAACACCCCTGGCGTCAGCGCCATTCATGGACGTCGAGCAGCTCTCCCGTGCGTGTGTCCGGTTTACCCCAGAGGTCTCCCACTCGAGTGGCGTAAGCGGCCACGAGCTGCCCTTGGGGGTCGACGTATGCCGTGTAGTAGCCGATGCGCCAGGACGCCTCAGGGAGCGGCGGCGGAGCCAACCGCAGCCGTTCGGTCCCGTCTTCGTCAAACACCACTGCATTGCTCGGTCGTGCCGTGTTGCCCTCCAGTGCCTCGATGATCAGTACGCCAGGTGGCCCGCCACATACCGCGACCGAAAGCGGCGGACGCACGAATGACTTCTGGACATTTCCGTTCACTCCCCAGCGAACGGTGTGCGATCCGCTTTCCCATTCAATGTCCATCGTGTACTTTCTCTTCGCGCCATGCGAGCCCAATCGCTTGCTGTTCACACGGAAAGCACGTGGAGCGGTCGTCTCGGGTGACAGCTGGGGCACGGGTCATTAATGAGGACTGAAGACCCGCCATTGCGTCTCCGACTGCGCCATCGCCGGACGTCATCGACCAGCTCGACAATTCACCCAGATTTTCACCGCCGGCCAATAGCTGTTGTCCGTTCCCAACGGAACCTAACACCCGGGTCAACCCAGGCGAGTTGCCACCTCGGCGGGCGGCTGAACATCTTCATCCAGAAGGTGACCCGGGTCGCCTAGGCGTTCGCAAGGAACATCTCGTAGCCACCAGTCCCGCCATCGACCCACCAGCCTGGCACGTAGCCGTCACGGAAATACTCAAAATCCCTACAGTTGCTACACCATTCTTAGAGCCTCCTGCGTCCGACAAAGTGGATCCCATTGAAGCCGATCGAATTTAATCCTTCCTGGAAATACCAGCAATGCAACGTCGAAGCCGAATATACAGGACAAGGCACATGACCATCAGGGCCACACCAGTCGTCATTGAAGACTCTGTGCCATGCAGCGTGACTCGACCGACTCACCTCATGCCACTCGCTATAGCCGTTCACGTGAGCGCGCTTTTTCATGCTTCCAGGGGATGGGCACGACCACAGCTCCCCGCCCTGCGCCAGCAGGGGTGTGAACAGGGCACATCTCGTCAAAGTTTCAGATACTGTTGCTCGGCCTTGAGGAGGGCAGTCCCGAGTCGGCTGTCGAACGGCCAGGAGTCAACGATGGTTCGGCCCATGCCCAGGGGACGGCGGGCTGGTGGCGGTACGCTAGCCGACGCGATCTGGCTTTTCATGACCTCCAAGTTGACTCGAAATGCTTTCAGTTGCTGCAGGCTGCCGACGCTACCGCGGCCTGCGATGTGCTCCGAGATCTCGCCTTCGATAGCCGCCAGCGCAGCATCTACTGCATCCAGAGCATCTTTCTGCTTGGTCATCCTCAGGGCTCCAGCAAGTCTTGGTCAGGGTCCAGTACGTAAGTCTGCATGCCTCCCCCTGGGTATCCGATGCCTTGGGGGCCCACACGGCCTTCGATCACCTGGGCTCCTGGCCGGATCTTCCACTGTTTTAGGAACGTGAACTGGTTCCAGAGAGCCTTCACAGCGATCTCCTCGCGGGTAGCTGGCCAGAGGGTGGTGAGGTAGCGACCGCGGGCGGTGGCATCGACGTCATCATAGAAGCGCATGCCGTAGTCATCTGCTCCGGCTGTTTTGACCTGTATTGTGCCTTGCTCGAAGGACTGTATGACCTGGATCCGGAATTTACGCGGAACGCCAGCTTCCTGAAGCAGCTTAGACGCCTGCGAGGTACCAACGTAAGGATCCAACCCAGCTGTCATAAGAATATGCCCGAGCTGGAGGATCGCAGGATTTATAAGAGTGTGCCCGAGTCCGGCGAGCGCATTGAGAGGGTTGTCGAGTGTGAGGCCGGTGCCGGCGTTGGGGTCGCCTGGGTTGTCGAGGGTTGTTCCCAGGCCGGCGTTCTGTGCTCCGGGGAAGGTGGTGATTCCGAGGCCGGGTGACTGGTCGGCGGCCATGGATTGGGCGATGAAGGCGGTCGCGCCTGCTGCTGCGGGGTTGGCGGTGGCGGCGAGGGTGTTGGTGGCTCCGGTTTCGGGGCCGTTGGCGGCAGGGCCGTGGGTGGCGGTGCCACCGATGCCGTCGAAGGCGTGGCCCGGGGTGAGCGTGGCGAGGTCGATCTTGGGGGCCGGCAGAGCGGCGGGTGCCGCGGGGGCCTGGGCGGCCGCGTAGACCGGGTGGTAGGGGTGCGAGGGTGAGGGGCGGTGGGGGTGAGAGGTGTCGCAGCTGCTGTATCCGAACTCGACCGAGAAGCCACCGAAGCCCGGGATGACGGAGCCTCCGGAGCCGCTGGACGGCATGTGATCAATGTGCAATTCGTTGTGCAGCCAGTTGAATCCGTCGCTCACGCCGTTCTGTATCTGCTGCCACAGGCCGGGGCTGGGAGCGGGCGCCGGGCTGCTGCCCAGGTTGTGATCGACGGTCTGCGCTCCGTGGGGCGCCATGCCCTGCCACGTGTCGTACGGCACTACCGGAGTCGGTGCCACAGGGGGCGCTGGGATCGCCGGGGTCTGGGGCACGGGATCGGAGGCGAGTTCTGCTCCGCCTCCCCCGCCACCCCCGCCAGAGTCACAGGCGCTGTGGCCGCTGGGGTCGGCAAGGGAGAGGGGATCGTCGTCCGCGTAGGCGTAGAGGTTGCCACTGGTCGCGGAGGTGGGGTTGAGGGGCGCGGTGTCCCGGCTGGTGAAGTCGGCGGTGGAGGGGTCGTACCAGCGGCTGGCGGTGTTGACCTGGCCGGTGGTGGG